>DASVPM010000142.1:0-5178 GCA_036382815.1 Allosphingosinicella sp.
TCTCCGACTATATCGCCGATCTCGCCTCCTCGAGCGGACGGGTGAAGCTTTCGGAGCGGGTGGTGACCGACGACGAATGCGGCAAGCCCCTCGCCGCCCTAGCCCGGGGAATCGGAGTCCGCATCTACCGCGACGGCGTGCCTTACGGGTTCTGGGAGCCCGAGGCGCAAGCCTTGCGGGCCGGCGACTGCATCGTCGAGATCATGCCGACGGCGGCGAAGGAAAGCGAGCTGGGGTGAATCTTCCCTCTCCCGCTTTCCGCGCGAGAGCAAGGGGCCCGTCGCCACGCGGTGGGGGGTGAGGGTCTGTACCGCCGACTCGGCAAGACCCTCACCCCGCTAGCCTTCGGCTCGGGTCCCCCTGTCCCGCGCGAAGCGGGAGAGGAAGACCAGCGCCACCGCTGCGGCGACGGCAAACGCCGCGCCGGCCAGGAAGGTCGCCGCCGGCCCGAAACCGTCCCACAGCAGCCCCGCTGTCACGCTCGCGGCGAGCATCGCCAGGCCGGTGGCGAGGTTGAACAGCCCGAATGCGGAGCCGCGCAGGGCGGCGGGGGAGCGATCCGCGACGAGACGGGAGAGGAGGCCCTGGCTCAGGCCCATGTGAAGGCCCCACAAGGCGATGGCGGCGAAGGCCGCGACGAGCCCCGGTGCGAAGGCCAGAAGAAGGTCGGCCGCGGTCAGCACCGCCAGGCTCCCGAGCAGAAGGCCGCGAGTCCCGATCCGGTCGGAGACGATCCCGGCCGGATAGGCGGCGGCCGAATAGACGAGGTTCATCACCACCAGCACCGCCGGCGCGAGCCACAGCGGCAGGCCTTCGGCGGAGGCCTTGAGGATCAGGAAGGCCTCGCTGAACCGCGCCAGGGTGAACAGCACGCCGACCCCGACGACGGCCCAATAGGCGCGGTCGAGCGCCTTCAGCTCGGTGAGCCTCAACGGCTGGCGGACCCGGGCGTCGGGCGCGGCGGCCGGCTCCTCCACGGCGAACAGCACGAGAAGGACGGCAATTGCAGCCGGGATGACGGCGATCCAGAAGACGGCCCGCATATCGTTCGCGAGGAGGAGCATCAGCGCGATGGCGACGAGCGGCCCCGCGAAGGCGCCCACCGTGTCCATCGACTGACGCAGCCCGAAGGCGCGCCCGCGTATCTCCGGGGCCGTCACGTCGGCGATGAGGGCATCGCGCGGGGCGCCCCTGATGCCCTTGCCGATCCGGTCGGCGAAACGCGCCGCGAGCACCGGCAGCGTGCCGGCGGCGAGCGGGAAGAGCGGCTTCGACAAAGCGGCGAGGCCGTAGCCGAGCAGGATGAGCGGCTTCCTCCGGCCGAGCCGGTCCGACAGCCAGCCGGAGAAGACCTTGGTGATGGAGGCGGTGGCTTCGGCGATTCCGTCGATCAGCCCGACCGCCGCCACGCTGAGCCCCAGAGTGCCGACCAGGAAAAGGGGCAGCAGCGCGTGGATCATCTCCGACGACAGGTCCATTGCGAGGCTGACGAAACCGAGAGCGACCACGGAGCGCGGCAGGGCGGGAGGGGAGTTCACGTCGCTCCGTTACTCCCCTCCCTGAAGGGGGGGGTTGGGGGTGGGTAGGCGAGCGAAGCGAGACCTCTTTCCGACTCGGAGTTTCGCCCGCCTTCGGCGGACCCACCCCTAGCCCCTCCCTTGTAGGGAGGGGAATAGCGAGCGCCCCTAGGAAAATCCGTCGCGCGCGCCTATCTAGCGCCCTTCCCATGGCAACGATCCTCCCCTCCCCGCCCAAGGTCGGCATGGTTTCGCTCGGCTGTCCGAAGAACCTCGTCGATTCGGAGCGCATCCTCTCCAAGCTCCGGTCCGACGGCTACCAGATGTCGCCCGATTATGCCGGCGCCGACGTCGTGCTGGTCAACACCTGCGGGTTCCTCGACAGCGCCAAGGAGGAGAGCCTGCAGGCGATCGGCGAGGCGATCGCGGAGAACGGCCGCGTCATCGTGACCGGCTGCATGGGCAAGGAAGCGGACGTCATCCGCCAGCGCTTCCCGCAGGTTCTCGCCGTCACCGGCGCCCATCAATACGAGCAGGTCGTCGGCGCCGTCCACGTCGCCGCGCCCATGCCGCCTTCGGCCTATCTCAACCTGGTGCCGGACGGCGGCCTGAAGCTCACGCCGCGCCATTATTCCTATCTGAAGATCTCCGAAGGCTGCAATCATCGTTGCAGCTTCTGCATCATCCCGAGCCTTCGCGGCGATCTCGTCAGCCGCCGCCCCGACGCTATCCTTCGCGAGGCGGAGAAGCTGCTCGCCGCGGGCACGAAGGAGCTGCTCGTCATCAGCCAGGATACCTCGGCCTACGGGATCGACGTCCGCCACGCCTCCTGGCCGTGGAAAGGCGGGGAAGTGCGCGCCCATATGACCGACCTGGCTCGCGAGCTCGGCAAGCTCGGCGCCTGGGTCCGGCTCCACTACGTCTACCCCTATCCGCACGTCGATCAGGTCATCCCGCTCATGGCGGACGGGCTGGTCCTCCCCTATCTCGACATCCCCTTCCAGCACGCCTCGCGCAGCGTCCTGAAAGCGATGCGCAGGCCGGCGAACGAAGCGAAGGTGCTGGAGCGGATCCGCGGCTGGCGGCAGATCTGCCCCGACATCGCCATCCGCTCGACCTTCGTCGTCGGCTTCCCCGGCGAGACCGACGCCGACTTCGAATATCTGATGCAGTGGCTGGAGGAAGCCCAGCTCGATCGCGTAGGCGCGTTCCGCTTCGAGCCGGTCCAGGGCGCCGCAGCCAACGACCTCCCGGGCGCGGTGCCGGAGGCCGTGAAGGAGGAGCGCTACGCCCGCCTGATGGAGCTTACCGCCCGCATCTCCGCCGCGAAGCTCCACGCCAGAATCGGCCGCGAGATCGACGTCCTCGTCGACCTCGCCGACGGCGAAGGCGGCGCCACGGGCCGATCGAAGGCCGACGCGCCGGAGATAGACGGCGAGGTGCACCTCCGCGACGCTCCGGGCGCGAAGCCGGGCGACATCCTCCGGGTGCTGATCGAGGATGCCGACGAGCACGACTTGTTCGGAGTGCCGTGTTAGCGTACATGCATGACAATCTCCTTATGCATGCACATTGAGAAGTTCGCCCCATGCGCCCTCGCCGTCAGCAGGCTCCGATCACCATACGGTCCGACCGGGCGCTCAGGCGGTTGAAGCTGCTCACCCGCAGTGGCCGAAGCCAGGCGGAGGTTGTCGAGGAAGCGCTGGAGCAACTTCCACTGCCGCCTTGCGACGACGAAGCCGTCGAGCGGCGGCTCGCAAAGCTCAACGCCCTCATCGCCAAGGTACCGAAAGACGGTATGAGCATGAAGGAGTTCGACGCGTTGGAATATGACGAGAATGGCGATCCAAGGTGATCGTCGACACCTCTGCCCTCGTGGCCTCGGCCAAGGACGAGCCGGAAAGCGACCCGCTGAAACGCGCGATGCTCCGGGGCGGTCTGGTCCCCGCTCCCGTGCTGCTGGAATATCGACGGGTCATGACGGAGCGCGGCGCCCGACCGGCCCCTGAAGCGGAATCGGTGCTCGAGGACCTCCTTTCGGCGGAGCTCAAGGTCGAGTCGTTCACCCGAGAAGATGCGGACTTGGCGGCGGCAGCCAACCTGGCCTACGGCGCAGGCAATGGCCGTGGCGGCCAACTCAATCTTTTCGATCTGATGGTCTACGCAACTGCTAAACGCCTGGGCTTGCCCATCTTGTGCACCGGCCGCGACTTCGCCTCGACCGATGCGCTGATCCATCCCTCCAGCCGCCTGTGGTGAGTATGCTGACCGATTTCTCCGCCCTTCTGCGCCCCGACAAGGGCCAGCCCGCGACCGCCCTGATCCTTGTCGACAAGAAAGGCTTCGACTCCTGGCTGAAGGGACAGCCCTCCCGGGTCCGGCAGGCGGTTCTGGCGCAGGCCTTCCGCGGCGAGGGCTACCAGCTTGCGATCCTGCCCGGCGAGCAGTCGGAATGGTCGGCCGTGCTCGGAGTCGCCGATGTCGACGGGCTCAGCCCCTGGTGCCTCGCCAAGGCGGCGGAAAGCCTTCCCGAGGGGAAGTACAGGGTCCAAGGCCGGACTCCCGGTCCGGCGGCGCTGGGCTGGCTGCTCGGCCAATACCGGTTCGAGCGCTACAAGAAGGCCGAAGGCAAGAGCGGGCCGCGCGTCTTGCTCACCTCAGAGCCCGCGCGCATCGATGAGACGGTGAGGCTCGCCGAGGCCGTCGGCCTCGTCCGCGACCTCGTCAACGTCCCCGCCGGCGACCTCGGACCGGCCGAGCTAGAGGCCGCGGTGCGCGAGGTCGGCGCCGAATGCGGAGCCGAGATCTGCGTCACGTCCGGCGTCGCGCTGGACGAAGGCTATCCGATGATCGCCGCTGTCGGCCGCGCCGCCACGCCCGATCGGGCGCCCCGCCTCGTCGAGCTGGAATGGGGCGACCGCCGGCATCCCCGGGTCGCCATCGTCGGCAAGGGCGTGTGCTTCGATTCAGGGGGGCTCGACATCAAGCCGTCGTCGGGAATGCGGCTGATGAAGAAGGACATGGGCGGGGCCGCGCATGCGCTCGCGCTGGCGTGGCTGGTGATGGAGAACCGCCTCCCGGTCCGCCTCCACCTGCTCATACCCGCGGTGGAGAATTCGGTCTCCGGCGCCGCTTTCCGGCCCGGCGACGTCCTGATCAGCCGCAAGGGGCTCAGCGTCGAGATCGACAATACCGACGCCGAAGGCCGGCTCATCCTCGGCGACGCGCTCGCCAAAGCGGCGGAAGACGAGCCCGAGCTGATCCTCGACTTCGCGACCCTGACCGGGGCGGCGCGCGTTGCGCTCGGGCCCGACCTTCCGGCCCTGTTCGCCAACGACGATAGCCTCGCCGCCGCCCTGCTCGCCGGCGGCGAGGCCTCGTCTGATCCGGTGTGGCGGCTGCCCCTCTGGGCTCCCTATGAGGATATGCTCTCCTCCGATATCGCGGACATGAGCAATTCTTCCGACGCTCCCATGGCCGGGGCGGTCACGGCCGCCCTGTTCCTGAAGAAGTTCGTGCCCAAAGACGTGCCCTGGGCCCATTTGGACACCTATGCCTGGCGCGGGTCGGCGAAGCCCGGAAGGCCCAAGGGCGGTGACGCGGTCGGGCTGCGCGCGGCGTGGACCGCTCTGTGCGAACGCTATCGCGGCTGACAAGCCGG
>DASVPM010000143.1:0-9649 GCA_036382815.1 Allosphingosinicella sp.
AACCCAGGGCAACAACGTCTTCGACGGCGCCGGCGGCGCGGACTTCATGATCGGCTATGCCGGGAACGATTTCTACCACGTCGATAATGCCGGCGACATCGCCTACGAGCTGGCCGGCGGCGGCTCCGACACGGTCGCGACGTCCATCAACTACACGCTCGCCGCCAATGTCGAGAACCTGCAGGCGGTCAACATCGCGGGGACGGACCCGCTGTCGCTGACCGGTAACGCCGTCAACAACTATATCTGGGGCACCCAGGGCAACAACATCATCGACGGCGCCGGCGGCTCCGACGTGATGATCGGCTATGGCGGCGACGACTTCTACTTCGTCGACAATGCCGGCGACGTCGTGGTCGAGAATGCCGGCGGCGGGACCGATACGGTCGCGGCGACCGCCAACTACACGCTCAACCACAATGTCGAGAACCTCCAGGCCGCCAATATCGCCGGGACGGCGGCTCTGGCGCTGACCGGGAACGAGCTGAACAACTTCATCTGGGGAACCCAGGGCAACAACGTCCTTGCCGGAGGCGGCGGCAACGACCGGCTCTATGGCTATGCCGGGGCCGATCAGTTCCTGTTCAACACTGCGCCGGGCGCGGCCAATTTCGACTGGCTCGGCGATTTCGAGGCTGGGGTCGACAAGATCGTTCTGGACAACTCGGTGTTCACCGGGCTTGCGGACGGAGCGCTTGCGGCGAGTGCCTTTGCCCTCGGCACCTCCGCCGCGGACGCCGACGACCGGATCATCTTCGACTCGAAGAGCGGAAGCGTCTTCTACGACGCAGACGGCAACGGCGCCGGAGCGGCCCTGCTCATCGCCTACGTGCCCGTCGGCCAGACGCTGACGGCCGCCGATTTCGCGGTCATCTAGCGGCCCCGCGAAAGCTTCGATCTCCTCCCCCGCGCGCCCGCGGGGGAGGATTTTTTTCAGGCCAGGGCCGATTCCGAGGCCGGCTGATCCGCCGGCAGGGCCGCGTGAAGCAGATGCTTCTGCACCTTGCCAGCGGCGGTGCGCGGGAAGTCTTCGACAAATTCGAAGCTCGACGGCACCTTGTAGGCGGCGAGCCGCGCCCGGCAGAAAGCCACGAGCTCGGCCTGGCCGGGGCGCTGCCGACCCTGTGCGAGCCGAAGGAAGGCGCAGCCGATCTCGCCCCAGCGCGGATCGGGTACGGCGACGACCGCGGCCTCCGCGACCGACGGATGCCCGGCGAGGACGTTTTCCACTTCGGCCGGATAGACATTCTCGCCGCCCGAAATGAACATCTCCTTGCGCCGGCCGGCGACCCAGTAGAAGCCGTCCGGATCGCGGCGGGCAAGATCGCCGGATTTCAGCCAGCCGTCGTCGGTGAAGGCCGCGCGGGATTCCTCCGGATCGTTCCAATAGCCCGGAGTCACGGCCGGCCCGGCGAACAGCAGGTCGCCGACCTCGCCCTCCGCAACGTCCCGGCCGTCGCCGCCGACGATCCGGACCGAGACCAGAAGCTGGGGCTTGCCGACCGAGCCGATGCGATCCCAGGCATCCGCCGGAGCCGCGAGGAAGGCGGTAGGCCCCGTCTCGGTCATGCCCATGCCGTTGCAGACCCTCAGGCCGAGGTCGCGGCAGCGGCGGGCGAGCACATCGGGCAGAGGCGCTCCGCCGCAGCCCCAGTGGCGGACGTGGCCGAGCGGCGCCGAGGCGAAGCGGGGATGGTCGACCAGCGCCTGGTAGACCGTGGGCACGGCGAAGAAGGTGTCGACCCGGCGGGCCTCGAGCAGCGCCACGACGGAATCGGCCTCGAAGCCCGGCAGAAGCAGGACCCGGCCGCCCTGGAGCAAGGTCGGAAGCGCGTGGAGGTTGATCCCGGCGGTGTGGAAATGGGGGAGGAAGCTCAGGGTCGTGTCGGACGCGCCGAGGCCGATGGCGGTGCCGATATTGACCAGGTTCGCGAGCGCCATCCGGAAGGTGTAGATCACCCCCTTCGGGCGGCCGGTCGTGCCCGACGTATAGAGCAGGTACCAGATCCCGTCCGCCGGCCACAGGCCGCGTCCGGCGCGGGGCGCCGAGGATTCGACCAGAGGCTCGTAGTCGCCGTCGAGGTCGAGCGCGGGCGGCGGCGCGGCGAGCCGGCGGACGACGGCCCCGTCCTCGCCGCCGTGGAGAAGCAGCCTGGGCCCGCAATGGGCGAGCAAGGGGTCGAGCTCGGCCGGCGGCATCCGCCAGTTCAGCGGGACGAGGATCGCTCCGAGCCTGGCGCAGGCGAACAGGGCTTCGAAGAAGGCAAGGCGGTTGCGGCACAGGATCGCGACCCGGTCGCCTTCCCTTACCCCGCGGGCTTCGAGCAGCGAAGCAACCCGGGCGGAGCGCTCGGCGAGCGCCGAATAGGTCAGGCTTCGCCCGGTCGCCAGCTCCTCGAGGGCGACGGAGTCGGGAGTGAGCTCGGCGCGGCGCTGGAGCAGATCGGGCAGGTCGGCGAACATCACCTCTTCCTCAGCCCCTCCGAGACTAGCTCGATGGCGATGTCCGCGACCTCGGCCGGGCTGAGGTCCTCCTGCCACAGGCCGTAGCGCATGCCGAGGAAGACGCTCATGCCGATCAGCGCCCAGCCCCTCGCCTCGTCCTCCCGCGTGCCATGGCCCCCGTCCGCGATTTCGCCCCGCTCGCGGGCTCCGGCGAGGTTGCGCCGGTAGGCGTCGGCGAAGCTGAGATAATGCTCGCGATAGACGTCGTGGGCGACGAACTGCGCCTCCTCGATGATCCGGTAGAGCTCCGGATGCCTGCGGGTGAAGGCGATGAACGCCTCGAGCCCGATCCGCTCGGCCGCGAGCCGGTCGGGCGCGCCCTTCACGGCCTCGGCGACATGGGCGCGGGTCGCCCGGCTCATGTCGAGGACGAGGGCGCGGAACACCTCCTCCTTGCTCTCGAAATAAGTGTAGAAGGTACCGAGCGCGACGCCGGCGCGGCGGGTGATCCCCGTGATCGCCGCCTCATGAAAGCCGCGCTCGCCGAACTCCGCCGCCGCCGCCTCGATCAGCCGGCGAAGGGTCTTGCGCCCGCGCTCGGTGCGCGGCTCCTTGTCGCCGTTGGCGGCCGTCGTTGCCATAGCCTCTCCCCGGCCGGGAAGTTGAACCGCTTTTCAGTTTCGCGCAAGCGCCGCGCCGAGCCTCAGGCGCGGGCGGTGAGGATATGGGCGGACATGGCGGCATCGACCGGATCGCCGTGAAGACGGACCAGCGCCGCAAGCGCCGCTTCGGTCGCCTCGTCGAGCCGCGCGGGATCCCTCGCCTCGATCTCGGCGCGGAGCGGCGAGCCCTGGCACAGGCCGGGTGCAATGTCGCGGGCCGAGCCGCGACTGCGCTTCGCCACGGTTTGCGCCTCCACGGCGGCGAAACCGGCCGCGCGCAGGTCGCTCTCGACCGCGTCCTTGTCGTGATAGCCGAACGGTACTCGCCTGAAGAAGCTTGGCGGATCGCCGGGGAACAGCGCCGCGACCGCGTCGGAAACCGCCGCCGAAGCCGGGTTGGCCTCCAGCCGGTCCCACACGTTGAACAGGAAGGCGCCGCCCGGCCGGAGCATCCGTCGCGCTTCCCGGTAAGCCGCGACCCGGTCGGGAAAGAACATCGCTCCGAACTGGCAGACGACAAGGTCGAAGCCGGCATCGGGAAAGGGCAGGGCCTGGGCGTCGGCCGGCGAGAAGGTCACCCGTCCCGGATCGAGCTTGCGCCGGGCCACTTCGAGCATTTCGGGATTGAGGTCGGTCGCGACGATCTCCGCCTCGGGCAGAGCCGCAGCGAGGGCGGCGGTGACGATTCCGGTGCCGGCCGCGGTCTCTAGGATCCGGGCGGGCCGAAGCGCCACGGCGCGCGCGGCGAGATCGGCGGCGTAGGGCTCGAACAGGAACGGCCCGAGGCACCGGTCGTAAAATTCCGGGATCGACCCGGCGAACCGGATGTCGGCGGCCTTCATGAGTTTGCTCCTATTCGCCTCTCGGGCGGTTGGGCTCGGGCAGCAGGTCGCGTCGGATGCTGACGAAGCGGGCGGCAAGCCGGATTTCGGCGAGGAACAGGGTAAGGCCGACGATGAGCAGGCTCATCGCGACGATGAAGAGGACGGCGATCGGCCGGGCGAAGCCGATCTCGGCCAGGTCGGCGACGAACAGGATGGCGACGACCAGGCAGACGAACAGCGCGCTCGCCGTGCAGGCGGTGATGGCGAGGTTCACGATCCGCATCCGGCGGATGATGATGAGCAGCTCCTCGCTGGCCCGTTCGCGGGTGGCTTCGTCGAACGACAGGAAATCGCGCTCGAGGCTCCGGCCCCGATCCACGACCCGGGCGAGGCGCTGGGCCAGTACGTTGAGGATCCCGGCAATCCCGGCGAGCAGGAAGACCGGCGCGATGGCCAGCTGGATGAGGTGGGCGATGGTCGAGACGGGCAGGGTCTGGTCCATGCCGAGCACACAGGCCGACCGCGGGAAAGTGTCAAGGGCGACGGACCTGGCCGGCTTGAAATTCAGGCGCGCTATTGCGCATTCGACCCATTGCGGGCATTCCCGACGAGTGCCACTGAAGGGTATGGGTCGACGCAAGTTATCCGACGAAGAACGGCGTTTCCGGAAGATGGGAAGCGGCATTCCCTTTAGTCGATGGTGGCCCGCGCTAGCGATGCTGATTGCTGCAGCCGTCGTCCCAGCCGTCTCCAATCTGCTCGTGGACTGCACCGGCTTCACGCTGGATATCCACGGTCGTCGGAACCCCTTCCCAATGCTTCTTGCCTATCCGTGCAGCCCGTTCCTGTTACGGGGCGGTGCGACAGGCTGGCTTTTGTTCGCGCTCCTTTGGGTGCCTCTGCCGTTTGCCGTCGTGAATTGGCGATGGGCGACAAGGCACCGCAGATACTGGGATGAAGTGCGGCGGCGCGAGGCTGAGCGGAGGAAAGCAAAACGTGCGGCGGACAAGGAGCCGCGGAATGACCACGAAAGCCCAAGCTCGGCGGCTCCCTAACGTCTGCTTTCGACCGGTTGCCCCGCCTTTCTCCTCCGGCGAGCCATGCGTGAGAGCGGGTTCGACCAAACATAGACGACATCCTCGCGACCGGTGTCGTTTATGCCGGGTGGAGCGCTGGTGCATGTGTGGCCGGCGACAGCCTGCAGGCGATCGCTTTTATGGACGATCCGAACGTCACTGCGCCCGGCTACTCGCCCGGCGAGCCGATATGCGAGGGACTGGGGCTCGTCCCTTACACGATAATTCCTCACTTTAGATCCGCGCACCCGGAGGCCGCCGCGGCAGAGAAGGCCACGGAATGGGTCACGGCGCGGAGGGTGCAACACCGCACCTTACAGGACGGCGATGTTCTGCTCGCGAACGGTGGGGAGACAGTCCTGCTTAAGCGCCGGGGGATGAGTAAAAAGGCACGAATCAGCAATGGAAGCCGGGTATCATCCACGCAAACAGGGAGCGAAGGCGCATGTGCGTCGGACGCGGAAAGTCTGCTTCCGACCCATTTCAGACATTAGACGCCGCCTGTTCCGGACGGAGCGGCCAAACATAGGGGGCCGTGCTCAGCGCCAATATGGTTATCGGCCCATTCAAATCGGCTCTTGGCCTAATTTGCGCGCTGCCGAGCCTGCAGCGGCTTTCTCACCGTCCGGAGCCGAGTCCAAAAATAATTTCCACGCGCCGGTTCTGAGGCTCGCGGTCTCCGTCGGCAGTTTCGACCCGCGGGCGGCTCTCGCCGAGGGCTACGGTGGTCATCACACGGTCCGGAATGCCGCGACCTGCTAGGTAGGCGCGGACCTTCGCGGCGCGACGCTGCGAGAGACTCGTGTTGTAACGGTCGGAACCCGAACGGTCCGAGTGGCCGGTGATCATCAACTGGGCTCGGGGGCAGATCTGATACGTCGACGCCGCGTTGTCTAGCACGGCTTGGGCTTGAGCGCTGATGTCGTCGCTCGCCCAGTCGAATAAGACTAGGTAGGGGCCGCACGACGGAAGCAGCAGAAGTGCTGTGAGGCTAATCACGCCCTGAATCTGCCACTCGTAGGGGATTGAAGCAACGTCGGCTCTTCACCCATGCCGGTCATTAGCGCGAACGTCCGTTTTCCACCCATCGCAGACCTTGCGGACCCGCTTCCAGGCGCGAAAGGCCTTCCCTCCCCCTCCCCGCCGCCGCTATGGCGCGCCGACCATGTCCCCCGCTTCCACCCGTTCCCGCTCCCGATCCGCCGCCCGGCTTGCCGCCGTCCAGGCGCTCTACCAGCGCGAGATGGAGCAGGTTCCGGTGCCGAGGCTGCTCCACGAATTCCATCATCACCGCCTCGGAGCGACGATCGAGGGGGTCGAATATGCCGATGCCGAGGTCGATTTCTTCGACGATCTCGTGACCGGGGTCGCCGCCCGCGAAGCGGAGCTGGACGAGGCTATCGCCGCCCGGCTGACCCCGGACTGGCCGCTCGCCCGCCTCGACCGCCCGATGCGGCAGATCCTTCGCGCGGGAGCCTATGAGCTCGCGGCCCGGATCGACGTTCCGACGGGAAGCGTGATTTCCGAATATGTCGACGTGGCCAAGGCCTTCTACGGCCAGAAGGAGGCCGGCTTCGTCAACGGAATCCTCGACGCGGTCGCCAAGGACGTTCGGAAGTAGCGTCATTGCGAGCGAAGCGAAGCAATCCAGCGGCGCCTGCGCCGGAAGCTGGATTGCTTCATCGCTTCGCTCCTCGCAATGACGGTTCGTGCCCTCGGAAACCGCCTTCATCGAGTCGCTCAGGGCGATTGCAACCCACCCGGCGGCCCGCGGCCTCCTGGACGACGCCGCCGTACTCGAACTGAACGGCCGCAGCCTCGTCCTCACCCACGACATGCTGGTCGAAGGGGTCCACTACCTCCCCGACGACCCGCCCGCCGACGTCGCCTGGAAGCTCGTCGCCGTGAACCTTTCCGATCTCGCCGCCAAGGGCGCGCGTCCGCTCGGGATCCTGCTCGGCTACAGTCTCGGCGAGGACGAATGGGACGAAGCCTTCGCCGCCGGCCTCGGTACCGCTCTGGCCGCGTTCGGCCTGCCGCTGCTGGGCGGCGACACCGTGCGCGGCGGCGGACCGCGCACCCTGGCGCTCACCGCTTTGGGCGAAGCGCGGGGCCCGGTGCCCTCGCGGGCCGGCGGCCGGGCGGGCGACCAGCTCTGGGTGAGCGGAACGATCGGCGATTCCGGCGCCGGGCTGCGCGGACTGACCGGCGAGATCGACCGCGACCCGTTCCTGGTCGAACGCTATCGCAACCCCCGGCCGCGGCTCGAAGCCGGATCGAGGCTGACCACGCTCGTCACGGCGATGATGGACGTGTCGGACGGCCTTCTCATCGATTCCTCGCGCCTCGCCGCCGCGAGCTCGGTCGCGGCGGAGATCGACCTTGCCGCATTGCCCTTGTCCGAAGCCCTCCTCGCCGTGTCGGGAGGCGGACGGGACGCCCGGCTGGCCGCGGCGGCGGCGGGCGACGATTACGAATTGCTGTTCGCGGCCGCGCCGGACGAAGCGCGGGAGATCCTCGCGCTGCAGGACGAGCTGGGTCTGCCGTTCAGCCGGATCGGCACCCTGGCGGAGGGCTCGGGCCTGCGCCTGACCGACTCCGGCGAAGCCGTGCCGCTGCCGCAGCGGCTCGGCTGGGTACATTGCTGAACTAAGGTTGAATCCTTTCCCCAAGCCCCCTAAAGGGCGCGGCACATCCGGGCGCGTCCGCGCCGGGGCCATCGCCCTGCCCGGCTTTCGAATTCCAAGGGGAAGGACCTTTTCATGACCGTCGTGCTCATTGCCATAGCCTGCGGAATCCTCGCAGTGCTCTACGGCATTCTCACCAGCCTCCAGGTGCTGAAATCCCCGGCCGGCAATGAGCGCATGGTTGCGGTCGCCTCCGCCATCCAGGAGGGCGCCAACGCCTATCTCCGCCGCCAATACACCACGATCGCCGTCGTCGGCGTCGTCGTCGCCGCTTTGGTCTTCTTCTTCCTCGGAGCCATCGAGGCCGGCGGCTTCGCGATCGGCGCGCTGCTCTCGGGCGCGGCGGGATTCATCGGCATGAACATCTCGGTCCGGGCCAACGTCCGGACCGCCGAGGCCGCCCGCACCAGCCTTCAGCGCGGCCTCACCGTCGCCTTCCGGGCCGGCGCGATCACCGGCATGCTGGTCGCCGGTCTCGCTTTGCTCGCCATCGCCGTCTTCTTCTACATCCTGGTCGGCCCGATGGGCCTCGCCCCGAACGACCGCCAGGTCGTCGACGCGCTCGTCGCGCTCGCCTTCGGAGCGTCGCTCATCTCGATCTTCGCCCGTCTCGGCGGCGGCATCTTCACCAAGGCGGCCGACGTCGGCGCCGACCTCGTCGGCAAGGTCGAGGCCGGGATCCCCGAGGATGACCCCCGCAACCCGGCCGTCATCGCCGATAACGTCGGCGACAATGTCGGCGACTGCGCCGGAATGGCCGCCGATCTGTTCGAGACCTATGTCGTCACCGTCGGCGCCACCATGGTGCTGATCGCCCTCCTCGTGAACGCCGGCGCCGAGCAGATGCTTGCGCTGATGAGCCTTCCGCTGATCATCGGCGGCGTCTGCATCATCACCTCGATCATCGGCACCTACCTCGTCCGTCTCGGCTCCAAGCAGTCGATCATGGGCGCCCTCTACAAGGGCTTCTGGACGACCGCCGTACTTTCGATCCCCGCCATCTTCTACGTCATGTGGCAGACGCTCGGCGGCGACATGAATTCGGTCATCGGAAGCGGCGCCGAGTCGGCCGGGCCGGAAGCGGGTTCGGCGATCGCCGGGGCCGCCGGAAGCTTCACCGGAATGGACCTCTTCTACTGCTCGCTGGTCGGACTCGCCGTCACCGGGCTGATCGTCTGGATCACCGAATATTATACGGGCACCAACTATCGCCCGGTCCGCTCGATCGCCAAGTCGTCCCAGACCGGCCACGGCACCAACGTCATCCAGGGCCTCGCGATCAGCCTCGAATCGACGGCTCTGCCGACTCTCGTCATCTGCGTCGGGATCATCGTCGCCTTCAAGCTGGCCGGCCTCATCGGGATCGCCTTCGCCGCGACCGCCATGCTCGCCCTCGCGGGCATGGTCGTCGCCCTCGACGCCTACGGCCCGGTTACCGACAATGCCGGCGGAATCGCCGAAATGTCGGGCATGGAGGAGGACGTGCGCACCCGCACCGACGCCCTCGACGCCGTCGGCAACACGACCAAGGCGGTGACCAAAGGCTATGCTATCGGCTCTGCCGCGCTCGGCGCCCTTGTTCTGTTCGGAGCCTATACGACCGATCTCCAGCATTATTCCGGGGAGCTCGGGATCGGCGATGTGAACTTCCAGCTGTCCAACCCCTATGTCGTCGTCGGCCTGCTGCTCGGCGCGTTGCTCCCCTACCTGTTCGGAGCGATGGGCATGACCGCGGTCGGCCGCGCGGCCGGCAACGTCGTCCTCGACGTGCGGGAGCAGTTCCGCAGCAATCCCGGTATCATGGACGGCACCTCGCGGCCCAATTACGCCCGCACGGTCGACCTCGTGACCCGCGCCGCGATCCGCGAGATGATCATCCCGTCGCTGCTTCCGGTGCTTGCGCCAATCGTCGTCTACTTCGCGATTGGCGCTGTCGCGGGCAAGGAAAACGGCCT
>DASVPM010000144.1:0-5217 GCA_036382815.1 Allosphingosinicella sp.
CGCATATTGATGGGGCTCGCGGGAATCGTCGCGATCCTCCTCATCGCCTTCCTGCTGTCGTCGAACCGACGGGCGATCCGCCTCCGGGTCGTCGCCGCGGCCTTCGCCCTGCAGGCGGGGATCGCGGTGCTCGTCATCTACACCGACTGGGGGCGGGCCGGGATCGCGGCGATGGCGCGCGGGGTCTCGAACCTGCTCGGCTATGCGAACAAGGGCACCGAATTTCTGTTCGGACCCGCGGCCAGCAACCCGCTCGCCAATACCTTCGCGATCGCGGCGCTGCCGGTGATCGTCTTCTTCGCTGCGCTGGTCGCGATACTCTATTATCTGGGGATCATGCAGCGGATCGTGCGCTGGGTCGGGGGGGCGATCGGCTGGATCACCGGGATAAGCCGGGTCGAGTCGCTGGGCTCCGCGGCGAACATCTTCGTCGGCCAGTCCGAATCGCCTCTCGTCGTCCGGCCCTATCTCGCCGCCCTCCCCGCCTCGCAGCTCTTCACCCTGATGGTCGTCGGCATGGCCGGAGTCGCCGGCACGATCCTCGCCGCTTATGCGAGCCTGCTCGGCGAATCCTACCTTCCCTATCTCCTCGCCGCCGCCTTCATGTCGGCGCCGGGCGGGATACTGATGGCGAAGATCATGATGCCGGACGAGCCGGTCCGGCCGGACGAGCTTCCGCTCGAAGGCGCCGAGGCGCCCGTCGAGCAGAAGATCGATGTCGCCGAGACCTTCGAGGAAGGCGAGCAGCCCGCCAACATCATCATGGCCGCGGCGCAGGGCGCCCAGACCGGGGTGAGGCTCGCCGTCGCGGTGGGCGCGATGGTGCTCGCCTTCGTCGCCCTGGTCGCGCTCGCCAACGGCCTGCTCGGCGGGGTCGGCGGCTGGTTCGGTTATCCGAACCTCAGCTTCCAGCAGATCGTCGGCACGATATTCGCCCCGGTGATGTTCCTGATCGGCGTTCCTTGGAACGAGGCCGGGACGGCCGGCGGCCTGTTCGGGACCAAAATCGTGCTGAACGAATTCGTCGCCTTCCTCGACCTTGGCGCCCTGCAGCCGGGCGCGCTCAGCGACCGAAGCCGGGCGATCGTCACCTTCGCGCTCTGCGGCTTCGCCAATTTCAGCTCGATCGCGATCCAGATGGCGGTGACCGGCAACCTCGCGCCCAACCAGCGCCCGGTCATCGCCAGGCTCGGGATCAGGGCGCTGATCGCCGGCTCGCTCGCCAACCTGATGAGCGCGGCGCTGGCGGGGCTGCTTTTGCCGTAGACGGCCCCCCGCCGTCGTTGCGAGCGAAGCCAAGCAATCCGGCGCTGCGCGGCCGCTGCCGGATTCCTTCGTCGCTTCGCTCCTCGCAATGACGGTGAGTTGAGGCTATTAGCCAGCCATGGCCACCATCTCAGAACCCCGCCCGATCGCGTCCGTCTCGCTGACTGAATCCGACTCCAACCCCGAAGCTTTCGCCGGCGAGCTCGGCCGGAGCTTCGAGGAATATGGCTTCGCCATCATCGCCGACCACGGCATTCCGGAGGACCTGATCCGCCGCGCCGAGGAGAAAGCGAAAGCCTTCTTCGCCCTGCCGGACGAGGTGAAGCGGCGCTACCACATCCCCGGCGGCGGCGGAGCGCGCGGCTACACGCCTTTCGGGATCGAGACGGCGAAGGGGCACAAGGCCCACGACCTCAAGGAATTCTGGCATGTCGGGCGCGAGCTTCCCGAGGGCCACCCCTTTCGCGGTCCGATGCCGGACAATGTCTGGCCGGACGAAGTGGCGAGCTTCCACGACACGCTGCTCGAACTCTACGACACGCTCGACCGCACCGGCGTCAAGATCCTCCGCGCCGTCGCCCGCTACCTCGGAATTGAGGAGGAGTATCTCGTCGATTCGGTCCGCGACGGCAATTCGGTGCTCCGCCTGCTCCACTATCCGCCGATCGAGGGCGAGCCCGGAAGCCATATCCGCGCCGGCGCCCATGAGGACATCAACACCATCACCCTGCTTCTCGGAGCGGAGGAAGCGGGGCTCGAGCTGCTTACGAGGGAGGGGCAGTGGATTCCGGTATCGCCGAAGCCGGGCGAGCTCGTCGTCAATATCGGCGACATGCTGCAGCGGCTGACCAACGGCCGCCTCCGCTCCACCTCGCACCGGGTGGTGAACCCGCCGCGCGAACGCTTCGGCCATTCGCGCTACTCGATGCCCTTCTTCCTCCACTTCCGCTCGGACTTCGTCATCGAGGCGGTGCCGGGAACGGT
The DNA here is from genome assembly GCA_036382815.1 of Allosphingosinicella sp. GTDB lineage: Bacteria > Pseudomonadota > Alphaproteobacteria > Sphingomonadales > Sphingomonadaceae > Allosphingosinicella. The sequence goes on from DASVPM010000144.1 coordinate 2,251, forward strand.
CCCGGCCGGCGAGCAGCCGAAATGGCCGACCTGCACCGCGGACGAATATCTCCAGGAGCGGCTGAGGGAGATCAAGCTGGTCTGAGGAAATCCTCCCCGCGATTTCGCGGGGAGGGGGACCGCGCGAAGCGCGGTGGAGGGGTTCTTCAAACTGCGTAAGGCCCCTCCACCAGGCTTCGCCTGGTCCCCTTCCCCTGCGAATGCAGGGGAGGATTTTCAGCCGGCGTCTTTCAAACTCTCCGGTCCGAAGCCCTTGGGCAGCAGCTCGTAGATCCGGGTCCGGTCCAGCCTGTCCCCGCCGCCGTTGGCGCAGACGATCTCGATATCCGTCCCCGCGACACACGCCGCCTCGTAGATCGCCTGCCTGCATCCGCCGCACGGGGTGACGACCCCCTCCCCTGCAAGCGCCCCGCCTTCGACATGCCCTCCCGCGACCGCGATCCGCTTCACCTTGTCGAGGCCGAACGCCTGCTGAGCGGCGGTCAGGGCCGCGATCTCGGCGCAGACGCCGAGCCGGTAGCAGGCATTCTCCATATTGGCTCCGACCGCGGTCTCGCCGTCGACCGATTCGATCGCGCAGCCGACGCTGAAGCGGCTGTAGGGGGCGTAGGCGCCAAGCGCCGCGGCTCGGGCGCGCTCGACGAGGGGGTCTTGGCTCATGAGGCAAAGATAAGCTGCATTGAACCCGATGCCTAGCACGTCATCCCGGCGAAGGCCGGGATTCCGTGGAGTGAAACGCGCCGCGCCCTTCACCCGCCGGGGCCCCAGCCTTCGCTGGGGCGACGTGTCATGCTGTAGTGACAGCGTCCGAAGGGCGTGCCACCAGCAGGCGCAAGAGGGAGGACTTTTCCATGGGATCGAGGATGTTGGCAGCCGCGTTGCTGCTGGTGCTGGGGGGCTGCGCGACGACTCAGCCACGGTCTGCGGCCACGCCGGTCGAGGTGAAGCTGATCGCCTTCAACGATTTCCACGGCAATCTCGAACCGCCGAAGCAGTCCATCGACGCGCCGCGGCGCGAGGAGGGCTCGACCCGCGTGCCCGCCGGTGGAGCGGCCTGGCTCGCCTCGGCCATCGCCCAGCTTCGCTCGGCCAACCCCAACAACGCGGTGATTTCGGCCGGGGACATGATCGGCGCCTCGCCGCTCGTCTCCGCGGTGTTTCTCGACGAGCCGACGATCCATGCGATGAACCTGATCAAGGTCGACTTCAACGCCGTCGGCAATCACGAGTTCGACAAGGGCCGCGAAGAGCTTCTCCGCATGCAGAAAGGGGGCTGCGCCAAGCTTACCGGCCGGCAGCCCTGCGCCGTCGAGCCTTTCCCGGGCGCCCGCTTCAATTTCCTCGCGGCGAACGTCAGGACGGAGGACGGCTCGACCCTCTTCCCCGCTTATGGGCTGCGCAGCTTCGGCGCGGGCCGGGGCCGGGTGCGGGTCGGCTTCATCGGGCTGACGCTGAAGGAGACGCCGACGCTGGTGACCCCGTCCGGAGTCGCGGGACTCACCTTCGCGGACGAGGCGGAGACGATCAACGCGCTGGTCCCGAAGCTGCGTTCGGAAGGCGCCGACGCGATCGTCGTCCTGATCCACCAGGGCCTGTCGACCAAGGTCGGCTATAACGACAAGGATTGCGGCGGAATCGACGGCGACCTTTTGCCCATTCTCGCGAAGCTCGATCCCGCGATCGACCTCGTCGTCTCGGGGCACACCCACAACGCCTATGTCTGCGACTATGGCCGGATCGATCCGGCCAGGCCCTTCCTGGTGACGAGCGCCGGCAAATACGGGACGATGATCACCGACATCGGGCTCACCGTCGATCCGGCGGCGGGCAAGGTCACGGCGAAGCGGGCCGACAATCTGATCGTGCAGAGCGAGGCCTACGGCAATGTCGCGCTTACCGACCGTTATCCCCGCTACCAGCCCGACCCCGCCGTCGCGGCGCTCGTCAAGCGCTATGCCGACAAGGCTGGCCCGCTCGCCAACCGGGTCGTCGGACGCGTCACCGGCCCTGCCCTCCGGGCCCGGTCGCCGGCGCGCGAGATGGTGCTCGGCGACATCGTCGCCGACGCCCAGCTCGCCGCCACCCGGGCCTCCGGCGCCCGGATCGCCTTCACCAACGAATATGGAATCCGGGCGGACCTCCAGCCGGCGCCCGACGGGAACGTCACCTACGGCCAGCTGTTCGCGATCCAGCCGTTCGGCAACACGCTCGCGGTGAAGAGCCTGACCGGCCGGCAGATCCGCGCCTTGCTCGAGCAGCAGTTCGACAGCGGCTCGAACACGGTGGCCTCGCCCAACATGCTCCTGCCCTCGGCCAACCTGCGCTATGCCTACGATCTGTCGAAGCCGGCGGGGCAGCGGATCCTCGACCTGACGGTGGACGGAAGGCCGATCGACGACAACGCCGTCTACCGGGTGGCGATGAACAGCTTCCTGGCCACGGGCGGCGACAATTTCACCCTGTTCAAGGAGGGGACCGACCCGGCGGGAGGCCCGCTCGACCTCGACGCCCTCGAAGCGTGGATCGCAAGCTCGACCCCGCTCACGCCCCCGGCGCCGGACCGGATCCGGGACGTCACTCCGAAGCCTTGAACCCCTCTCCCTGCAGGGGAGAGGGAGGGGCCCGCCGCGTAGCGGTGGGAGGGTGAGGGCAGACTGTCACCCTGCCGCTTCGCGGCTGTCCCCCTCCCCTGCAGGGAGAGGGATGTTACCGGAACGGCGGCTCGTCGAAGCTTCTGAGCTTGCGGCTGTGCAGATTGCCGCCCTGCTTCCTGAGGATCCGGAGCGCTTCGATCCCGATCCGCAGATGCTGGCTGATCGCCCGCTCGTAGAAGGCATTGGCCTGGCCGGGCAGCTTGATTTCGCCGTGCAGTGGCTTGTCGGACACACATAGCAGCGTCCCGTAGGGGACCCGGAAGCGATAGCCCTGCGCCGCGACGGTCGCCGATTCCATGTCGATCGCGACCGC
>DASVPM010000145.1:0-21499 GCA_036382815.1 Allosphingosinicella sp.
ACTTGTCGCAACAATCTGCGAAACGAATGACAGCCACAGCACTCGACGACGCCTCCGCGGCGACCCTTTCCAATCCCGCTCCCCGGGCCACTTTCGTCAACATCGGAGAGCGGACCAACGTCACCGGCTCGGCGCGCTTCAAGAAGCTGGTCATGGCCGGCGACTATGCCGCGGCGGTCGAGGTCGCGCGCCAGCAGGTCGAGAACGGCGCCCAGGTCATCGACGTCAACATGGACGAGGGCCTGCTCGACGCCGAATATGCGATGACCACCTTTTTGAAGCTGATCGCCGCCGAGCCCGACATCGCGCGGGTGCCGGTGATGATCGACAGCTCGAAATGGACGGTGATCGAGGCCGGGCTGAAATGCGTCTCGGGCAAGCCGATCGTCAACTCGATCAGTATGAAGGAGGGCGAGGAGGAGTTCCTCCACCACGCCCGCAAGGTGCGCGACTATGGCGCCGCCGTCGTCGTCATGGCCTTCGACGAGGTCGGCCAGGCCGACACGAAAGAGCGCAAGGTCGAGATTTGCGAGCGCGCCTACAGGCTCCTGGTGGCCGAAGGCTTCCCGCCCGAGGACATCATCTTCGACCCCAACATCTTCGCCATCGCGACGGGCATCGAGGAGCATCGCCGCTACGCGCTCGACTTCATCGCCGCCTGCCGCGAGATCAAGGCCCGCTGCCCCCACGTCCACATCTCCGGCGGCCTGTCCAACCTCAGCTTCTCGTTCCGCGGCAACGAGCCCGTCCGCCGGGCGATGCACTCGATCTTCCTTTACCACGCCATTCCCGCCGGCCTCGACATGGCGATCGTCAACGCCGGCCAGCTCGACGTCTACGACACGATCGATCCCGAGCTTCGGGAGGCGTGCGAGGACGTGATCATGGACCGCCGCGACGATGCGACGGAGCGGCTGGTCACCCTGGCCGAGAAGTTCCTCGGCTCGGATCCGGTGCGCGAGAAGGCCGAGGCGGAATGGCGCGGCTGGGACGTCGGCAAGAGGCTCGAGCACGCCCTCGTCAAGGGCATCGACGCCTATGTCGTCGACGACACCGAGGAGGCGCGGCAGACGGCCGAGCGGCCCATCCACGTCATCGAAGGGCCGCTGATGGACGGGATGAACGTCGTCGGCGACCTGTTCGGATCGGGCAAGATGTTCCTCCCGCAGGTCGTCAAGTCGGCGCGGGTCATGAAGAAGGCCGTCGCCCACCTCATCCCCTATATCGAGGCGGAGAAGGAGAAGACCGGCGCCACCGCCGGCAAGGGCCGGATCGTCATGGCGACCGTCAAGGGCGACGTCCACGACATCGGCAAGAACATCGTCGGCGTCGTCCTCCAGTGCAACGGCTTCGAGGTGATCGACCTCGGCGTGATGGTGCCCTGGGCCGACATCCTCAGGGCGGCGAACGAGAACAACGCCGACATGATCGGCCTCTCCGGGCTGATCACCCCCTCGCTCGACGAGATGGTGACGGTGGCCGGCGAGATGCAGCGCGCGGGAATGACCCTGCCCCTCCTGATCGGCGGCGCCACGACCAGCAAGGTCCACACCGCCATCCGGATCGACCCGGCTTATGAAGGCCCGGTCCTTCACGTCCTCGACGCCAGCCGGGCCGTGGGGGTCGCCTCGTCCCTGGTTTCGGAGACCCAGGCCGAGCCGCTCATCGCCCGGACCGCCGAGGATTACGAGGCGACGCGCCAGGCCCGCGCCCGGAGCGGGCAGAGCGAGCTTGCGACGCTCGACGAAGCCCGGGCCAACGCCTTCGCCTTCGACCCCTCGGGCAAGCCGCCGGCTCCCCAGCGCCCCGGCCTCCACCAGTTCGGCGAATGGCCGCTCCGCGACCTCAGGGCGTCGATCGACTGGACCCCCTTCTTCCGCGCCTGGGAGCTCGCCGGAAACTATCCGGCGATCCTCGAGGACCCGGTCGTCGGGGAGAGCGCGACGTCGCTGTTCGCCGACGCCAACGCGATGCTCGACAGGATGATCGCCGAGCACTGGGTGACTCCGCGCGGCACGGTCGGCCTCTGGCGCTGCAGGCGGGAGGGCGACGACGTCCTCGTCCTCGCCGGCAACGACTGGACCCGGCTCCCCTTCCTGCGCCAGCAGGTGAAGAAGAGGGAAGGGCGGGCGAACATGTGCCTCGCCGACTTCATCGACCCCGAGGGCGAGGACTGGATCGGCGGCTTCGCGGTCGGGATCCACGGCCTTGAGCCCCACCTCGCGCGCTTCAAGGCGCAGAACGACGATTATTCCGATATCCTGCTGAAGGCGCTCGCGGATCGTCTCGCCGAAGCCTTCGCCGAGACTCTCCACGCTCATGTGAGGAACAGCGTCTGGGGCTATGCCGAGGAGCATCTCACCAACCAGCAGCTGATCCGCGAGACCTATGCGGGCATCCGTCCCGCGCCGGGCTATCCGGCCTGCCCGGATCACAGCCTCAAGCCCGTCCTGTTCGACATGCTCGGCGGCGATCCGGCCGGAGTGACGCTCACCGAGAGCATGGCGATGCTCCCCACCTCCGCCGTCTCCGGCTTCTACTTCGCCCATCGCGACAGCCAGTATTTCGGAGTGGCGAGGATCGGGCGCGATCAGCTCGAGGATTATGCGGGGCGGCGCGGAGTGTCGCTGCAGGAAGCGGAGAGGTGGCTCCGGCCTAATCTGGACTGAGGTCGTAGGCGGTGAGCAGGGCGCTCGTCTCCGGGGGCAGGTCCGCCATCGCCGAATAATAAAGGATGGCGAGCGAGCAGCGTTTCGGGAGCGTCAGAATCAGGGCTCCGCCTGGTCTCTCTGCATAGGAAGCGAGGGACGCATCCCGTCGCTTCATCTCGGCGATCAGCATCTCCATGGCCTTGCGCGGAGGCGTCGAAAGGTCGCGCTCCGTGGGGTGATCGAGCCCGGCCCGGGCGAGGTCGAGCCGTGCCGCCATCATCCGGCCGGATGCTTCCCGGGCGGCGGGGGGCAGGGCGGGCTCCGGGCCTCCGGTTCGCCCCAAGGCGAGCGCCGCGCACGATTGCGGTGCCGTCTTCTCCAGGCTGGCGACGTAGTCCCTCATCGCGCGCGAATAGGCGTTGAGGGCGGGCGTCGGAGCTTTCGGCAAGGCCGCGGACTTGCTCGCCGTCATCGCCACGATCCGGTATCCGAGCTCCGTGCCGAGCCGCTCCTGGGCCGCGGGACCGCCTTTCCCCTGCGCCTGGTAGGCGCGCATCTGCCGTACGCTTTCCGTCGCCAGGGTCCGATATTCGTCCGGGAAGTTCCGCTTGAGCGACGCGAGATAGGATCCGGCTCCCGGAGCGTCGTTCATGCCGCGCTCGAGGTCGGCGATCATGTCGCGGTCGGTCGGCGGCCTGGCAAGGCCGTAGGCGAGGGCGAAGCCGAGCAGGATCGACGCCACGACGGCGGCGAGGCGGGCGCCCGCGAGCGGGCGCAGGGTTTGCGGGACGTCGTCCCGATAATCTTCGGGCCTCGGCAGCCTCAACAGGTCGATGAGGAAGATAATGGCCTGGGCGACGAAGGCCGTGAAGGCCGAAGACCCCGGCGAGCCGGCTCCCGCCGAGCAGGCCGCCGCGCCGAGCAGAAAGAAAGAAATGGCATGGACCCCCGCCACGGTTCCGGTTTCGAACCGGCTCGAGCGGCGCAGATAGAGGCCGAGGCGGCTCACCAGGAAGGCGATGAGCAGGGAAGCGGCGAACGCCCCGGCCATATAGGCCCCGCTCAGGCCAAGTTCGTCCATGTCGATCGCCCCCCGGTGAGGGACGTCGCAAATCCGGGCAGCCTTTGCAACGCCTCAGCCGCCGCGCTTCGCTCGAACCGAGGGAGGGGCTATACCCCCCTCGTGAATCGCCTCGTCCGCCTCATCGCACTGCTTCTGTTTCTCTGCGCCTTCCCTGCGCACGCTCAGCTGGCGCCCGGGCAGAAGGCCATGTCCGTCCGCCTGGTTCCCGAGACGGCGAAACCGGCCGCCGGCTCCGCCCTTACCGTCGCGCTGGTCATGTCGCCCCGCCCGGGCTGGCACGGCTATTGGCAAAATCCCGGCGACGCCGGCGCCGGCACCCGAATCGCCTGGCAGCTCCCCAGGGGCGTGACCGCGGGCCCGATCCGTTACCCGGTGCCGGAGCGGCTGATCATCCAGGGGCTGATGAACTACGTCTTCGAAGGCGAGCATGCCCTGCTCGTCGACCTCAAGCTGCCTCCGGGCCTCGCGCGGGGGACGAAGCTGCCGGTGCGCGGCAAGGTCGATTATCTCGTCTGCACCGACCGGATCTGCGTTCCCGAATCGGCCGAAATCGCCACTGACCTCGAACTTGGCGACGGCCGCTCGGGCACCGCGGCGGGCTTCGACCGCTTCCGACAGGCCCTGCCCACGCCGCTCGGCGCCCGCGCTCGCTTCGAGCAGAGAGGCGCGCAATTTCGACTGGCCGTCCCTCTTCCCGCAACGGCCCCGGTCGACGACCCCTATTTCTACCCGCTGACGGAGGGGGCGTTGGCTTATGTCGCTCCTCAGATCGTGTCGCGCAACGGCGACCGGCTGATCATCGAAACCGCCGGGGGAGGCGTGCTGCATAACCGGATCGAGGGGGTCCTCAGTCTCGGTAACGGCCGCGGACTCAGCCTTGTCGCCGACCTCGGACCGGTGCCGCCGGCGGGAACGCCCGTCGCAGGTGATGCGGCGCCGGTCTCGCCGCAAGGCTACCGCACCGTCCTCCTCGCCCTGGCCGGCGCGCTGCTCGGCGGACTGCTGCTCAACGTCATGCCCTGCGTCTTCCCCATATTGAGCCTGAAGGCCCTGAGCCTCGCCCGAGCCGGAGGCGATGAGCGCGCCGCCCGGCGGGAAGCCCTTGCCTACACCGCCGGAGCCGTTCTCGCCTGCCTCGCGCTCGGAGCGATCCTGCTGGCGGTGCGGGCGAGCGGATCGGCGGTCGGCTGGGCGTTCCAGCTCCAGGACCCGCGGGTCATTCTTTTGCTGCTCCTGCTCGTCACCGCCATCGCGCTCAACCTCGCCGGGCTGTTCGAGCTGCCTTCGCTCGGCGGAAGGCTCGCGGGCGACAGGGCCGGAGCCTTCGGGACGGGCGCGCTCGCCGCTTTCGTCGCAACTCCGTGCACCGGGCCATTCATGGGCGCCGCGCTCGGAGCGGCGCTGATCCTGCCCGCGGCCGGAGCGCTTGCCGTCTTTGCCGGCCTCGGCCTTGGTCTCGCGCTTCCTTTCCTCCTCCTCGGCTTCGTTCCCGCCCTTCGCAGGCGGCTGCCGAGGCCCGGTCCCTGGATGGCCCGCTTCCGCCACATCCTCGCCATTCCGATGGCCCTGACCGCCGTCGGCCTGGCGTGGATCCTGGAGCGGCAGACCGGCCTCGACGGCCTGGCCGTGGGCCTCGCCGCCGCGGCCGCGGTGGCGCTGGTCCTGTGGTGGGCGGGGCGGCGCCAGGTCTGGCGAGGCTTCGCTCCGGCGGCGCTGGCCGCGGCCGCGGCGATCGCTTTCCTGCCCGCGCCCTCTACCCCGGCCCAAGCCCGCACCGGCGGCGCCCTCGCGGCCGAGCCGTTCAGCGAGTCGAGGCTGGCTCAGCTTCGATCGGAAGGCCGGCCGGCCTTCGTCTATTTCACGGCCGATTGGTGCCTGACCTGCAAGGTCAACGAAGCGGCGGTCCTCGACCAGGACGAAGTCGCCGCCGCTTTCGCGCAGAAGAAGGCCGCGGTCCTGGTCGGCGACTGGACCCGAGGGGACGCGGCCATCGGACGGTTTCTCGAGAAGCAGGGGAGGTCGGGAGTACCGTTGTACATCTGGTACGCGCCGGGCCGGGAAGCCGAGGTGCTGCCGCAGATCCTGACGGTGGGGAGGGTGACGGGGCTCGCCTCCTAAATCCTCCACTGCATTTGCAGGGGAGGGGGACCATGCGAAGCATGGTTGAGGGGCCTTTCCGACTCCGAAGAACCCCCTCCACCGCGCTTCGCGCGGTCCCCCTCCCCGCGAAATCGCGGAGAGGATTTAAGTCATTGCGGCCATACCTTCTTGCCGGCCACCCAGGTCTCGACCACCTTCGTCTCGCGCAGCTGCCTCGGGGTGGGCACGTCGAAGATGTCGCGGTCGAGGAGGATGAAGTCGGCCCAGCGGCCTTTCTCCAGGCTTCCGATCCGATCCTCGGCGAAGCCCGCGTAAGCGGCCCCCCGGGTGAAGGCGGCGAGGGCCTGCTCGAGGGTGACGCGCTGTTCCGGCAGCCAGCCGCCGGGTGGCTGGCCTTCGACATCCTGGCGGCTGACCGCGGCGGCGAGGCCGGGGAAGGGGTTGGGGGATTCGACCGGGAAGTCGGAGCCGAAGGCGAGCGGCGAGCCGTTGGCGATCATGCTCCGCCAGGCATAGGCGCCGCCGAGCCGCTCGATCCCCATCCGCGCCTCGGCCATCCGCCAGTCGCTGGTCTCGTGGACCGGCTGCATCGACGCGACGATGCCGTTGCGGCCGAAGCGGGCGAGGTCGGCGGGGTCGACGATCTGGGCATGCTCGATCCGCCAGCGCCGGTCGCCCTTGTAGGTGTTTGAGAGCTCCTCGATCGCCGCCAGCACTTCCGCATTGGCCGCGTCGCCGATGGCGTGGACGGCGACCTGGAAGCGGTCCATCGCCGCCCGGCTCATCAGGTTGAGCATCTGGGTGTCGGTAAGGAAGCCCAGGCCGCGCTCACCGGGCTTGTCCTTGTAGGGCTGCTTCAGCCAGGCGCCGCGCGAGCCCAGCGCGCCGTCGGCGTAGAGCTTGACCCCGACCAGCCGGAGCCGGTCGCCGTAGAGCCAGGGCGTCGGCCGGGTGCCGGCGATTGCGAGCGCGCTCTCGACGCCCGAGCCGTAGCCGATGATCCGGACCTTGAGCCGACCGTCGTCCCCGGCTCGGCGCATGACCAGCCAGTCGTCCGGGGTGGTGCCCATGTCTGCCGTGGCGGTGAGCCCGTAGGAGAGCATGATCTCCTGCGCCCGGTCGAGCGCTTGGTCGCGGGTCCGGGGAAGGGCGGGGGGTACGACCTTGTCGACGAGGTCGGAGGCCGAGTCGACGAAAATTCCGCTCGGCTGGCCGCCGGCCTTCTCGATTCGTCCTCCGGCCGGTGACTCGGTCCGCGCGGTGATCCCCGCCTCCTTCATCGCGGCGCTGTTGGCCCAGCCGGCATGGCCGTCCACCCGGCCGAGCCAGACCGGCCGGTCCTTGACCGCCGCGTCCAGCTCGGCGGCGGTCGGGAAGCGCCCGAGGCCCCAGGTCTCCTGGTTCCAGCCCCGTCCGATGATCCAGCGCGGCGTCGGGTTGGCGGCGGCATAAGCGGCGATCTTGGCCTGCGCCTCCGCAAGCGTCTTCGTCTCGGAAAGATCGAGCTGGAGGGCGTTGAGCCCCAGCGCCATGAAATGTCCGTGGGCGTCGATCAGGCCCGGAAGCAGGGTCCGCCCCTTGCCGTCGAAGCGGAACTTGGTGCGCTGCACCTTCTCGCCGCGGTGGTAGAGCCGCTCGACCTTGCCGTCGTCGCCGACCACCATCGCCCCGAAGCGGACCAGCCGCCCGTCCGCGCCGATCGTATAGCCGTTGACGTTGTCGACCAGGACGTCGGCGAATGCGGGCGTGCAGAGCGTAAGGGCCAAGGCGGTAGCCAGCCCCCTCCCTGCAAGGGAGGGGAGGAAGGCGGCGCGGCGCAAAGCCTGGAAAATACTCATATGCCTCGGCGCATAAGGCTTGTTCCTCCGACGCGCCAGATGCTCTAACGACCGGCCATGACCGACCTCCCCGTCACCCTCGCCGACATCGAAGCGGCGGCGCGGCGCATCGAAGGCGCGGTCGTCCGAACCCCAACCCTGCCCAGCCGGACGCTCTCCGAGGCGACGGGCGCCAACGTCTGGGTGAAGTTCGAGAACCTCCAGTTCACCGCCGCCTACAAGGAGCGCGGCGCTCTCAACAAATTGCTGCTGATGGATCCCGAGACGCGCTCGCGCGGGGTGATCGCGTCGTCGGCGGGCAACCACGCCCAGGCGGTCGCCTATCACGGACGCCGGCTCGACGTTCCGGTCACCATCGTCATGCCGACCTCCACGCCGAGCATCAAGGTGAAGCAGACCGAGGGCCACGGCGCCCGGATCGTCCTCCACGGCGAGATGTACGACGAGGCCTATGGCGAGGCGCTGCGGATCGCCGACGCGGAAAGCCTGACCTTCGTCCACCCGTTCGACGATCCTCAGATCATGGCGGGGCAGGGCACGGTCGCTCTCGAGCTCCTCCACGACGCTCCGGAGATCGACACGCTGGTCGTCCCGATCGGCGGCGGCGGCCTCATCTCGGGAATGGCGACGGCCGCCAGGGCGCTCCGCCCCGATCTCGCCATCGTCGGAGTCCAGGCCGAGCTCTATCCGTCGATGTATTGCAGGATCGGCGGCAAGGACTTGCCGTCCGCCGGCGACACCCTCGCCGAAGGCATCGCCGTCAAGAAGCCCGGCCGACTCACTCCGCCAATCATCGAACGCTTCGTCGACGAGATATTGCTGGTCCACGAACGCGAGATCGAGACCGCGGTCAGCCTCTACCTGCAGATCGAGAAGACGGTCGCCGAAGGGGCGGGGGCGGCCGGTCTCGCCGCCCTCCTCGCCCACCCTGAGCGCTTCCGGGGCCGGAACGTCGGGCTCGTCCTGACGGGCGGCAATATCGACACCCGCCTGCTCGCCACCGTGCTGCTGCGCGACCTCGCGCGCTCCGGGCGGATGGCGCGGCTCCGGATCCAGCTCCAGGATCGCCCCGGCGCACTGCTCGCGGTGATGAAATTGTTCGACGCTCACGGCGCCAACATCATCGAGATCTACCACCAGCGGATCTTCACCACGCTGCCGGCCAAGGACGCCTTCATCGACGTCGAGTGCGAGGCGCGCGACTCGGAGCATCTGGACGCGCTCGTCCGGGCGCTCGAGGAGGCGGGCTTCTACGTCCATCCCGTTGAGATTCGCTGAGCCGCCGTCCCGGCCCGGAACGCATGATGGTTAATGCCGTTTTCGAGGCGCCAGACCCTTTCCAAGCCGATCGCAAAGACGCATAAACCGAGTCTCAACCAAGCCTTTCAACCCCCGGAGCCCCGTTGAGCGCACCCTTCCGCTTTCCCCGCTTCTTCGTCACCAGCCCGGCGCCCTGCCCGTATCTGGCCGGCAAGACCGAGCGCAAGGTATTCACCGAGCTCGCCGGGCAGCATTCGGCCGACCTCAACGACGCGCTCGGCCGGATCGGCTTCCGCCGGAGCCAGGCGGTCGCCTACCGCCCCTCCTGCCTCGATTGCTCGGCCTGCGTCTCGGTCCGGGTCGTCGCCGCCGAATTCCAGCCGAGCGCGAGCCAGCGCCGGATGCTGAAGCGTCATTCCGATCTGGAGGTGACCGCCTGCAAGCCCTGGGCGACCGAGGAGCAATATGCGCTCCTCCGCCGCTATCTGAAGCGCCGCCACCCCGACGGCGGAATGGTCGGAATGGACGAGAGCGACTTTTCGGACATGATCGAGCAGTCGCCGGTCAAGACCTACGTCATCGAATATCGCGAGCCGTCCGTCGGCGGCCGGCCGGGCAAGCTGGTCGGCGCCTGCCTGACCGACCAGCAGGCGGACGGCCTGTCGATGATCTACAGCTTCTTCGAGCCGGACGATCCGGCGCGGCCCGGGCTTGGCACCTACATCATCCTCGACCATATCGTCCGCGCCGGGAAGGCCGGGCTCCCCTACGTCTATCTCGGCTACTGGGTCGAAAGCTCGCGGCGGATGGCCTACAAGGCGCGCTTCCGCCCGCTCGAACGGCTCGGCCCGGGCGGCTGGCACCGTTTCGACCCCGACCAGCGCGAGCTTCCGCTTCGATAAATCCTCCCCCGGATTTCCGGGGGAGGGGGACCACCCGAAGGGTGGTGGAGGGGTTCTGCTGAGTCCGAAGAACCCTCCAAACCAGGCTTCGCCTGGTCCCCCTCCCCGGCAAATGCCGGGGAGGATTTTCCGTTGCTCCACTGATCACGTCAAAACCACCTGTTAATCGTTTCGGGCTTATTCCGACGCCATGGGGTGGGGCATGAGGCAAGCAATCCGGCTGTTCGACGCCGGAGAGGTGGACAGCGTCGGCGGGCGCATCCTCCTTCAGGAACGCTATCGCGCGATGCAGCGCCAGATTCCGCTGCTTTATGTCGTCGTCCTCACCAACCTCATCGGCCTCCACCTCTCCGGCGGCGGCGACCTCACCTCGCCCTTCGCGCTCAGCCTGACATTGCTGGTCCTCTTCCGACTCGCCCACTGGCTGAAGGCTCGAGAACGGGAGGTCCCGCCCGAGCGCATCCTGCGCGAGCTGCGCATGACCCTCGTCTATGCGGTCGTCTTCAGCCTCGGCTTCTGCTTCTGGGCGCTTCACCTCATCGCCAACCTCGATTCCGGCGACGAAAATCACGTCATCCTGTTCGGCAGCCTGGCGGCGATCGGCTGCGCCTACGGCGTCAGCCGCTATCCCGCCGCGGCGCGCGTGCCGCTCCTCCTCCTCGGCGTGCCGCTGGCGCTGCAGCTGGTCTTCTCGCGGGACGTCTCCCATATCGGCATCGGGGTCTGCCTCGGAGTGGTCCTGCTGGTCCTGATGCGGCTCCTTTCGCTCCACGACGCCAGCTTCATCGAGCTGGTCCAGTCGCGCACCGCGGTCACCCTCGAGCAGGAGCGGGCGCAGCGCGCCGAGCGGCTCGCCAAGGCGGAAAAGGCCAAGGCCAGGCTGGTCGCCGACACCGATCCGCTGACCGGCCTCGCCAACCGCCGCGCCTTCCTCCGGGCGCTCGGCCGCCGCGCCGCCGCGCTTGGCCGGACGCGCAACGGCTTCGCTCTGGCGATGGTCGACCTCGACGGCTTCAAGCCGATCAACGACACGTTCGGCCACGCCGCGGGCGACCGGGTGCTCGAGGGCATCGGCAGCCGTCTCGCCCGGGCGGTGGGCGAAGGCGCCCTGATCGCTCGAACCGGGGGCGACGAATTCGCCCTGCTGCTGCCGCGGGTCCGCTCGATGACCGGCGCGGACAGCGCGGGGGCCGCCATCTGCGCCGCGCTTCAGGAGCCCTTCCTCGTCGACGGCCGCGAATTCCGGGTCTCCGGCTGCTGCGGCCTCACCTTGCTCCTGCCGGGCGACTGCGACGTCGAGGAAGCGTTGATCCGCGCCGACACCGCGCTCTATCGCGCCAAGGAAGGGGGGCGTTCGGCGGTGGCCGTCTTCACGCCCGAGATGCATGAGATCCACCGCCGGCGGGTCCTCGTCGAGCAGGCGCTTCGGCGGCCCGAGACCCTGGACCGGATCAGCCTCGTCTTCCAGCCGATCACCGACCTCGCCACCGGCGAATTGAAGGCGCTCGAGGCGCTGGCGCGCTGGCACGACGACACGCTCGGCCGGATCCCGCCCGACCAGTTCATCCCGATCGCCGAGCAGATCAACGTCATCGAGCAGATCAGCGACAAGTTGCTGGCCGACGCCGCCGCCGAGGCGTCGCGCTGGGCGGCGGCGGTCCGCCTCTCCTTCAACGTCAGCGCCGTCCAGCTCTGCACCGCCGGCTCCGCCCAGCGCCTCCTCGGCGTCCTCGACCGGGCCCGGCTCGATCCCTCCCGGCTCCAGGTCGAGGTGACCGAGACCGCGCTGCTGGCGGATTTCCAGGTCGCCAGGGAGAATCTCCAGACCCTCCGCGCCGCCGGCGCCCGGATCGTGCTCGACGATTTCGGAGCCGGCCACGCCTCCATCTCCTATCTGCGCGAGATGCAGTTCGACGGGGTCAAGCTCGACGGGACCCTCATCGCGACCATCTGCGAATCCCTGCGCAGCCGCCGTCTGCTGAAAGGCGTGCTCGATTTGTGCGCGGCGCTCGGCCTGCCGTCTGTCGCCGAGCATATCGAGAATGACGACCAGCTCCGCCTGCTCCGCGAGCTGGGCTGCAAGGAAGGCCAGGGCTTCCTCCTCTCGCCGCCGTTGCATGCGGAAGCAGCCGCGGCGCTGGCCGCGCCCAAGCTCACCTCGATCTCCGGCGGAAGAGCGGCCGCCTGATTTAAATCCTTCCTTCATTTGCAGAGGAGAAATTTATTCCATCCACGGCGGGTTGGGGATCTGGCCGGTCGCCTCGTGCAGAAGCACCGCCCAGCGCAGCGACAATTCGTTGAAATAGGCATCGTCCGCCTCGATCCGCCGGGTCAGTACGGGCTCCGAAGCGCCGGCGCGCATGACGATGAGATCGAGCGGCCGCGCCACTCCGAGGTTCGAGCGCATCGCGCTGTCGAAGGAGAGCAGCGCCACCTTCACCGCTTCGTCGAGCGGGGTCCCGTAACGGACGCCCCGGTCGAGGATCGGCTTGCCGTATTTGGTCTCGCCGATCTGGAGAAAGGGCGATTCGGGCGAGCAATGGATGAAGTTGCCGGCGGAGTAGACGAGATAGAGCGAGGGGGGCTCGTCGCCGATGCGCCCGCCGAGCAGGAGCGACACCGAGCTGGAGATGTTCGCTTCGGCGAGCACGGAGCCGACGCTGCGGTTGACGCTCTGCACGGCCTCGCCGACCAGCTCGGCGACCCGGAACATGGACGGCGCGGTCGCGACCGTGAGCGCCTTTTCGTCGCCCACCGGGGCGGGCAGCGAGTCGATGAGCTGGCCGATCACCGATTGCGACATGGAGAGGCTGCCCGAGGTGCACAGGAAGATGCGCCGGTCGGGCCGGTCGGCGAGGACGTGCAGCTTCCGGTAGGAGGAGAAATTGTCGACCCCCGCATTGGTACGGGTATCGGCGATCATCACCAGCCCCGCCTCCAGCAGAAGTCCGACGCAATAGGTCACGAGCCCCTGGCCCTCCTCATTCGGTCGTCTCGCCTTCCCAATGGTCGTTCTCGTGGTCGCGCTCGGCCTGCGCCTTGTCCTTGTGCACCGTCTTGTCCTTATGCTCGGGGGGACCGTAGATCGTGTAGAGCCTGAGCGGCGCCTCCCCGTCGTTGACGACGTTGTGGCGGGCGCCGGCGGGCACGATCACGGCGAAATCGTCCTCGACCCGGTTCGGCGCCCCGTCGATATAGACGGTGCCGCGCCCTTCCTCGATCCGGAAGAACTGGTCGCGATCCTCGTGCACCTCCTCGCCGATGTCGCAGCCGGGCGGCAAGGTCATCAGCACCAGCTGCAAATTCTTTCCCGTATAGAGCACCCGCCGGAAATCCCCGTTCGCGATCGTCGCCTTCTCGATGTCGTCGCAATAGCCCTTCATGTCGCTTGTCGCTCCTCCGCGTGATTCGAAGCTTTGAACCGCACAGCCCGCCTTTGCGTTCCGTCCGCATCGGTGACAGTCACGGTGACAGTTACCGTGACAGCCACTCCGTCGGGGAGCGCCGCTTTTTGAACGCCGAGAACAATCGTACGCTTCTGATCGCGATGGGCGCCAATCTCGGGATCGCGGTCTCGAAGTTCGCGGCGGCGGCCGTCACCGGATCCTCGGCGATGCTGACCGAGGGCATCCACAGCGTCGTCGATTCGCTCAACCAGCTGCTGCTCATCTGGGGCCGCCGGCAGGCCCGGAAGGCGCCCGACGCCGTCCATCCGTTCGGCTACGGGCGCGAGCTCTATTTCTGGAGCTTCGTGGTCGCCGTTCTCGTCTTCGCCTTGGGCGCCGGCGTCTCGGTCTACGAAGGCGTGATCCACATTCTCCATCCCGAGCCGGCCGTGTCGCCTGTGATCGCCTACGGCGTGCTCCTCGTCGCCCTTCTGCTCGAGGGCTGGTCGACGCTCGCGGCCTTCCGCGACTTCCGGGCGGCGAAGGGGTCGCTGGGCTGGTGGGAGGCGGTGCGCCGGTCCAAGGACCCGCCCGCCTTCATCGTCCTGCTCGAAAACGGCGCGGCGATGGCCGGCCTGGTCGCCGCCGCCGTCGGACTGTTCGTCGCCCAGATCACCGGGAACCCCGCGTTCGACGGCGCCGCCTCGATCGTCATCGGGATCATCCTGGGCCTGACCGCCTTCCTGCTCGCCGTCGAATCCAAGGCCCTGCTGATCGGCGAGGCGGCCGAGCCGGAACTGGTCGAGGGCTTGCGCGCCATCGCCGCCGGGCGGCCCGGAATCGCCGGCATCGGCCAGATCCTGACCGTCCATTCCGCCCCGGACCAGATCACCGCCCTGATGAGCGTCGATTTCGACGATGCGATCACGGCCCGGGAGGTCGAGCGGATCGTGTGCTCGGTGGAAGAGGAGGTCGGCCGGCTCTGGCCGCAGGTCAAGCGGCTCTACATCCGCCCGCTGCACGGGGCGTCGGAAGAAGGAGGCTTCGCTTGAACGACTGGAAATTGCCCTGGGAAGGCGGTTGCCGCTGCGGCGAAATTCGGGTGCGGGTGACGAAGCCGCCGCTGCTGACCGGGGCCTGCCACTGCACGGGCTGCCAGAAGATGACGGCCAGCGCTTATTCGCTGACCGTCACGGTGCCGTCCGACGGCTTCGTGGTGATGGCCGGCGAGCCGGTGCTCGGCGGACTGCGCGGGCCCGTCTCGCACCATCATCACTGCCCGGCCTGCCTGAGCTGGGTGTTCACCCGGGCTGAGGGCTTCGATGCGTTCGTCAACCTGCGGGCTTCGGTGCTCGACGACCATCGCTGGTTCGAGCCCTATGTCGAGCTGTGGACCCGCGACCGGCTGCCGTGGGCCGAGACGGGCGCCCGGCACAGCTTCGAGACCTCACCCGGAATGGCGGAGTTCCAGCCGCTCGTCGAAGCCTTCCAGGCCGACGGCGCCCGGCCTTAGCGTCTGCCGGCCCGGATCCGCAGACGACGGGAAGCGCGGTTATCCCAGGCTGATGTCGAGGAACATCATCGCGGCGAGACCGATCATCAGCCCGATCGTCGCAAGCCCCCCGCCTTCACGGCGGTGGGCATGGGGGATGATCTCGGACGAGACGACATAGATCATCGCGCCGGCGGCGAATCCTAGCGCCCAGGGCAGGAGGCTGGCGACGGCGGTCACCGTCGCCACTCCGACGAAGCCGCCGACGGGCTCCACCAGCCCCGACGCCAGCGCCGCGACTATCGCACGGCCGCGGCTGTGGCCGATGCTCATCAGAGCGACCGCGACGGCGAGGCCTTCGGGGATGTTCTGAAGACCGATGCCCAGGGCGGTCGCGCAGCCCGCCTTGAAATCCCCCGTGCCGAAGCTCACGCCGACGGCCATGCCTTCCGGGAAATTGTGCAGGGTGATGGCCGCCACGAACAGCCAGATCCGGCGGTTCGTCCCGACGCTGATCCCCTCCCTGGGCGAGAAGCCCGCCCGCTCGAGCGACGGGACCATCCGGTTGAGAAGGCCCAGAAAGGTGCCGCCGATCAGAACCGCGCCGACGACTATCGCCGCGGACTCGACCCGCCCGAAGCCGGCGGAGCGCGCCTGCTCCAGGCCCGGGATGATCAGCGAGAAAAAGGATGCGGCGAGCATTACGCCCGCCGCGAAGCCGAGGAAACCGTTCTCGAGCCTCACGCTCGGCTTTCCCGTGGCGAACAGCGGAAGCGCGCCGACGACGGTGGCGAGACCCGCGGCGAGGCTGCCGAGGAAACCGGTGAGGACGATCGAATTAATCAGGGCGTTCCTACGGCGATTCGGTGGAGACCGTGCGGGAATGCGGTCCCGCCGGTTGCGCCCCTCTACGTCCCACTCCACGTCGGCGTCGAGGTCCTTGGTTCGCTCCGCGCCGGGTCCGGCGCCAGGACCGGCCCGGGTGGCGGGGTTGCGGGCCGGATCGGAGACGCCTTGAAGTCCTGCTTCCCGCGTGCGGCCAGGCCCTTGGCCGCGATGACCGGTGGATCGACCTGGACCGGTCGCGCCTAGCTTCGAAGCGGATCGTGGCCCCAGTTCATCAGGCTGTAGCGCCATCGCGAGCTGACCATGTTAGCGGGCTCCTGCGCCCGGTGGCGGCGCACGAAGCCGACGGTCCTGCGCATGTGGGCATAATCGTCGTCGTTCGCCGGGCCGCGGCGAAGCAGCCCGACGATCCGCCGGCCGGAGGCGTGGCCGACCGACTCGCCGCCGTCGCTCTTGAAGCCGACGCGCAGGCTCTCGGGCGTCTCAAGCCAGGCCTCGAGCTCGCCGGCGTCCATGTTGACCGCCGCCGCGAAATCGGCGGCGATCCTTTTTCGGTCGAGCGGCCGGGCGGGCGGAGTCACATCCCGCGTTCCGGCGGGAATGCGCATTCGGCGGATTTCCGCCCGCTCGCCGGCAGCAGCCGGCACAGCCGGCGCCGGGCGCTGTCATAGCCGGGCATCAGCCGCAGCGCCTCGCGATAATCGTCGAGCGCCCGCCGGCGGTCCTTAACGGCCTCCTGGACGCGTCCGCGATTATAATAGGCCTGCGCCATTTGCGGATCGAGCCGGATGGCCTCGGCATAGTCGCGCGATGCGTTCGCGAGATCGCCCAGCCGCGCCCGCACCATCCCGCGATTATTATACGCCATCGCCAGGGTCGGATCGAGTCGGATCGCCGACTCGAAGTCGCGCAGCGCGCGCGAGAGATCGCGCCGCCTGCCCCAGGCGATGCCGCGATTGTTGTAGGCCTTGGCGTAGCCGGGGTCCAACCTTATGGCTTCGTCGAGATCGGCAAGGGCCCGATCGGGATCGCCAGCGTCGTTATTGGCATAGCCTCGATTGTTATAGGCCCGGGCGAGATCGTGAACATTCTCGATACCGGAATCGATGATCGAGGTGCAGGCCCGAAGCCGGGTCTGGACCGACTGGAGGCCGTCCAGATTGGCGCAGAGGGGCCATTTGCCGCGATTTTTAGGGGCCCCCGCCGCGGGCGGCTGCGGCGGATGGGGGACCTGCGCCGCCGCGGCCAGGGCCGCGAGAAGCGCGGGAAGCGCTATCACTCGCTTTTCACCAGCTTGCCGCCCTTGATCACCACGTCGACGTCCTCCAGCTGGCGGACGTCCGCCAGCGGATCGCCGTCGACGGCGATCATGTCGCCGTAGCGGCCGACCGCGATCGCGCCGACATCCGACTCCCGGCCGAGGGCCTGCGCGGCGTTGCGGGTCGCAGCCTGGATCGCCTGGATGGGAGTCATCCCCCATTCGACCATCTTGGCGAACTGGCGGCCGTTGTCGCCGTGCGGATAGACCCCCGCGTCGCTTCCGAACAGCATCGGCACCCCGGCGCGGACGGCGCGCTGGAAGGTCTGGCGCTGCTTCAGGCCGATCATCTTCTCCTTGTCGAGGCTCTCCTGCTCGGTGCCGTTCGCCGTCCCGGTGGCGAGGATGTAGTCGTCATTGTAGATGTCCATGTCGAACCACGTCTTGCGCTGGGCGGCGAGCCGGATCGTCTCGTCGCTCGCCAGGCTGCAATGCTCGATCGTGTCGATGCCGGCGAGGATCGCGGCCCTTATCCCCTCGTCGCCATGGGCGTGGGCGGCGACTTTGAGGTGGAGCATGTGCGCCTCGTCGGCGATCGCCTTCATCTCCTCGAGGCTGAGCTGCTGGCCGCCGACCGAATCGCCCAGCGAGAAGACTCCGCCGGTGGCGCAGATCTTGATCACCTGGGCGCCGTATTTGTGGAGCCAGCGGACCTTGGCGCGGGCATCGTCGGGGCCGTTCACCACCCCCATCTCCTTGCGGTCGTACTGGGGCGGGAGCATGTTGCTGTCGCAATGGCCGCCGGTGGCGCCGATCGCATAGCCGGCGGTGACGATCCGCGGCCCCTCCAGCCACCCGCCGTCGACCGCCTCCCTCAGCCCCACGTCCTGGAAGCCGTCCGAGCCGACGTTGCGCACGGTGGTGAATCCCGCCCGCAACGTCTTCTCGGCATTGGCGGCGCCGACCGCCGACCAGAAGCTGTCGGTATATTGGAAGCCGCGATAGCCGCCGATCTCCGCCAGCGAGGTCAGGTGGACGTGCATGTCGATGAGGCCGGGCAGAAGCGTCTTGCCCGGAAGGTCGATCCGTTTGGCCCCGGCGGGGATGACGGGCCGGGCGCCGCCCCGGCCGACCACCGAGGCGATCCGCCCGTCGGTGATCACCACCACCGGCTCCTCGACCGTCCGGCCGCTCAGCACGTCGACCATCCGGTCGGCGGTGACGACGACGCTCTCGGCCGAGGCCGGGGAGGCGGCGGTGGAGAGGAGGAAGGCGGCGAGCAGGGTCTTGCGCATGTGCGGGCTCCGGGCTTGTGGCGCCCGGTGACTAGCGGCCCGATCGGGGACAGTCACTAGCGACTGTCCCCATTTCGCGTTCTCAGTTGGTGCCTTCGACCGGCTCGAGCGGTCCGCCCATTCCGGTATAGGCGCCATTGCCCTTCACCATCGCGAGAGCCTCCGCCGGAGCCGGCGACTGCTGGATGATGTGGACCGAGGCGCCAAGCCGGGTCACCCCGAAAAGGTTCTTGGCGAAGGCCAGCGGCAGCCGGACGCAGCCGTGCGAGGCCGGGTGGCCGGGTATCTGGCCGGCGTGGAGCGCGATCCCGCCCCAGGTCAGGCGCTGCATGTAGGGCATCGGCGCGTTGTTGTAGATGCTCGAAAAATGCCTGGCGTGCTTCTCGAGGATGTCGAACTTGCCGGTCGGCGTGCGGTGGCCCGGCTTGCCGGTGGAGACCGTGGTGACCGCGATCAGGGTGCCGCCGCGATAGACGTAGGCGAGCTGGAGCGGGATGCTGACGACGATTTCGACCTCGCCCTGCGGCGAGCGCTCGGGCTGCCAGAGGAACTGGCCGGGGCGAAGCTTCGCCTCGTCGAGCGACGCCTCGGCCGGCTCCGCCGCGGTTGCGGCGGGCGCGGCGGCCGGGGCCGGCAGGACCGTGGCAGGCGGCTCGGCGGCCGCGGCGGCGGGCCCGACGATCCCGGCATAGGCCGAGCAGACCGGAGCGAAGGCCAGCAAGAGGACGCTGCCGGCGACGAAGAGATTGCGGACGCTTACTTGGTTCATGGCTGCAACTTACGGGATCTTCTCCCGCTCCTTCCCTCGGCCGGAATGACCGTTGCGCTCATCTAGGCGCGGCTCTTGACGCTCCTGTGCCGCCCGCGGGGCTTTGTTGTTTCGATTGTTGCAGTGCAAAAACTTACGGTTTTCTGCGAATTCGCGGCAATCGCGTCCGCACCGTCAGGATCGATTCAGCGTCCCTGTCCGTTAGTTCAAGAGGGACCCGTGGGGCCCCCCGGCAGCGGACCAGGAGGATCGACATGGCGGCAAGAATTTCCGGGGCGATGCTTTTCCTTTCGCTGGCCGCCGTCCCGGCTGCGGCCCAGGATTACGACCGCCGAAGCAAGGCCGAGCGGGTCGCCGACGAGATCGCCCGCCAGCTCGAGGCGACGGCCAACGCCGTCGGGGCCGTCACCGACTCGGTGAGCCGAAGCGTCGATACGCTCCGCTTCCGCGGCGCCGAGCGCTTCGCGGTCGAACGTTGCGCCCCTCTCGTCGAGCGGTTCGGGCGGATGCGGGTCGACGACGTCCGCCGCCACGGCCGGACGAGCTGGCGGGTCTACGGCACCGTCGCCGGCGCCGCGATCGGCAATTCGGACGGCTGGCGCCGCGGCTTCGCCCCCCGGGCCTTCACCTGCACCGTCGGCGAGGACGGCCGCGCCAGGCTGAAGACCCGCAAGCTTCGGAGATATTGAAGCCTGATCCGCCTGGTCGACCCCGGGCGCGCGCAATCGAGTGGCCGGGACGGTCACCGGCGAAGGCCGGGGTCCATCCCAACGGACGAGGCGCGGCGGCGGAAGGGATGTCCGTCTGCAGGCCTGACGAAAGGGCTCGACCGGATCGATCGCGCTCCCGGAAGCAGGGACCTGGGCTTTGGGCCGAGTCCGTCCAACGCGGCGATTCAGCTTTTGCGCGGCGGCGGCAGGCATGGCAGGGCCGGGCGATGAAGGACGATGCTCGTGTGGGATAAATATGTCTTGTTCATCGACGGCGAGGCGATCGTCATCGACAAGCCCGCCGGTCTGGCCGTCCATCCCGGCTCGCGTACGCCCGAAAGCCTCGAAGACTATCTCAAGCATCTCCGCTTCGGCTTCAAACGCGCGCCTCTCCCGGTCCACCGTCTCGATCGCGACACTTCGGGCTGCCTCCTGCTCGCCCGGAACCCCAAGGCGCACAAGCGCTTCCAGCGCGCTTTCGAGGACAAGAAGGTGACGAAGACCTATCTCGCCGTGCTCGACGGAGTGCCGGACGCCGTGGAAGGCGCGATCGACATGCCGCTGGGCAAGGTCTCCAGCGAGGCCGAAGGCTGGCGGATGGTGAACGACCCGGCGGGCAGGCCGTCCCTGACCCGCTGGCGAAGGATCGCCGTCGGCGGCGGCCGGGCCGTGATCCTCTTCTCGCCCGAGACCGGAAGGACCCACCAGATCAGGGTCCACGCCTCGGACGGGCTCGGGATCCCGATCTCGGGCGACCCCGTCTACGGCGGCTCGAACGGCCCAATGCTCCTCCATGCCTTGTCGATCCGGGTCGACCGCGACGGCAAGCCCCCGGTGGAGGCGACCGCCCCTTTGCCGCCGACGTTCGTCAGCGCCGGCTTCGGCGATGTCCTGGACGGCGAGCCCTCCCTCGAGGCGACGACTCCCGTCCCCGCCGACCTTCTCGAGGCGGGGCCGAGCGCGGATCCGGCCGATGTCCGCGACGGCTGAGCCCTGCCCGCTGCCCGAGGAGGCGCTCGAGGAGAAGTTCCTGGCCTCGACCGGCCCGGGCGGCCAGAACGTCAACAAGGTCGCCACGGCCTGCCAGCTGCGCTGCGACGTCTTCAGGCTCGGCCTCCATCCGGCCGTCTATGCGCGGCTCAAGCAATTGGCCGGAAGCCGATGGACCAACGAAGGCGAGATCATCGTCACCGCCCGCACCCACCGGACCCAGGAAGCGAACCGCGAGGAGGCGCGGGCGCGGCTGACGGAGCTGATCGCCAGGGCCCATGTTGCCCCGAAGAGGCGGGTCAAGACCAAGCCGAGCCGGGCGGCGAAGGCGAAAAGGGTCGACGAGAAGAAGGGGCGGAGCAAGGTGAAGGAGGGCCGGGGGAAGGTGAGGCTGGACTGATTCCTCGTGCCTGCGTTCCCCGGCGGAGGCCGGGGCCGGGCCGTACAGATAGGCTGGGTCCCGGCCTTCGCCGGGAAACATGTCCGCGAGAGTTATTCGGGGGCCCGCCGCCGGGCCGAGGATCCGGGCCTCCCGCACATAGCCGAAGCCCCCCTCCCCGGCCCAGGCGCGCCCGTCGGGGTAGCGCAGTTCGATCCCGGCGAGGTCGCTCTCGTCGGCCAGCCGCATGTTGACTCCCATGACGACGTTGCCTTGCTTCGCGACGGCGCCTTCGGTCAGAATGAAATGGGTGGTCACTCCGCACTTCCCGCAGAATTGAAGCAAAGCGTTCGGATCCGCTTTGTCCGCCCTGCAATAGCCCATTGAGTCCCCCTCGACGCTCACCTCGGACGGATGGAAATAGCCCCAGCGGACGCCCGCCTTGCTGCACAAAGTGCAATTGCATTCGTGGACGAAGTCCGGCTGCCTCGCGGTTTCGACCCGGATCTGACCGCAAAGGCAGGAAAGCTTCAGCATTT
>DASVPM010000146.1:0-2878 GCA_036382815.1 Allosphingosinicella sp.
GAGCGCGCCACTCGCTCCCGCAGATCATCCGAATAAGGCTTGGCCATCGCTGCTGGCCTCCATCCCAGCCAGCAGCTTGAATCACACTTCAGACCAGACGGGAATCCCAAATCGATTCAGGAAAAGCCAAACAGACTCTAGCACCGATGAGCGACGCGCTCGCGGCCAGGGTGAAGGCCACCCCCGGCGCGGCCGTGGCGACGGTCCACGCCGGCACCGACCACGGCTGGTCCGGCGCCCGCATCCGCCTCGCCAACGAAGTCATCAAATGGCTGCAGGCACTGCCCTAGACCGGCCTAGAGGCGCTCGATTGTTCCTTCCGCGACCAGGAACCGGTCGGCGGCGGCGCCCTCGAACAGGCCCGGCTCGGTTCCGGTCATCCACACCTGGCCGCCGCCCGCCTGCAGCCGTTCGAAAAGGGCGGTGCGCCGGCCCGGGTCGAGATGAGCCGAAACCTCGTCGAGCAGCAGGATCGGGCGGCGGCCGGCGCGGTCGGCGACCAGATCGGCATGGGCCAGGATGATCGAGAGCAGAAGCGCCTTCTGCTCGCCGGTCGAACACAGACGCGCGGGCTGCCCCTTCTCGAGATGCGTCACCGAGAGATCGGTGCGGTGGGGACCCGTGAGGGTACGACCGGCAGCGGCGTCGCGGGAGCGGCCGCGGGCCAGGGACTGCGCCAGATCCTCGTCGCCCCCCTCGAGGCTGAGGCCGGCGCGGGCGAACGGTCCTTCCGGCGCCTCCGCCAAACGCTCGCCGAGCATGGCGAGGGCCCCCGCCCGCGCACCGGAGAGGGCAGAGCCATGCTCGGCCATCCGCGCCTCCAACGCCGAGAGCCAGGCCTCGTCCCGCGGGCCGTCCTCCGCGAGGAGCTTGTTCCTCGCCCGCATCGCCGCCTCGTAGCGGGCGGCGTGGACCGCGTGGCCGGGCTCCAGAGCGAGCACCAGCCTGTCGAGGAAGCGGCGGCGTCCGCCGGCGCCTTCCTGGAACAGCCGGTCCATTGCCGGAGTCAGCCAGAGCACCGACAGCCATTCCGAAAGCGACGTGGCCGAAGCCGCGGCGCCGTTGATCCTCACCTGACGGCGGTCGGGAGCGGAGGCGGAGGTGCCGGTGCCGATTTCGATGTCGCCCAGGCGCGCCGAGACGGCGAAGCCCCCGCCGGCCCCGTTTCGCGCCATTTCGGAAAGAGAGGCACCTCGCAGCCCCCGGCCCGGTGAAAGCAGCGACAGCGCCTCGAGAACGTTGGTCTTGCCCGCGCCATTCTCGCCGGTGAGCACGACAAGGTCCGGCCCGGGCGCGAGCAGCGCGTCGCGGTGGTTGCGGAAGTCGCTGAGGGCGAGACGGGCGAGAGCCATGAGCCAGCCCTAGCGGAACGGCGGCTGCAGGACACCCGTCAACCCGGACTTGATCCGGCATCGGGAATGGGGATTGCCACGGCCGGCACGGACGGTTCACTAATTGCGGCCTGCGCAGGCATGACGGCGAGAGTCAGATGCCCTTCAGCCCTGCCTCGGCCAGCCGCCTCTGAGCCTCGCGGTAGCGCACCGGCGCGGCGATGCCCAGGCGGGCTCGAGCGGCCTCCAGCGGCTCCGCCATCAGCGCCTGATAATCCTCGGCGTGGAGCCAGGCGGCGCGCTTGCCGTGCCGCCAGCCTTCCCACACCGCCCGGGCGAAGGCGGTGTTGCCGGTGATGCGCAGGCTCTTCACGGCGGCACCGGCGCCGATGAAGGCCCAGCCGAGGCCTCCCGTCTGGGCGTAGGAGAAAGCGACCAGGCAGGCCTCGCCCAGCGGCTCGTCGGCCTCGTAGCCGGTCAAAACGTGCCAGATGTCGTGGATGTCGCGCTCGCGGCGGCCGAACCAGGCATAGGGATGCTCGAGGTTGGGCGGAATCTCTGTCTCGGCGACGCTGAGATCGGCGAGGCCGTCGGCCGAGTAGCCGGTGCGGTCGAGAAAGGCGCGATACGCGGCGCCGACGCTGCTTTCGGGAAAGGACTCGATCCAGGCCCTGTCGCAGAAGCGGGGCGCGAGCTCGGCCCGCTCATAAGCCAGCCGGCCGCCCTCGGCGCTGGCGATCAGGCGCCGGTAGTTGCGGTGCGAGGTGTCGCCGTTCAGAGCCCGCATGATCCGGAAGACCTGCACGGTGTCGTCGCCGTTCGCGAGCAGCCGGCGAAGCGCGCGATAGGCAGTGCCCCATTCACGCTTCATCGGCACCGCGGGATTGAACGACCGGCTCGCCATCGCCGACTCCCCTGCTGACAAGGGTGTCAGCATCGCACAGCTCGCAGCCGCGTTCAATCCGGAACGGGCGGCTGGGACGTCTCGATCGACCGGCGGGCCAGGTTTAAGGTCATCCTGCGCCCCACCTCGGTGCCGATCAGCGACGCAACGCCGGCGAAGGTCATCCAGGTCAGGGCTTTGTCGGATTTGCCGATGATCAGTGCCCAGACGATCGCGACCGCGAAGAGCGCGGCGACCACCAGGACTATCCATTTGAGCCAGAAATCCGCGGGACGGACCGACTTGAGAAGCTGGCTGGAGATGACCCCGGCCATCAACGCTCCGGTCAGGCCCTGGACGAAGCCCACGGCGACCGCGGCGGGCTTGCGGGCGTCGATGTCCGCCCACCCGCCGAGATAGGCGATGACGAAGTTCGCGAGCGCCAGGCAAACGATCGTGACGACCAGCGCCGCCGCATAGGCCCAGGGACCGGGCACTTCCTGCTCCATCGTCACACCCGCATCGGCATCAGGACGTAGAGCGCGGCCGCCTTGTCGTTCTCACGGAGCAAGGTGGGGGCGGCGGCATCGGCGAGGTGGACTTCGACGATATCGCCCTCGATCTGCCCCAATATGTCGAGCAGGTAGCGGGCGTTGAAGCCGAT
>DASVPM010000147.1:0-4869 GCA_036382815.1 Allosphingosinicella sp.
CACCAAGCAGGAGGAGCTCCACAACACCAACGAGGAGCTCCAGGAGAAGGCCCAGCTCCTCGAGAACGAGAAGAAGCAGGTCGAAGCGAAGAACCTCGAGATCGAAATGGCCCGCCGGGCCGTCGAGGAAAAGGCCGAACAGCTCGCTTTGACCTCGAAATACAAGTCCGAGTTCCTGGCCAACATGAGCCACGAGCTGCGCACGCCGCTGAACTCGCTCCTGATCCTTTCGAAGCTGCTCGCCGACAACCCGCAGGGCAACCTCAACGAGAAGCAGACCGAATTCGCCCGCACCATCAACTCCGCCGGATCGGACCTGCTCAGTCTCATCAACGACATCCTCGATCTCTCCAAGATCGAATCGGGCACGGTCTCGATCGAGCTCGGCGACATGCGGATGCGCAACCTTCGCCAGCATATGGAGCGCACCTTCCGCCAGCTCGCGGCCGACAAGGGGCTCGAGTTCGACGTCGAGTTCGACGAGAATCTGCCGGCTTCGATCCGCACCGACGAGAAGAGGCTCCAGCAGGTCGTGCTCAACCTGCTTTCCAACGCCTTCAAGTTCACCGCGCATGGCGGGGTCACCCTGTCGGTTCGGAGCGCCGACAGCGGATGGAGCACCAACCATCCGGTGCTCCGCGGGGTCGACCGGGCGATCGCGATCGCGGTCACCGACACCGGCATCGGGATCCCGGAGGACAAGCAGAAGCTCATCTTCGAGGCCTTCCAGCAGGCCGACGGCACGACCAGCCGCAAATATGGCGGCACCGGCCTCGGCCTTTCGATCAGCCGCGAGATCGCGCGTCTTCTGGGCGGCGAGCTGCAGGTGAAATCCAAGCCGGGCGAAGGCTCCACCTTCACCCTCTTCGTCCCGCTCGAGGCTACGGCGGTCGCCGCGCCCGAGGGCGCGCCGAGCACCACCGCCCGTTACGAGAATAGCGGCGCGAACGTTCCGACTGCGCTTCCCGCAACTCTCGAGGTCACCGACGATCGCGACAATCTCAGCGGCGACCCCTTCGTCCTGATCGTCGAAGACGACGTCACGTTCGCCTCGATCCTGCTCGATATCGCCCGCGAGGCGGGGCTCAAGGGGGTGATCTCGCCCGCCGGCTCCGGCACATTGGCGATGACGCGCAAGCTCAGGCCCGACGCGATCACTCTCGATCTCGGCCTGGACGACATCAACGGCTTCGTCCTGCTCGACCTGCTCAAGCACGACAGCGATACCAGCGGCATCCCGATCCACGTGATTTCGGGCGCGGACGAAGTCTCCTCGGTGACCCAGATGGGCGCTTTCGGAGTGACCGCGAAACCGGCGGACCATGAGGAGCTTGCCGACGTCTTCAGCCGCATCCAGGCCGAAGCGAAGGCGCGGCGCCGCCCCCGCCCCCGCAGCCGGAGCGACGATGCGCCGGCCAAGCTTCGCACGGTTCCCGAGCTCGCCGGAACGAAGATCCTGATCGTCGACGACGACATCCGCAACATCTACTCGCTGACCAGCGTGCTCGAGAGCTACGACGTCGAGGTGCTCCACGCGGAACGCGGCCGCGACGGGATCGACATCCTGGAGCAGACCCCCGGGATCGACGCCGCCCTGATCGACATCATGATGCCAGAGATGGACGGCTACGAGACGATGCAGAAGATCCGGGAGAAGCCCGCACTGGCCGGGCTGCCCCTGATCGCGGTCACCGCCAAGGCGATGAAGGGCGATCGCCAGAAGTGCCTCGACGCGGGAGCCTCCGACTATATCGCCAAGCCCGTCGACATCGAGCTCCTGCTGGCGCTGCTCAGGGTGTGGATCGGCAAGGCGCGCAGCCGTGCCGCCGGCCGCGAGGCCCGGCCGCAGCCGGTGCAGACCGCGGCGGAGTGAACCGATGAACGTTCCGACGCAGGTGGGCCCGGCCGACCCGGCCGCCGTTTCGTTGACCGAGGCGGATCCGGCTCCGGCCCCGCGCGCCCGGGTGCTGGTCGTCGACGACGACGACCACAATTTGCTCGCGATCCGGACCGTGCTCGAGGATCTGGCGGACGTCGAGGTCGCCTCCTCGGGCGACGAGGCCCTCCGCCATCTGCTCAAGGGCGATTTCGCGGTGATCCTGCTCGACGTCTACATGCCGGGGATGGACGGCTACGAAACGGCCCAGATCATCCGCGGCCGCGAGCAGACCAAGCGGATCCCGATCGTCTTCCTCTCCGCGGTGAACAAGGAGAAGGAGCACCTGATCCGCGGCTACTCGATGGGCGCGGTCGATTATGTGTTCAAGCCGGTCGAACCCGTCGTGCTCCGCTCGAAGGTCGCCGTGTTCGTCGACCTGTTCCTGATGACCCAGGAAATCCAGCGAAAGGCGGCGCAGGAGCAGAAGCTGCTCGACGCCAACCTCCGCGCCAATGCCGAGCGGCTGAGAGTGGAGCAGGAGCTTCGCCTGGCCGAACAGCGCCAGGCGGCGATCATCGCGTCGCTTCCCATCGTGCTCTACATCGAAGCGGACGGCCCCTCCCCCCGGGTCCCCCAGTTCGTCGGCGGCAATTTCACCGCCGTCACGGGCTTCGCCTTCGAGGACGTCGAGGCGCAGCCCACTCTCTGGGCCGACCGCCTCCACCCGGAAGACCGCGAGCGGGCGGTGGGCGCGATCCGCGACCGGCAGCGCACCGGAGCGATGAACATCGAATATCGCTGGCAGTGCGCCGACGGCCAGTACAAGCACTTCCTCGATCAGGCCGTGCTGCTCCGGGCCGAGGACGGCGAAGCGGCCCGATACGCCGGCACCCTGCTCGACGTCACCGACCGCAAGGACCTCGAAAAGCAGCTCCTCGAAGCGCGCAAGATGGATGCGATCGGCAAGCTGACCGGCGGCATCGCCCATGATTTCAACAACCTGCTGGCCGCGGTCCTGGGCGGCCTCGGCCTGATCGAAAGGCGTTTGCCGCTCGAGGATGAGCATAAGAAGATCATCGCAATGACCCGCCGGGCGGCGGAGCAGGGCTCCGAGCTTGTGAAGAGGCTGCTCGCCTTCGCCCGCCGCCAGACCTTGCAGCCGGATGCGGTCGACATCCGCCGCCTCTCCGCGACGGTGACCGATTTGCTGGCGCATACCCTGGGCGGGCTCGTCCAGCTCGAATGGCGGTCCGAGGCGGAGGTCTGGCGCGCCTATGCCGACAGCACCCAGCTCGAGCTTGCGCTGATGAACCTCATCATCAACGCCCGCGACGCCATGCCCAAGGGCGGCACCATCGTCGTCGCCGGCCGCAACGCCGAGGCGGCCGCGGGCAACCCGCTCGGCCTGCCCGTGGGCGAATATGTCGTCCTCGCCGTGTCCGACGACGGAAGCGGAATCCCGGCAGCGATCCTGGAGCAGGTCACCGAGCCGTTCTTCACCACCAAGGCGGTGGGCAAGGGAACCGGCCTCGGCCTGTCGATGGTCTACGGCTTCGTCCATCAGTCCGGCGGCGCAATCGACATCGACAGCCAGGAGGGTGAAGGCACCACGGTCGAGATCTGGCTTCCCCGCGCCCCCGCTCCCGGGCCCGCCGCACAGGAGCCGGCCGCGGCGCCGGCGGAACCGCAGAAAAAGGGACGCTCGCTGCGCATCCTTCTGGTCGACGATCACGACGCCGTGCGGGAGACCACCGCCGGAATGTTGTGCGACATGGGCCACAAGGTGGAGTGCGCCGCCGACGGTCCCGGCCTGCTTCGCAAGCTCAGCGCCGCTCCGGCCGACTACGACCTCATCATCACCGATTACGCCATGCCGCTCCTGTCCGGCGCCGACGTCCTCAAGCAGGCCCGCGAGATCCGACCCGGCATGCCGGGGATCATCATCTCGGGCTACGCCGACAGCCGCTCCATCGCCGGCCAAGGCGGCGAATCCGTCGTCCTCACCAAGCCCTTCACTCTGGACCAGATGAGGAATGCGATCGGAACGATGAGCGGCTCGGTGCGGGAGCCGGCCGCCCTTTAGCGAGGCGGCTGCCTCGCGCAGCGGGCCGCTTCAGACCACCAGGAAGTCGGCCGCCGTCAGCGTCTGGCCGACGGGGACGTAGGCGATGAGCAGGGCCGCTCCGGCGCCGTTGCCGTCGGCGTCGTAATAGACGCTTCCGTCGGCGGCGTTGAAGATGATCCGGTCGTCGGCGTCGGCGGCCGCGGTGGCCGTGACGAAGGCGCTCGCGGGGAGCGCTCCGTCCGTCAGCGCGGTGAACACGCTGTTGTCGAGCAGGATCTTGTCGGTGCCGGCCTGGAAGTCGTCGAGCCAGTCGAAGCTGGCGGCGCCTGGCGCGGTGTTGAACAGGAACTGGTCGGCGCCCGCATAGCCGAAGATCCGGTCGTGGCCGCCGCCGCCGGCGAGGAGGTTGTTGCCTTGCGTCCCCCAGATGAAGTTGCCGAGGTCGTTGCCGACCAGGGTCAAGGCGGCGGTCCCGCCGATATTGGCGGCCTGGAGATTCTCGACATTGGCGGTGAGCGTGTAGCTGGTCGACGCCGCCACCGTGTCCTCGCCGCCGCCGGCTTCCTCGTAGACGACGTCGGCGGCGTCATCGACGAAATAGAAGTCGTTGCCGCCATAGCCGATCATCACGTCGGAGCCGCCGGCGCCGTCGATGACGTTGTTGCCCTGGGTGCCCCAGATATAGTTGTTGACGGCGTTGCCGGTCAGCGTCAGCGAATCGGTCCCGCCGATGTTGACCGCCTGCAGGTTCTCGACATTGGCGGCCAGCGTGTAACTGATCGTGGTCGCGACCGTGTCGGAGCCGCCGCCGGCCAGCTCGTAGGCGATGTCGCCGGCATTATCGACGTGGTAGAAATCGTTCCCGGCATAGCCGATCATGAAGTCCGCGCCGCCGGCGCCGTCGAAGACGTTGTTGCCCTGGGTT
>DASVPM010000148.1:0-3490 GCA_036382815.1 Allosphingosinicella sp.
TGACCTCGGCCGGAGTCGAGTGCGACGAATCGCGGATCCGCGAGGCGCTCGCCCACAAGACTGTCGAGGCCCGCCGCCAGCTCATCGAGTCGCAGGGCTGATGGCGATGGCCGCGTCGGAGATCGAGGAGCTGATCCGCGCCGGTATTCCCGACGCCAGGGTCGAGATCACCGACCTCGCCGGCGACGGCGACCATTATGCCGCGCGGGTCGTCGCGGAAAGTTTCCGGGGGATGCCGCGCGTCCGCCAGCACCAGCGAGTCTACGAAGCGCTGGGCGGCCGGATGGGCGGGCTCTTGCACGCGCTCCAGCTCTCCACCGCGACCCCCGACTGAGGAAGAGTAAAAATGTCCGACACCAAGACCCGAATCGACGAGATCGTCCACAGACACGACGTCGTCCTGTTCATGAAGGGCACCGCGCTCTTCCCCCAATGCGGCTTCTCGAGCCGCGCCGTCGCCATCCTCGACCATCTCGGGGTCGGCTTCGAGACGGTGGACGTCCTCCAGGATCCGGAAATCCGCCAGGGCGTGAAGGAATATTCCGACTGGCCGACCGTTCCCCAGCTCTACGTCAAGGGCGAGTTCGTCGGCGGCTCCGACATCATGATGGAGATGTACGAGGCCGGGGAGCTCCAGCAATTGCTCGACGAGAAGCAGGTGGCGAAGGCCTGAGCTTCCAAGCCTCCCCGGCATTTGCCGGGGAGGGGGACCACCCGAAGGGTGGTGGAGGGGTTCTTCCAGCGCCCGGGAACCCCTCCACCGCGCTTCGCGCGGTCCCTCTCCCCCGGAAATCCGGGGGAGGAATCCATCATGCCGGCGCCTGGCCGCCCACGAGAAGCAGGTGGCGAAGGCCTGAGCTTCCAAGTCCTCCCCGGCATTTGCCGGGGAGGGGGACCGCCCGAAGGGTGGTGGAGGGGTTCTTCCAGCCTCCGAAGAACCCCTCCACCGCGCTTCGCGCGGTCCCCCTCCCCCGGAAAATCCGGGGGAGGAATTCATCACGCCGCCGCCCGAGGACAGCGCAGCCGGCCGTGTCGAGGCTGCGGAAACGGCGGAGTATCTGCCGGGTTGAGCCGATCGTCGCCCCAGCGAAGCCTGGGGCCCCGGGGGGTGAAGAATACCGCGTCTTTCACCCTCCGGGTCCCGGCCTGCGCTGGGACGACGGCCAAAAGGAAAGGGGCGGACGGCGGGACCAGATAAACCGCGCGTCCGCCCCTGTTCGTCGGGAAGCGTGTGGACGCGGATAAGGATACACGCAGCGTGCCAAAGCCGGCCGTTGGCGGATTTCCGGGCCTCGCGATGGTTTATGGCATTTAACTGTTTTTGCTTATTGTAAAGCGGCCCGACAGGACATGTTGCGGGGCCGTGCCATTCATTCGCCGTTCAGCGTCCGAGGCAGAATTACACGTGTAATCGACAGGGAGGGTGAGCCGTGGAGAGAATCGCCGAAGGCGAATATACGGTGATGGAGGTGCTCTGGGACGCGGCGCCGCTGACGGCCGCCGACGTCGCCGCCCGGGTTCCGGAAGACCGCGGATGGACCCTCGCCACCGTCAAGACCATGCTCTCGCGCCTGCTCGCCAAGGGCGTTCTCAGCCATGAGGAGGATGGTCGCCGCTACCTCTACCGTCCCGCCATTCGCCGCGAGGATTATGTCGCCGAGGAATCGGGACGGCTGATCGACCGCATGTTCGGCGGCCGGGTGCCGGCGCTCGTCGCCCAGCTCGCCGCCCGCGACAAGCTCACGCCCGCCGACATCGTCGAGATCGAGAAGCTCCTCAAGGAGCTCAAGTCATGATCGCCTGGCTGATTGAGACGCTCGTCGCCGTCACCCTGCTCATGGTGATGGTGCTGCTTTTGCGCGGCGCCGTCGCGCGCAGCTTCGGCGCCGGCTGGGCTTATGCCCTGTGGGCCGTCCCCGCGCTTCGCCTGGTCCTTCCGCCGCTTCCGCAGCTGGCGCCGGACCTCTACCTTCCGCCCGTCGTACTCTTCATCCCGACGGCGGCGGAAATGGCCGCACCCCTGCCGGCCGAGGCCGGACCCGGGCAGTGGGTGCCCTTCATGCTCGCAATGTGGGCCGGGGGTGCGGTCATCTTCCTCATTCTGCAATGGCTCGGCTATCGCGCCTTCCTCGGACGGATCCGGGACAGCTCGCGGCCGGCCCGTCCGCCCCGGTTCGGCGGTATCCGGACCTGGATCAGCGATTTCGTCGATGGGCCGCTGGCGATCGGGGTGATCGAGCGCCGGATCGTCCTGCCCGGCGATTTCTCCAGGCGCTACAATCCCGTGGAACGGCGGCTCGCGCTCGAGCATGAGCTCGTCCACCACAGGCGCGGCGACATATGGTGGAACCTCGCGGCGACCTTCGTGCTTGCGGTCTTCTGGTTCAACCCGATCGCCTGGCTGGCCTTCCGCGCCTTCCGGAGCGACCAGGAGCTGGCCTGCGACGCGGCGGTCGCCCGCGTCGCCTCGCTCGACGAAAGGTGCGACTATGCCCGCGCCCTGGTGAAATCGGCCAGTCGCCCCGGCCTCATCGCCGCCTGCGCGCTCAACCCGGCCGGAGAATTGAAGCGCCGCCTCAAGATGATGCGCAAGCACCGCTCGAGCCGCCTGCGGTCGGCCGGCGGCCTGGTCGCCCTGGCGGCGTTCGCCGCCGGGGGCTTCGCGATCGGGAGCGCCGGGCGCCCCGAGGCCGGCGAAGCGGCCGCCCGCTATGCCTTCGCCCAGCCCGCGCCCGCTCCGGCCGCGGCGCCGGTCCGGGTAGCCGCGGCCGGGCCCGCCCCGGCGATCGCCGCTGCGGCCCGCCGGCCGGCCCGAGCCGCGGCGGTGCGCGCCGCCCGGCGGCTGAAGGCGGATCCGCCCAGCTTTGCGACGGCCGAGGCGCCGGCGCGCCTGTCGTCCGCCGTCGCCTCCATGACCGTGATGCTTCGCCGGCTGCCCCGGTCCGCGGTGGCCCCGCGGGCGGTTCTGCGCAGCTTCGCCTTCGCCCACCCCGCGCCCCGGCCGACGGGAGTGGAGGGCGTCCGGGTGGTCAACGAGTTCCATACGGAGGCGCACCTCTTCACCGTCGGCCAGGCGCTCACCGCCGATGAGATCGCCGAGATAAGGGAAGCCGTGATCCAGGCCGCCGCGGAGGGCCGCAAGGTCAAGCTTCGCATCGATCGCGGCGAGAGCGCTCCCGGCGGCGGCGGCCAGGGCCATGCCTACGACATCAACATCCAGACGCTCGAAAAGGGAGAATGATTCGATGAACCCTGGCCCCACACTCGGCTTCGCGGCGGCCGCCCTGCTGCTCGCCGGAGCGGGCGGAGCGGCGCTCGCCCATCCCCACCCGGACGGCGACGGCAAGCCCGTGAAGCGCTTCGTCATCATCGAGCAAGGCAAGGGCGACGGCGATCACGCCGCAGGCGAGCGGGTGCGCCGCTTCGAGATCCTCCGCGACGGCGAGCCCCAGGCCGGCGCCGGGATGCACAAGTTTCAGATCCACGACGG
>DASVPM010000149.1:0-1726 GCA_036382815.1 Allosphingosinicella sp.
CATCGACCCGCGCCGAGGGATAATAATAGCCGCCCAGCAGGACGAGCGAAGCCGCGGCGCCCGGGTGGTTCAGGCCGATTTCCGCGGCGACAACCGTCCCGAAGCTGTGGCCGACGATCGTCGCTTCGCCGCAGCCCAGCGCGGCGAGGGCCCCCGCGATCAGCCGGGCTTGCGCCGCCGGCGTCCAGATCGTGCCGCGCGGACGCTCGCTATGGCCGAAGCCGGGGCGATCGAAGGCGATTACGCGGTGGGTCGCCGCAAGCGCGCCGAACAGGCCCGAGGCGAGCCAGTCCTCGACCATCGTCCCGTTGCCGTGGAGCAGCACGACGAGCGGTCCGCTCCCCCGCTCGAGATAATGAAGCCGGACCCCGTCCACCTCGACGAAGCTCCCGAGCGGCGGATTGGCCTCCTCCGCGCGTCGCGCGCGGACCGCGTTGAACGCCGCCGCCCCCGCGGCGGCGGCGCCCGCCGCGCCGAGTCCCCACTTCCAGAGCGAACCCTTCGCGTCGGCGCGGCCTTTGGTGCGGTTGCGAAGGGAAATTGAATTCGTGGTCATCAGGGTCTCGCCGTTCGAGGGGACAGGCCTGCTCAAACGTGCTGCACCGCACAATAGTTGCTTCCTGCCTTCGGGCGGCTTGCGAGGGCCCGCACCTTCCGGGTCAGCGCGGCCGCGTCACCGGCCGGAGTTCGCTTTCGCCGCCCGCCGTCCGGCGACCCAGTCCCGGATCGCGGCTTCCAGGCATCCGGTCTGGCCCCAGCTTCCGACCGGCGAGCAGCTGTTGGGCTTGGTGAAGCGCGTGGCGTCCTCCATCTCGGCGACCCGGGTCGACCAGGCGGCCCCGCGCCGCTCGTCGCGGCTCCGCCTCAGCTCCTTGGGGATCCGGTAACGCTCGGTCTCCGGCTTGCGCCCGCAGACCACGATATCGTCGCCGCGAGCCTTGGGGCAGGGATCGTCGCCGTAGACGGTCACCGTCTCGACCCTCTCGGGCAGATCCTCGCCGCGCGCGCCGGCGGGAGGCAGGATGAAAGCCGCGGCGGCCAGAGCGGCCAGGACCGGGCCGTTCACGACGGCGGCTCTCGCTCGAAGGCCCATTTCCCGCTCCCTCGGTCCGGATGGAGTATGAGAGCCCACTTTACGCGCGGGGCCGATGAACATTTCCTGCACCGTCTCGCCTCGCCCGGCCCGCGCCGCCGGCCCGCTCGCCTTCGCGGCCGTCCCTTACGCCGCGATCGGCAGGCCCGCCGCGGCGAGGAAGCGCTCGTAGCCGTCGAAATTGAAGCTGGCGAGATATTCGGCCTGCATCTCGGGAGTCAGCACCTCGATCATGAAGCGGCCTTCGACCCAGACCTCGATCACCCGGAACGGCCCGCGCGAGCAGACCTTCGCGGGCGCTCCGAAGCGCCGGGCGATCCCCTTGACGTCGCCCATCGCGAGCTCCGTCGCGATCGCGACATGGACCGGGCCGTTGGGCGAGGGCCGCCCGCGGCGGGACGTCGCCCCGGCCTCGCCGTCCCCTTCGTAAAGCTCGGTGCCGATCGGGTAGACCTCGATCGCGCTGCCGCGCTCGTCGCCCGCCATGGCGATCCAGCTGCCGTCCGCGACCGGCGGGAAGGGATAGGCGCGGCCGGCCCAAAGCTCGGCGATCAGCATGGCGGCCTGGCGCGGCCGCTCGGCCGCCATCGAGATATGAAACAGCATCTTCATTCTCCTGGGAGCCTCGCTCCC
>DASVPM010000150.1:0-28864 GCA_036382815.1 Allosphingosinicella sp.
GGTCGAGACGTGGGCGGCGACCTTCCTGCGTATCGGACCCGCCCCCTTCCCGGTCGCGCCTCCCCCCGGCGCCCTCCCCGGCCGCGGCAGCATCGACGTCGCCTTGAGCGATTCGCCTTCGCCCTCGCTGGCGGGCGTGCGCGCCTACATGCGGTCCTACCCTTATGGCTGCTTCGAGCAGAGGCTGTCCAAGGCGGTCGCGCTCGACGACCGCGCCGCCTGGGCGGCGATGATGGACGAGCTGCCCGCCTATACCGACCGCAACGGCCTCCTGCGCTACTGGCCGGGCGACATGATGCCCGGGTCGGTCGCGCTCACCGCCTACGCGCTCTCGATCACCCCCGAGGCCGGCTTCGAATGGCCGGCCGAACGGCGGGCCCAGTTGCTCGACGCTCTCAAGGCGGTGGTCGACGGGCGGCTCGAGGACCAGAATGAGGGTCCGGCGGACATGCGGCTCCTTCGCCTCGCCGCGCTCGCGGCGCTGGCGCGCAACGGCGCCGCGACGCCGGCCATGATCGGCCAGACGGCGATCCCGGTCGCCGACATGCCGACGGCGATCCTCGCCGACTGGCTGATGACTCTGGACAAGGTTCCGGGCGTCACGGCGAAACGGCGCGCCGCGGCCGAAGCCGCGCTTCGCGGCCGGATCGTCTACGAGGGCACCCGCCTCGACCTGGTCGACCGCAGGACCGCGCCCTGGTGGATGATGATCGGCGGCGACGAAATGGCGCTGAAAGCCCTGCTCGCGACCATCGGACGGGCCGGCTGGGCCGCCGACGCGCCGCGGATGATGATCGGCGTGGCCCTTCGCCAGCAGCGCGGCCATTGGGACACGACCCCCGCCAACGCCTGGGGAACGGTCGCCGTGAAGCGCTTCGAGACGGCTTATCCGAGCGCCGCGGCGGGAACGACGACGGGGCGGCTGCTCGGCCTGGCGCAGACCGGGACCTGGGTCCGGCCGCCGCTCGGCGGGAGGTCGCCGCCGCCCGCGCAGATGAGCTTCCCGCTGCCGGCGAGGCCCGCGCCGCTCGTCCTTTCGCACAGCGCGCAGCCGGCGCCCTGGGCGACGATCTCGGTCCGCGCCGCGGTGCCGCTCACCGCTCCGGCCTTCGCCGGCTATCGGGTCAGCCGGCAGGTGTCGTTCATCGAGCGCAAGCGGCCGGACCGGCTCAGCTCCGGCGACGTGCTCAAGGTCCGGATCACGGTCGAGGCGCCGGTCGACCGCACCTGGGTGGTGATCGAGGATCCGGTGCCGGCCGGCGCCTCGATCATCAGCGGCGGCGGCGGCCAGTCCGCTTTGCTGGCCGCCCAGGCCGGCGGCGGCGACGGCTGGCCGAGCTACATCGAACGCGGAAACGATAGCTGGCGCGGCTATTTCGCCTGGCTGCCCCAGGGCCGGACGAGCGTCGAATATGCCGTCCGGATCAACGGCGCCGGCCGGTTCCAGCTGCCCCCCACACGGGTCGAGGCGATGTACTCGCCCGAGATCCACGCCGCGCTCCCGAACCGGCCGCTGGTGGTGGAGCCGTGAATTCTCCCGATCGCAGATGGGGAGGGGGACCGCACGGAGTGCGGTGGAGGGGTAGCTGGCGAGGCGTGTGCGGCTACCCCTCGACCAGCTTGCGGGTGGCTCCCCTCCCCACGCGCTTCGCACGCGGGGACAGTTAGGTGCTCCGGCGCAACCCCCTCGCCTTCATGGCCGCCTTGCTTGTCCTGCTCGGAGCCCTCGCGGCGTGGACCCGTCCCCCTTCCCTGCCGAGCCACGAGCAAACCCGGAGCGACTGGCGCGCCAGCGAGGCCTGGCTTCGCGGCCGCGACGGGCGGCTACTCCAGACCGTGAGGATCGACTTCGCCGTCCGCCGCCTCCCCTGGGTGCCTCTGGAGCGGATCGCCCCGTCGTTGCGCGAAGCCGTGGTCGCTTCGGAGGACAAGCATTTCGAGCGCCATGGCGGAGTCGACTGGAGCGCCTTCGCCGGATCGGCCTGGTCGGCCCTTCGCGGCCGCCGGGCGCGCGGGGCGAGCACGATCAGCATGCAGGTCGCCGGGTTCCTCGCGCCGGAGCTCGGCGGACCGGGCGCGCGCACCTTCGGCGCCAAGCTTCGCCAGGCCCGCGCCGCCCTCGCGCTCGAATCGGAATGGAGCAAGGAGGAGATACTCGAAGCCTATCTCAACCTCGCCAGCTTCCGCGGCGAGACCCAGGGCGTCGGGGCCGCCGCCCGCGCCCTGTTCGGCCGGGCACCGGATGCGCTGAGCCGCGAGGATTCGCTCCTTCTCGCCGCCTTGCTGCCCGCGCCGCAGGCAGCCCCGAGCGCGGTCGCCCGCCGCGCCTGCCGGCTCGGACGGATCGCGGACTGCAACCCGATGATCGCGATGGCCGAGGCGATGACCGGGCCGGGCCGCCGGCTCGCCGACGATCCGGGCTTGGCGCCGCACCTTGCCTATCGGCTCCTCAGGAAGCCCGGCGAGACGGTGACGACGACCCTCGATCGCCAGGCCCAGGCGCTCGCCGCCGCCGCGCTTCGCCGCCAGCTGATCGGCCTCGGCCGCGAGCGCGCCCGCGACGGCGCCGTGATCGTCGTCGACAACGCGACCGCGGAGGTGATCGCTTATGTCGGCGGGATCGGCGGCGCCTCGACCGCGCCTTCGGTCGACAATGCCAACGCACCGCGCCAGGCCGGCTCGACCCTGAAGCCCTTCCTCTACGCCCAGGCGATCGAGCGGGGCTTCATCACCGCCGCCTCGATCCTCGAGGACAGCCCGGTGCAGCTCGACACCGCCTCCGGACTCTACGTGCCGAGAGATTATGACAAGAGCTTCAAGGGCGCGGTCAGCGTCCGCACCGCGCTCGCCGGATCGCTCAACGTGCCGGCGGTCCGCGCTTTGCTCCTCGACGGGGTCGAGGAGTTCCGCGACCGGCTCTGGGACATGGGCTATCGCGGCCTCACCGAAGGCGGCGAATATTACGGCTACAGCCTCGCGCTCGGATCGGCGGAGGTGACCCTGCTCCAGCAGGCCGCCGCCTATCGGGCACTGGCCGACGGCGGCCGCTACCGTCCGCTTCGGCTGCGCGCGAACGATCGCGCGGGCGAGGCGAAGCCGGTCGCCGACCCGGCGGCGGCCTGGATCGTCGCCGACATGATGGCCGACGCCGACGCCCGGGCCGTCACCTTCGGCCTCGATTCCGCGCTCCGCCTCCCCTTCTGGGCGGCCG
The DNA here is from genome assembly GCA_036382815.1 of Allosphingosinicella sp. GTDB lineage: Bacteria > Pseudomonadota > Alphaproteobacteria > Sphingomonadales > Sphingomonadaceae > Allosphingosinicella. The sequence goes on from DASVPM010000150.1 coordinate 3,212, forward strand.
CCAAGACCGGCACCTCGAAGGGGATGCGCGACAATTGGTGCGTCGGCTTTTCGGATCGCTTCACCGTCGCGGTGTGGATCGGCAATTCGGAGGGGGATTCGATGACCCGCGTCTCCGGCACCAGCGGCGCGGCGCCGGTCTGGCGCGACGTGATGCTGGCCCTGCATCGCGACCGGCCCGGCCGGGCGCCGCCGAGGCCGTCGGGGGTCGAGCAGCGCGCCATCGCTTTCGCCGGCGGCGTCGAGCCGCCGCGCTCGGAATATTTCCTGCACGGCACCGCCCAGTCCCTGGTCGAGAGCGCTCCGGCCGCCGCGCGGCGCCCGCGGATCGCCAATCCGGTCTCCGGCGCCGTCTACGCCCTCGATCCGGACATCCCCCTGCCCCGGCAGCGAATCCGGCTGCTCGCCACGGGCGCCTCGGCGGGCGAGAGGCTGATCCTCGACAATCGCGACGTCGGCGAGGCGGCCTCGGGACCGATGGTCCTCCCCAGCCCCGGTTCCCACCGCCTGGCCCTGGTCGCGGCGGACGGGAAGGTGCTCGACCGGAGTCTGTTCACGATGCGCTGAGGATCGCCGCGCTCCGTGCGTCGGACAGTGCGATGGCTACCGTTTCAGGTGCGAGGCCGCTTCAACCAACGCGCGCACGCAATCGAGCGACCAAACCAGTCCGGTATTTTCGCGGCGGATCAGGCGCCCGCTGTAGATGCCGAGAAACCGCGTCGCCCAGTTTGTGCCCAAGGGCCTGCCGTCCGAGCGGGTCAGGCCCGATGCATCGGCGCGATGAGCGACCACGGGCGAGCCCGACGATCCCTTCCGTGTCTCGCCTTCAATCAAAAAGGCCGGCATCTCGTCGAATGGCTGATCATGCGGAGTCGCCAGCTTGCAGGGTATCCACTGGGGGAAAAGGCTGAACTCCGGCTTGCCCAGCGGGTAGCCGATCGCCGTAACCGCGTCGCCGACGTCGACCCGGAAATCAAAAGGGTCGTCGAGAAGGATCCCGAAGCAGCGGGCTTCGGGCGGACGGTCGAACGGCAGCGCGACGACATCGGCCTGGGGACAGGTGGGGTGCTCGATCCAGACGGGCTCATCATCTTGATAAAGATGGATAATGTGAACCCACCACCGGTTCGCGAGATCCCTGGTCGGCAAGTAGACCAGGACCCTGTCGGGGACTGCGCCCAGCTTGTGAAGTGCTCGGCCCGTCTTCTGGTGCCTGCCGGTCACGTTGTGGCGGTTGGTAAGAATGAACCATCTGTCACGGTGACTCACCGACAGGCAGGTTCCTATGGCGAGGCTCCGTTCGCCAAACGCCATTTCAATTCTGAACGTATACATATTCGCCCACTCCAAAAGGAGCGGGTCTCCCTGGGCTTCGCGATTCTCGGCTTGAGGCCTCATCATCGGCGGGCTAACTTTTTTTGAGTGAGACCAATATGCGGTCGGCCGGCGCCAGCTCCACTTCGTCGCAATTGTCGCCGGGCCCGAGGCGGTCGACAACGAGGAAATCGCTTTCTTCGAGAACGAGCAGGAAGTGGTGCCACACTCCCTTCCGGTAGTGCACGCCTTGATGACCTCCGGCGCGGAACAGGCGGATGCCCGCCGGGTCGAAGGCGCCGGGAGGGGCCACCGCGACGAGGTACGGGCGTCCGCTCAGCGGGACGAACGTCTGGCTGCCCAGCGGATGGCGCTCGAAACCCTTCAGCACCAGCTCAGCGAGCGGCCTTGCCCGGAACAGGCTGACGGCGCCGATGCCGCCCTCGGCGACGTCGATTTCCGCGAGGCGGTCGTATCGGACGGCGTGGCCCTCGTTGATGTCGACCTTAACGGCCGAGTCGCTGGCCTCAATGACGCTTCCAAAAGCCGTGAAAGCCTCGGCGGTCAGGGGTTCCGGGGTCAGTTCGCGCATGCGCCGAGCTTGGCACAGCGCGGCGTTTCGTCCTAGCGTGGCGGCAGGTGACGAATTCTTACGAAAGCTCTCCGCGCGACCTCGTCGGCTACGGCCGGACCCCGCCGCATGCCGCCTGGCCGGGCGGGGCGCAGATCGCCGTCCAGGTCGTGCTCAATTATGAGGAAGGCGCCGAGGCCAATGCGCTCGACGGGGACCCGGGCGCCGAAACCTTCCTGTCCGACATCCCCAATGCCGCGCCGGTGCCGGGCGCCCGGCACATGAGCATGGAGCAGATCTACGAATATGGCTCACGCGCCGGCGTGTGGCGGCTGCTCCGGCTTTTCGAGCGCTTCGGCATTCCCGTCACCATCTTCGGCGTGGCCCTGGCGATGCAGCGCAATCCGGCGGTGGTGGAAGCCTTCCTAGAAGCGGGGCACGAAATCGCCTCGCACGGCTGGCGGTGGATCAACTATCAGTGGGTGCCGGAAGCCGAGGAGCGCGCCGATATGGAGCGCGCGATCGACGTTCACCGCCGGCTGACCGGCGAACGCCCGCTCGGCTGGTATACGGGCCGCACGAGCCCCAACACCCGCCGGATCGTGGCGGAGGAAGGCGGCTTCCTCTACGACGCCGACGATTATTCGGACGACCTGCCTTTCTGGACCGAGGTGGGTGGAAGGGATCATCTGATCGTCCCTTATTCGCTGGAGACGAACGACATGCGCTTCGCCTCGGCGAACATGCATACGGGGGACCAGTTCTTCGCATATCTGCGCGACGCCTTCGACATCCTCTATGCGGAAGGCGAGGAGCGGCCGAAGATGATGTCGGTCGGGCTGCACTGCCGGCTCGCCGGACGGCCGGGCAAGCTTGCCGGGATCGAGCGGTTCCTCAGGCACGCGCTCGGCCACCGGGACGTCTGGTTCTGCCGGCGGATCGACATCGCGCGCCACTGGCGCACGGCGCATCCCCATGCCGGCTGACATGTTCGACGATCTGCGCCGCCATTACGTCGACCTCGCCCAGCCCCGCCTCGGCTCGCAGGTCGTCCATGCCACCGACGATTTCTTCGCCGACAAGGCACGCCTGATCGACCCCGCGGAGCCTCAATTCATCCTCGGCAAATATGACGAGAACGGCAAGTGGATGGACGGGTGGGAGAGCCGCCGCAAGCGGACGCCGGGCCATGACTGGTGCGTGATCCGCCTGGGGGTGCCGGGAATCGTCGTGGGTTTCGAGATCGACACGAGGCATTTCACCGGGAATTATCCGCCGGGCGCGAAAATCGAGGTGACGAGCAGCGACGAGGAGGTCCCCGAATTCTGGACGAAGGCCACGCCGCGTCTCGCCCTCAAGGGGAACGACCGCATTTTCGTGCCGGTCGATGCGCGCGAGCCCGTGACCCATGTCCGGCTGAACATCTTCCCGGACGGCGGCGTCGCGCGGCTTCGGGTCTGGGGCCGGGTCGCCAAGGATTGGCTGAAGGTCGACCCCGGGGAGCGGCTCGACCTCCTGGCGATGGAGAATGGGGGACGCGGTATCCTGGCGAACGACGAGCATTACGGCCGCGTGGAGAACCTGACCGCGCCGGGGCGCGGGGTGGACATGGGCGATGGCTGGGAAACCCGGCGGAGGCGCGAGCCCGGCCACGACTGGGCGGTCCTCGAGCTCGGCAGGGCCGGGCTGATCGAGGAGGTCGTCGTCGACACCGCCCACTTCAAGGGCAATTATCCGGACCGCTGCTTCCTCCAGGCGGCGGCCGAGGCGGACGGATCGCCCGAGGAGATCGGCACGGCCTCGGAGAGCTGGCCGGTGCTGATGCCCGAAAGGAAGCTCGAGGCGGACACGGTCCACGTCTTCCGCGACGGCCTCGCCGACCTGGGGGCCGTCCGTTTCGTTCGGCTGAACATCGTCCCGGACGGCGGAGTCAGCCGGCTTCGGCTGATCGGACGGTTCGAGCGGTGAGCGCTTTGTTCGAACATTCGCCCTGGGTCGAGGCTCGCGCCGATGCGCGCCCGCGGTCGGGCGACCGGCACGCCGACCTCATGGCCGCCGTCAGGGGGGCCAGCACCGAGGAGCAGCTCGCCCTGATCCGCGCCCACCCGGAGCTGGCCGGCAAGGCCGCGGTCGACGGGACGCTCACTCGGGCCAGCGCCGCCGAGCAAGCCGGGGCCGGCCTCGACCGGCTGACCCAGGCCGAGTTCGACCGGTTCCACGCGCTCAACGCCGCGTATCGCGAGAAATTCGGCTTCCCCTTCATCATCTGCGTGCGCCTGACCGACAAAGCGGGCATCCTCGCCGCGATGGAACGCCGCCTCGTCAACGACCGCGACTCAGAGATCGCGACAGCGATAGAGCAGATCGGCGAGATCGTCCGGCTTCGGCTGGCGGACATGGCATGACGGTTGTCGCCCCCTTCCCCGTCATTCCGGCGAAGGCCGTAACCCATGAACACGGCCGGTCGGAATGATTCGCCGCGATGTTCATGGATCCCGGGTCGAGCCCGGGACGGCGGACAGCAGGATCCGTCCCCCGACGCAAGGCGGCAAGGGCCCGGCATGAGCACGCTCTCGACCCATGTTCTGGACACCATGCACGGCCGGCCGGCGGCCGGGGTGGCGGTGGCGCTGAGCGGCCCGGACGGCGAGATAGCGCGGGCCACGACCAATGCCGACGGCCGCTGCCCCGACCTGCTGCGGAGCGCGCTGGCGCCCGGGCGATATTCGATCCGCTTTTCCGTCGCGGACTATTTTCGGCGACTGGGAGTCGCCCTGTCCGATCCACCCTTCCTCGACGACGTGACGGTCGACTTCGGCATTTCAGCCGACGGCGGCCATTATCACGTGCCCCTGCTCGTCTCGCCCTACGGCTATTCGACCTACCGGGGCAGTTGAGGATGGGCTTCGACCTCGCCGAATGGCTGAACCTGGCGATCCGCTGGTTCCATCTCACGGCGGGCATCGCCTGGATCGGGTCGTCCTTCTATTTCGTCTGGCTCGACAACCACCTGGTGAAGCCGGCCGAGGGCGACGCCTCGGGGGAGCTCTGGTCTGTCCACGGCGGCGGCTTCTACCATAATCGGAAGTACCAGGTCGCTCCGGCCGAGATGCCCGAGCGGCTGCACTGGTTCAAATGGGAGGCCTATTTCACCTGGATCAGCGGCTTCTCGCTGCTGGTGCTGGTCTATTATGCCGGCGCGCAGAGCTTCCTGATCGATCCGGCCAAGGCGGCGCTCAGCCCGGTCCAGGCAATCGCCATCGGCCTTTCGGCCCTGGCGCTCGGCTGGCTGGTCTATGACGGGCTGTGCCGGTCGCCGGTGGGATCGAACAATCTGGCGCTGGGCATCTTCTGGTTCGCCTGCCTGCTGTTCGCCGCCTCGCTGCTCGACAGCCTGTTCAATTCGCGGGCGGCCTATCTGCACGTCGGAGCGATCATGGGCACGGCGATGGTCGCCAACGTCTTCCTCATCATCATCCCCAACCAGCGCAAGGTCGTCGCCGACCTGATCGCCGGGCGGACGCCCGATCCACGGCTCGGCGCCCAGGCCAAGCAGAGGTCGCTGCACAACAATTACATGACCCTGCCGGTCCTGTTCATCATGATAAGCCCCCATTATCCGATGACCTATGGGGCCGAGCGCCCCTGGCTGGTGCTCGCTCTGCTCGGCCTGACCGGGGTGGCGGTCCGCCACGTCTTCAACCGCCGGGGCCGCGGGCAGACGACCGGTCCGACGATCGCCGTCGCGGCCGTCCTGGCGCTCGTCAGCGTCACCTATGTCACGATGGAGAAAAAGGGAGCCGCCAACGGGCCGGCCGGAACCGCCACTTATGCCGGGATCGAGCCGATCCTGGCGACCCATTGCGCGGGCTGCCACAATGTCGGCGCCCCGCCGCTCGGCGTCGCCCTGGACAGCTGGGAGCATGTCAGCGCCGCTTCAGCCCGGATCAAGCGCGTCGCGGTCGATTCCCACGTCATGCCGCTCGGCAATCCCACGGGAATGACCCCGGAGGAGCGGCGGAAGCTGGGCGCCTGGATCGCCGCCGGGAGCCCGAGATGATCCGGTTCGTCCTCGACGGCGAAGTGATCGAGGTCGAGGATTCCGATCCCACCGCGACCGTGCTCGACTTCCTGCGCTACAGGCTTCGCCGCACCGGCACCAAGGAAGGCTGCGCCGAGGGCGATTGCGGCGCCTGCACCGTCGTGCTCGGCGAGCTCGACGGCGATTCCGTACGGTGGCGCGCCGTCAACGCCTGCATCCTCTTCCTGCCGATGCTGGACGGAAAGGCGCTCAAGACCGTCGAAAGCCTTTCCCGGAACGGAGCGCTCCACCCGGTCCAGCGCGCCATGGCCGACGGCCACGGCTCGCAATGCGGCTTCTGCACGCCGGGCTTCGTGATGTCGCTCTACGCCCGAAGCATCGGCGCGGAGGGGACCGAGGGTGTCCCGGTCAAGGACGTCATCGCCGGCAATCTGTGCCGCTGCACGGGCTACGGGCCGATCCTTGAGGCCGGCGAGGCCAACCCGGCGGAGGCGTCCGACGAGGACGAGACCACGACTTTGCTTCGCACCCTGGCGCCCGCCCAAGCGGGCCGGGGATGGTTCGCGCCGCGGACCTCGGACGCGCTTGCGACCTTGCTGGCCGGGCATCCGGAGGCCCGGATCGTCGCCGGGGCCACGGATGTCGGCCTGTGGGTAACCAAGGGCCTTCGCGACCTCGGCACCGTCATCTTCATCGGCGACGTAGCGGACCTGAAGCGGATCGAGGAGGGTCCGAACGACCTCACGATCGGCGCGGGCGTTCGCTATTCCGAGGCCAGGGACGCGCTCGCCCGGGTCCACCCGGACCTCGCCGAGCTGATGCGGCGGATCGGCGGCCTGCAGGTCCGAAATGCGGGCACGATCGGCGGCAACATCGCCAACGGCTCGCCGATCGGCGACATGCCGCCGGCGCTGATCGCGCTGGGCGCCGAGCTGGTGCTTCGAAGAGGCGGCGAGCGCCGGACGATGCCGCTCGAGCGCTACTTCCTGTCCTACGGCAAGCAGGACCGGCAACCGGGCGAGTTCGTGGAAAGCATCCGGATCCCCCGCCCGGGCGCGGACACCCGGGTTCGGATCGTCAAGCTCTCCAAGCGCTTCGACAGCGACATCTCCGCTCTGTGCGGCGCCTTCGTCCTCCGCGTGGAGGAGGAGCGCATCGCCGAAGCCCGGATCGCCTTCGGCGGAATGGCGGGAATCCCCGCCCGGGCGCCGGCCTGCGAGGCGGCTCTCGCCGGCAAGCCCTGGTCCGAGGCGACGTTCGAAGCCGGCGCCCGGGCGCTGGCGGAGGATTACCGGCCGCTCAGCGACCTGCGCGGCTCGTCCCGGTACCGCCTCGCCGCCGCCGCCAACCTGGTGCGCGGCCTTTGGCTCGAGCACGAGAGCCTGTTCGATGTCTGACGCCGTCGGCCGGCCGCTCCGCCACGACAGCGCCGAAGGCCATGTCGCCGGAAGCGCCCTTTATGTGGACGATCTCCCCGAGGCGCCGGGAACGCTCCACCTCGCCTTCGGCCTGGCCGGCGACGGCCATGCGCGCCTGTCCGGGCTCGACCTGACCGGGGTCCGCTCCGCCCCGGGTGTGGTCGCGGTCTTCACCGCGGCCGATATTCCGGGGGAGAATAATGTCGGCCCGGTCTTCCACGACGACCGACTCTTCGCCGAGGACGAGATCCTCTATCCCGGCCAGCCCCTGTTCGTCGTCGCGGCGACCGGCAACCGCGCCGCGCGGGCCGCCGCCCGCCTGGCGAAGATCGAGGCGGAGCCGCGCCCGGCCCTCGTCACGATCGCAGAGGCGCTCGACGCGGGCACCGACTTCGAGCCGCCGCAGCGCATGGGGCGCGGCGACGCCGGGGCCGCGCTCGAGCGCGCCCCGCACCGCCTGTCGGGGACGGTGGCCATGGGCGGGCAGGAACATTTCTACCTCGAAGGCCAGGCGGCGCTGGCCACTCCGATCGAGGGGCGGCACATCCATGTCGTCAGCTCCACCCAGCATCCGAGCGAGGTCCAGCATCTGATCGCGACCCTGCTTCGCCTGAGCAGCGCCGACGTCACGGTCGAGGTCCGGCGGATGGGCGGAGGCTTCGGCGGCAAGGAGACGCAGGCCGCCGCTTATGCCGCCGCCTGCGCCCTGGTCGCCGCGAAGACCGGCCGGCCGGCGAAGATCCGGGCCGACCGCGACGACGACATGGCCATGACCGGCAAACGTCACGACTTCGTCGCGGATTACGATGTCGGCTTCGACGGCGACGGCCGGATCGAAGGCATAAGGATCGCCCTCGCCTCGCGCTGCGGCGCGACCGTCGACCTCAGCCTAGCGATCAACGACCGGGCGATGTTCCACGCCGACAATTGCTATTACCTGCCCGCCGTCGAGATCGTCTCGCGCCGGCTCAAGACCCACACCGTCTCCAACACCGCCTTCCGCGGCTTCGGCGGGCCGCAGGGGATGATGGCGATCGAACGGGTGATGGACGCCGTCGCCGCGCAGCTGGGACTGGATCCTCTCGCGGTCCGCCAGGCCAATCTCTACGGTCCCGGCCGCGACGTCACGCCCTACCACCAGACAGTCGAGGACAATGTCGCGCCCGAGATCGTCGCCGAGCTGACCGAAAGCGCGGGCTATGCGGCGCGGCGCGAGGCCGTGGCCGAGTTCAACGCGGGCCATCGGATCCTCAAAAAGGGCCTCGCCCTCACCCCGGTCAAGTTCGGGATCAGCTTCACCACCACCCACCTCAACCAGGCCGGGGCCCTGGTGCTGGTCTACGCCGACGGCTCGATCCACCTCAACCATGGCGGAACCGAGATGGGCCAGGGGCTGATGATCAAGGTCGCCCAGGTGGTCGCGGACGTGTTTCGAGTGCCGGTCGAGACAGTGAAGGTCAGCGCCACCCGGACCGACAAGGTTCCCAACACCTCCGCCACCGCGGCCTCGTCGGGGACGGACCTCAACGCCATGGCCGCCAGGAACGCTGCCGAAACGATCCGGAAGCGGCTCGACGACTTCGCCGCGACCGACCCCGAGTCGCCGAGCTGGACCTTCGGCGACCTTTGCCGCCGAGCCCATATCGCCCGGATCTCGCTCGCCGCCACCGGCTATTACGCCACGCCGAAAATTCACTACGACCGCGATACCCATAGCGGGCGCCCCTTCCTCTATTTCGCCTATGGCGCCGCCCTGAGCGAAGTCGTCATCGACACGCTCACCGGCGAGCACCGGGTGGTCGCCGTCGACATTCTCCACGACGTCGGCCGTTCGCTCAATCCGGCGATCGACCTGGGGCAGATCGAGGGCGGCTTCATCCAGGGCATGGGCTGGCTGACCGTCGAGGAGCTGGTGTTCGACGACCGCGGCCGGCTGCTCACCCACGCGCCCTCGACCTACAAGATCCCCACCGCCGGCGACCGCCCGCCCCGAATGGACATCCGCCTCTGGAAGCGGGGCGAGAATGCCGAGGAGACCATCCACCGCTCCAAGGCGGTCGGCGAGCCGCCGCTGATGCTCGCCATCTCCGTCTTCTCGGCGCTGACCCAGGCGGTCGCCGCCGCCGCCCCCGGCAAGGGGCTTCCGAAGCTCGATGCGCCCGCAACGCCGGAGCGAATCCTTTCCGCCATCGACGAGCTGAGGGCGCGCCCGTGATTTGGCCACCCCTCTCAATTCCTCCCCGGATTTCCGGGGGAGGGGGGGCCGCGCGCAGCGCGGTGGAGGAGTTCTTCGGACTCGGCAAAACCCCTCCACCATGCTTCGCATGGTCCCCCTCCCCTGCAAATGCAGGGGAGGATTTAAGGGCGCGCGATGGCTGACTGGACTAACCACGCCCACCAGGCCCTGCGTGACGGCCCCGCCGCGCTCGTCACCATCCTCGCCACCGAAGGCTCCACCCCGCGCGGAGCCGGCGCCCGGATGGTGGTGACGCAGAAGGGGCTCAGGGGCACGATCGGCGGCGGAGCGCTCGAATTTCAGGCGACGGCGCAGGCCCGAGCGATCCTGGCGCTCGATCCCGGCAGCTGGCGGGTGCAGGATTATCCGCTCGGGCCGCTGCTGGGCCAATGCTGCGGCGGCCGGGTCCGGCTGCTGGTCGAGCATCTCGCCGAGGTGCCGGACCGCGAAGGCCCGTTCGAAGTCACCCTGACCGACCGCGTCGAACGAAGGCCCCTGACCGGGGACGGCCAGGATAGGCTCCCCGCCCGAGGGCCCCTCCCCGCGCCCGGCTCGCGCTTCGTCGAGCCCCTCGAAACCGACACCCTGCCCGTCCTCCTCTTCGGCGCGGGCCATGTCGGCCAGGCCATAGCGGCCCGGGCCGAGGGTCTTCCGCTCACCCTGGCCTGGTATGACAGCCGTCCGGAGATGGCCGGGACCCCCGGCGTCCTGTTCGCGGACGAAGCCGAGCTGGTCGCGCAGGCCGCCGCGGCCCCCGAAGACGGAGCCGTCGTCATCCTCACCCACGATCACGCGCTCGATTACCGGCTCGCGGAGGCCGCGCTCGGCGGCCGCGCCCGTTTCGTCGGGCTCATCGGATCGCAGACCAAACGCGCCCGCTTCCTCGCACGGCTGGCGGCCGCGGGCGTCGATCCCGCCCGGCTCACCTGCCCCATCGGCCTGCCCGGCATCGAAGGCCGGGAGCCGGAGACGATCGCGATCGCCACGCTCGCGCAGCTGCTCATGCTGCGGAACCCGGCATGAAGGCGTATCGCGGCGAAATATTGAGCGTCCCGGAGGATCCCGCCCTCGCGGGCCCGGAAGCGATCCGTCATTTCGAGGACGGACTGCTCGTCGTCGAGCAAGGCCTCGTCGTCGAATGCGGTCCCTGGTCCGACCGGTTCGCCGGCATCCCCGTCGAACGGCTGGAAGGCCTGATCGTCCCCGGCTTCGTCGATGCCCACGTCCATTATCCGCAGGTCGAGTGCATCGCCTCCCACGGCGAACAGCTCATGCAATGGCTCGAGCGGCATATCTTTCCGGCCGAAAAGGCCTTCGCGGATCGCGCCCACGCCGACTCGGTCGCGGCTTTCTTCCTGGACCAGCTGCTCTGCCACGGCACCACCAGCGCGCTCGTCTTCGCCACCGTCCATGCCGGCTCGGTCGACGCCCTGTTCGAAGCCGCGCTTGAACGCGACATGCGGATCGTCTCGGGCAAGGTGCTGATGGACCTCGGACCGGAGGGGCTTCGCGACAGCGTCGCGTCCGGACGGGCCGACACCGAGGCCCTGATCGCGCGGTGGCGCGGCCGGGGACGGCTCGGCTATGCAATCACCCCGCGCTTCGCCCCCACCTCCAGCGAGGAGCAGCTCGCCGGCGCCGGCAGCCTCCTCGCAGCTTATCCCGACGTACTGATGCACACCCATCTCTCCGAGAACCCGGGCGAGATCGCGTTCGTCGCCGAGCGCTTCCCGGACGCCGCCGACTATCTCGACGTCTACGACCGGTTCGGCCTGGTCGGACCGCGTTCGGTCTTCGCCCATTGCGTTCATATGAGCGGCCGCGCGCTGTCGCGGATGGCCGAGGCCGGCTCCGGAATCGCCTTCTGCCCGACCAGCAACATGTTCCTCGGCTCGGGCCTCTTCGATCTGCTCGAGGCTGATCGCCACGGAGTCGCGGTCGGCATCGGAACCGACATCGGCGCGGGCACCAGCCTCTCGGTGCTCCACACTTTGGGCGAGGCCTACCGGACCTGCCAGCTCCGGGGAGCCAGCCTCGATCCCTTCCGGGGGCTTCATCTGGGGACCGCCGGCGGCGCGAAAGTGATGGGCATCGCCGACAAGGTCGGCGGCCTCCTCCCCGGCCAGGAGGCCGATTTCATCCTCCTCGACGAGGCCGCCACGCCCTTGCTGGCCCACCGCTGCAAAGGGGCGTCGCTTCACGACCGGTTGTTCGCCCTCCAGGTTCTGGGCGACGACCGCGCCGTCGCCGGCACCTGGCTGCGCGGGCGGCGGGTTCAGCCGCCGCCGGCCCCGGCCGCCCGGGCGTCCTGAGGAGGAGAACGGACTTGGCGCCGATCTGGAGCCGCGGCTCCCTCACCCGATCCCAGGGCCTTCTCGCGCCCGACATCCTGGTCACGAAGGCCGAGCACGGGGCCGGCGATCCGCATGCCTTGCCCGATGCGGTGATCCGTTTCTGCAGGTGGTGCGTGGAAGAGGCCTGGCTGGTTCGGGACGAAGTCCAGCCGGACGCCTGGCTGATCCATCACTCCAGCTATTACATCGCTCAGGTCAACAATGGCGGGCACGGCCAGTTCGCCGGCAATTCGCGCATGATGCCGGACGTGCTCGACGACGTCGAGACGGGGCTCGGCAGGCTGGGTCTCGACGACCTGCTCGGCGTCTTCCGGAGGTTCAGGTCCGCCCTCGCCGCCGATCCGGCGCTCAAGCGGGCGACGATGGAGGGTTACGGGTTCGGCGATATCCCGGATTCGATCAGAGCGGTGGACGACGCGTTTTTCGAATCGCCGGATCTCGAGCGCTTCCACCGCGAGGCCGCGCGCTGGCTACAGGAAGCGCCGACCGTCCTCGCGCTCACGCCTCGCGAGATTCGCGCGCGCCAGGAGGCCATCCTCGCCAGCAACAGGCTGCTGAGCCGAAGGCGTGACGCGGCCGCCCGGCGGCCGCCGTGGGCGGCTCTGAAAGACGTTGCAGCGAGGCTGTGGGACAAAACCGGCCTGCAACGCCCGGGCGAGACGTTCCTCGATCATGCCCGCCGCCGAGTGGCGGCCAATCCCGGCTGGGCCTGGGAAGTCAGCGAAATCCAGTCGCGGCTGATTTCGCAGGTCTATCTCGGTGTCCACAACGAAGATCATGCGGGGCTCGACGAGATTTTCGCCGAGTTTCGCGATCTACATTCACGCTACCGGATCGAGAAGACGAGCCGCTGGCCCGCCGATATCCGGATGTATGCTTCCAAGCTCCATTATGCCGGCGAGCGGCTCGGCCGCTCCGACCTGCTCGAACAGGCGGCCGACGCCTTCGGCCGGAGCATAGCGACCGGGCAGGCTTACGAATGGGATCCGGGCTTCGACTGGCGCTCGCTCGGCGAAGTGCTCGTCGAGCTCGGCCGGCTCGACGGGAAATATGTGCCGGGCGTCAGGGAGGCACTCGATGCCTATGCCCAGGCGCGGGCGATCGACTCCGCCCAGCCCGACAAGCACTATTATGTCGCGTTCGACCTCATTGGCCGAGCCGAGGCCTATCTGGTCCTGGCCGCGAACGGGGCCGATTCGGGCCATCTCGACTCCGCGCGCGATTCGCTGGCTGAGGCGCGTCCGCTGCTGAGGCCAGCCGATCGCAACCGGTGGAGCGTGGTGAATGCCGAACTGCTGTCCCTGCTGCCCCCGGCGGGGATTCGGGCCCGGGAGCGCGGTCAGGCGATCCGGGCGCTGGATGCCGCGATCGCCTGGGAAGCGGAGAATGAGGGCGGGGATTCGGCAAATCCCATGCGCCTGAAACGTCTCCGGCTTCTGAGGGAACGGTTCCCGCCGGCCTAAGGCGCGGCGATCGGTCCGATGAGCAGCGTCTCGACCAGGGCCCCGATACCGGCGGCAGCGGCGCCCGCCGGGCGCCTGACCAGGGCGTTGGCGGCGGCCAGCGGCACCTGCAGGCTGCTATCCAGGCGCAAATCGGGTTCGACGTTGAGCCGGCCCCCGGCATCGGCGCTGACGGACGCGCGCAAATAGACTTCGCGCCGGTCCCCCTCGGGCAATTCACAGGTGAGAGCGGCGAAGAGCGGCCGCCCGGTCCCGGTCCGTCCCAGCAGGGCGTGGAGGAGCGGCTTCAGCAGGAGATGGGCGCAGACGAAGGCGGAGGCCGGGTTGCCGGGCAGGCCGAGGACCAGCCGGCCGTCGGCGAAGCGGGCGTGCCAGCAGGGCTTCCCTGGCTGCACCGCGATCCGGTCGAAGATCGGGCGGGCGCCGAGATCCAGGACCAGGGGTTTGAGGACGTCGCGCTCGCCGACCGAGGCTCCGCCCAGCGGGACGATGATGTCCGCCCCGAGGTCGGCCGAGCGCAGCGCGGCCTCGCAGGCCGAGCGGTCGTCGGGCAAGATCGGGTGGCGGACCGGGTCTCCGCCCCAGGCGCGGACCAGCTCCGCGAGCGCATAAGCCGCGCTGTTGACGACCGCTACGGGCCCAAGCGCCGATCCGGGCTCGCGAAGCTCGTCGCCCGAGGCCAGAAGGGCGACCCTGGGCCGGCGCCGGACCGGAAGCGTGCGGAGATTGGCGGCGGCGGCGAGGCCCAGCCTGGCCGGGCTGAGCAGATCGCCGGCCCTAGCCAGAATGTCACCGGCGGCGAAATCGCAGGCCGCGGCCCGGACGAAGGTCGCGACGCCCAGATCCTCGACGATCCGGATGCGCTCCCCCTCCCGCGCGATGGCCTCCTGCACGACGATCCGGTCGGCGCCCCGGGGAACGACGCCGCCGGTCGCGATCCTGACCGTCGTCCCGCTCGCGACCGCGCCGCCGAACGGCGCCCCCGCCGGGGCTTCCCCGATCACCGTCAGCACCGCGCCCAGCCGCGCGTCGGCCGACGCCACCGCATATCCGTCCATCGCCGAGACCGGCTCGGGCGGCTGATCGCGGCCAGCCGTCACCTCGGCGGCGAGGACGCGCCCGCCGCAGGATTCGATCGGCAGGGTCTCGGTCTCGGCCGGCGGAAGACCGGCGAGCAGCAGAGCCCGCGCCTCGTCGAGCGGGATCGGGATCATTCCGGGCGTCGCCAGTGACCGGACTTGCCGCCCTTCTTCTCGACCAGCTCGATCGCCTCGATCCGCATCGCCCGGTCGGCGGCCTTGAGCATGTCGTAGAGCGTCAGGCAGGCGACCGAGACGGCGGTCAGAGCCTCCATCTCGACCCCGGTGCGGCCGATCGTCCGGGCTTCCGCCGAAACGGTGAAGCCCGGAAGCCCCCGATCGGGCGAGACGGCCACCGTCACCGACGTGAGGGGCAGCGGATGGCAAAGCGGGATGAGATCGCCGGTCCGCTTGGCGGCCATGACTCCGGCTAGCTCGGCGATGCCGGCCACGTCCCCTTTGGCCGCGCGGCCGGCAAGGGCCAGGTCGAGCGTCGCCCGTTCCATCCGCACCTGCCCGCGCGCAATCGCCTGCCTCTCGGTCTCCGGCTTGGCCGAGACGTCGACCATGCGCGGCCGGCCGCTTTCGTCGAAATGGGTGAGATCGTCCGCCATCGTCATTCCTCCAGAAGGCGGGGCAGGATCTCGACCAGGTTGCACGGCCGGGTGCGGGCGTCGAGCTGGTGCGAGATGACGTGCTCCCACCCGTCCCGGACCGCTCCGCCCGAGCCGGGCAGGCAGAAGACGAAGGTGCCGCCCGCAACGCCCGCGCAGGCGCGCGACTGGAGGGTCGAGAGCCCGACGGAGCGGAAGCTGACGGAATGGAACACGATTGCGAAACCCTCGATGACCTTGTCGAACAGGGGCGCGACCGCCTCGGGGGTCAAGTCCCGGCCGGTCAGGCCGGTGCCGCCGGTGGTGATGATCACGTCGACCGCGGGGTTGCCGATCCAGGCCCGCACCGCGGCCCGGATGGCCTCGACATCGTCGCGGACGATCGTCCGGCCGGCGACATTGTGGCCCGCCGCCTCGATCGCTCCGGCGAGATACGCGCCCGATCCGTCGGTCTGCGCGGTCCGGGTGTCGGACACGGTCAGCACCGCGATGTTGACGGGTATGAAGCCATCGGCGCTCATCCCCATCGCGCCCGATCCTCGACATCTTCGGGGCGCGCCTCGATCCAGCGCGCGCCCCCCGGTCCGTGCTCCCGCTTCCAGAAGGGCGCCTCGGTCTTCAGCCGGTCCATCATATAGTCGACCGCCCCGAACGCCGCCCGGCGATGCTGGGCGGCGGCGGCGACGAAGACGATCGGCTCGCCCGGCGCCATCGCACCGTGGCGGTGGACGATGACGAGGCCGGCGAGGGGGAACCGGGTGCTCGCCTCTTCGCCGATCGCGGCGATCGTCTTTCCGGTGAGGGCCGGATAATGTTCGAGCTCGAGCACGGTTACCGTATCCCCGTCGCTCGCGGCGCGGACAAGGCCGGTGAAGGAGGCGATCGCTCCCGCGCCGGGCACGCGGGCGGCGAAGGCGGCGAGCTCCGCGCCCGGGTCGAAGGGGCCGGATTCGATCCGGATCATCCGCCGCTCATCGGCGGCAGAAAGGCGATTTCGTCCCGGTCGGCCACGGCGGCGGCGGCCGGACCGAGCTCGGCGTTCACGGCGATCCGGATCGAGCCGTCGAGTAAGGCGGGATACTCGGCGCCGAGCCAGGCGCGTAGGCTTTCCGTGTCGCGGATATGGTCCGGCAGGGTGGCGGTCAGAGCGTCCGTACCGACGGAATCGCGAAGCCGGCCGAAGAAGAGCAGCCGCGCCATCTTCAGCCGCCCGTCACCGACATGTGGCGTTCGACCGAGGGCATGCCGCCGAGGGGCGGAATCGAGAAATCGTGGCCGCTGGGCTTTCGTCCGATTGCCGAGTCGATCGCGGCCTCGAGCGGGCCGTCGTCCCCCGCCGAGCGGAGCGGAGCGCGCAGATCGGCCTTGGCGCTCCGGCCGAGGCACAGATACATCTCTCCGGTGCAGGTGACCCGAACCCGGTTGCAGCCGTCGCAGAAGTTTCGGCTCAGGGGCGCGATGAAACCGATCGTCCCGCCTTCGTCGGTACGGACGTAACGCGCCGGGCCGCCGGTTCGCGCGGCGAGGTCCGTCAGGGTCCAGCGCCGCTCGAAGCGGCGGCGGACCTCGCTCAGCGGAACATATTGGCCGCCACGATCGGCTTCGACCGATCCCATCGGCATCACCTCGATGACGGTGAGCCCGGCGCCGCGCGCATGCGCCCATTCCGCCAGATCGACGAGGTCCTCGAGATTGTCGTCGCGCAGAGCGACCGCGTTGACCTTGACCTCGAGGCCGGCCTCGAGAGCGGCGTCGATGCCGGAGATGACGCGCTCCACCCTGCCGCCACGCGTAATCCGCGCGTAGGTTTGGGGGTCGAGGGTGTCGAGCGAGACGTTGACCCGGCGGATTCCGAAGCGGGCGAGCGCCGCGGCGTGGTCCGCGAGGCGGCTGCCGTTGGTGGTAAGTGTCAGTTCGTCCAGCGCGCCGGTCGAAAGGAAGCGCGAAAGGCCGGCGATCAGGTCCATGACGTCCCTTCGCACGAGCGGCTCGCCGCCGGTCAGGCGGAGCCGGCGCACGCCCTTGCGGATGAAGGCGGCGGCGAGCCGGTCCAGCTCCGCCAGGCTGAGCAGGTCGGGGCGCGGCAGGAAGGTCATTCGCTCCGGCATGCAATAGACGCAGCGCAGGTCGCAGCGATCGGTCACCGAGAGCCGCAAATAGCTGATTGTCCGTCCAAACGGGTCGATCACTCACCGGCTCCCAAGATCTCGCCATAGAAGCGGATCGCCAGCCGCCCGGCAACATAGAGAATGAGCAGGGCGGTGAGGATTCGAACATATTTGGGGTCGAGCCGGCTGCTGCCCAGGGCCGAGCCGATCAGGCCGCCGGCCAGGACCGCCGGGAAAAGCGGCCAATAGGCGGCGAGGGCGCCGGCCGCGGCGCCTTCACCCTTGGCGAGCTGCCCGGCGAGGCCCGAGATCGAGTTGGCGAGGATGAACACGGCGCAAGTGCCCGCTATCCGTCGCGGAGACCCCCAGCGGATCGTGTAGAGCAAGGGCGCGAGGAAGATGCCGCCGCCGATGCCGACCAGCCCGGCAAGGAAGCCGAGCGCGGATCCCGCCACCGGCTCCACCCAGCGCGAGGCGATCCGGGGCGGTCCCTCCCGCTGCCAGCGCGGCTGCCAGAGCATCAGCAGGGCGGCCGCGAACAGGGACGATGCGAGCAATCCGACAAAGACGGATTCGGCCACGACCAGGCGTCCGCCGAGCCACGCGAAAGGAATGGACGTTGCGAACAAGGGCCAGATCCGCCGCCAGTCGACGTGGCCCGAGCGAGCGAACCGCCAGCTCCCCGCCGAGACGACGATGACGTTACAGGCCAAAGCGACGATCGGGACCGCGCGATAGTCGGCGCCGGCAAGCACGAGCAGGGCATTGTAGGTCGAGCCGCCGCCGAACCCGACCGCTCCGTAGAGCAAAGCGGTGACGAAGAAGAGGGCGGCTAGGGCCGGCATCCGGGCCGTCTAACCGACGGCACGCGTCATGGCAGCGGCGAAAGCGCGCCCGGGCCGTCGCCGGCCTCGGCGCCGCCGGGGTTGGAGACGGCGGCGTCGAGGAGCCGCTCGAGCCTCGCCCTCACCGCCTGGGTATCGCACTCGCAAATCGCGTCGACGCGCATGATCGTCCGAAGGATCGTGGTTCCGATGAGCAGGCTCAGCGCCAGACTTGCGCGCATTTCCGGCTCGTCGCCGCGTATAAGCGCAGCGACCGGATCGAGCACGTCCTCGCGGAAGGATTCCTGCACGATCCTGGCCGCCTTGGGCGAGGAGGCCGAGCGGAGGATGATCAGAAGCCGCTCGATATTGGCGCCGTCCGAACCGTCCTCCCGAGTCGCGAGCTCGGCGAGCCAGGCGGGAAGCCGGTCGGGCGCGATGTCCGGATTGAGCGCCTCGCCGGGCGCTTTTCGCATCACCTCGCGGAACAGCGCCTCCTTCGATCCGAAATAGCGCGAGACCAGGGCGACATCGACCCCGGCGTCGGCGGCGACCTCACGAAGCCCGACATTCTCGTAGCTCTCCGCGAGGAAGCGCCGCCGGGCGGAGGCGAGCAACGCGTCGCGGGTCGCGGCGGCGTTTTTTTGGCGGCGGGTCATGGCACCTCGTAACAGTCTGGCGAAATCTATCAACAATTGTTGACTTGATATGTCTACGCCCGTTGACATGACGTGAACGGCTTTCTACCTGCCGCTTCCCGCCCCGAAGCGGGAGCGCGGGCTCCGACTCGCGTGCGCCATTCGCGAAAGCCGTAACGATGCCGTCCAGCCTGCCCGTCCGCCGCGGTTTCCTCCCTGCCCTCGCCGCCCTGCTGCTCGCCGCCTGCTCAGCCCAAGCCGACGAGAAGGCCGCCGCCCCTCCGCCGATGCCGGTCACCGTCGCGGTGCCGATCGCCCAGGAGGTGGTCGACTGGGACGATTTCGTCGGCCGCTTCGAGGCGATCCAGAGCGTCGAGGTGAAGCCGCGCGCGACCGGCTATCTCCAGGCCGTTCATTTCCGCGACGGCCAATATGTCCGGGCCGGCCAGCTTCTCTTCACCATCGACGCCCGCCAGTCGCAGGCGGCGCTGGCCCAGGCCCAGGCCCAGCTCGCCCGGGCCCAGGCCACTCTCGCCAACGCCCGGACCGAACTCGCGCGCTCGCGCGCGCTCGCGGCGCAGCAGGCGGCGAGCACCGAGGAGGTCGAGCAGCGCCGGGCCGGAGTCCGCACGGGCGAGGCGGACGTCGCCGCCGCCCGGGCCGCGATCCGGGCGCAGCAGCTCAATGTCGGCTTCACCCGGGTCGCCGCTCCGATTTCCGGCCAAATCTCCGAGCGGCGGGTCGATCCGGGCAATTCGGTCACCGCCGACCAGACGGTGCTGACCACCATCGTTTCGACCAACCCGCTTCACTTCGCCTTCCAGGGTTCGGAGGCGCTGCTCCTCAAATATCAGCGCCAGGGCGGCGGCGGGCGGAGCGGAAGCCCGGTCCGGATCCGCCTTCAGGACGAATCGACCTACGTCCACGCCGGGACGCTCGACTTCATCGACACGGTAATCGACACCGGCGCCGGAACCGTCCGGGCCCGGGCGGTCGTCCCGAATCCGGGCGGCTTCCTCAAGCCCGGAATGTTCGGCCACATGCGCCTGTCGGCGTCGCAGCCCTACCGGGCGCTGCTGGTGCCCGACGCGGCGGTCGTCACCGACGCGGCGCGGCGGGTCGTCTACGCCGTCGCGAAGGACGGGACGGTGATCGCCCGTCCGGTGCAGCTCGGCCCCCTCGTCGGCAACCTCAGGGTCGTCCGGACCGGCCTCGCACCCAACGAGCGGGTGATCATCGACGGGGTCCAGCGCGCCCGTCCGGGCCAGAAGGTGGTTCCGAGACCCGGCCGGATCCCCGTGGCGACCGGCCCGGAGCCCGCAGCCGGCCCCGCCCCCTCCGCGCCCTCCTCGACCGCAATCCCCGTCGGCGGACGCTGACCCATGAACATCTCGCGCTTCTTCATCGAGCGGCCGATCTTCGCGTCGGTCATCGCCATCTTCATCACCCTGATCGGCGCCTTCGCCTATCCCCAGCTCTCGCTCTCGCAATATCCCGAGATCGCCCCTCCGACGATCAGCATCAACGCCTTCTACCCCGGCGCCTCCGCGGAGACGATGGCGGAGACCGTCGCCGCGCCGATCGAGCAGGAGGTGAACGGCGTCGAGGGCATGCTCTACATGACCTCCTCGTCGACGTCGTCGGGACAGGCCGGGATCACCGTCACCTTCAAGCCCGGCACCGATCTCGACGCCGCCCAGGTGCTCGTCCAGAACCGGGTCGCGCTGGCCGAGCCGCGCCTTCCCGAGCAGGTCCGCCAGGTCGGAGTCACCGTCGCCAAGCAGTCGTCGGGCTTCCTGATGATCGTGGCGCTGACCTCGACCGACCCCGCCCTCGATATCGACTATATCGGCAATTACGCCAATTCGAACCTTCGCGACCGGCTGCTCCGGATCGAGGGGGTCGGCGGCGTCCAGGTGTTCGGCGGCGGCAATTACGCGATGCGGATCTGGATCGACCCGGACCGGGCGGCGGCGCGCAACCTCACCGCCGGCGAGATCGTCACGGCGCTCAGGACCCAGAACGTGCAGGTCGCCGGCGGCGCCGTCGGGCAGCCGCCCTACGACAAGGGCAATCCGGCCTTCGAGCTGCCCGTCCAGGTCCAGGGCCGGCTGACGGATCCCGCCCAGTTCGCCGACGTGGTGATCAAGACCGATCCGTCCGGCGCCGTCACGCGGGTGCGCGACATCGGCCGGGTCGAGCTCGGCAGCCAGGAATATGGGATCGAGGGCGCGTTCGGCGGCCGGCGCGGAGTCGCCCTGGCGGTCATCCAGCAGCCCGGCTCCAACGCGCTGGACGCGGCCGAGCTGGTGCTCGACGAGGTCAAGGCCGCGTCGAAGGATTTCCCCGCCGGAATCGTCTACACGATCCCCTACAACCCCACCGAATATGTCGCCGCCTCTGTCGAGGCGGTCCAGGAGACCTTGCTCGAGGCGATCGTCCTCGTCATGCTCGTCATCCTGGTCTTCCTCCAGACCTGGCGGGCCGCGGTGATCCCGATCATCGCCATCCCCGTCGCCCTGGTCGGCACCTTCGCGGTGCAGCTGGCGCTCGGCTTCTCGATCAACTCGCTCTCGCTCTTCGCTCTGGTCCTCGCCGTCGGGATCGTCGTCGACGACGCCATCGTCGTCGTCGAGGCGGTGGAAAAGCATATCCGCGCAGGCCTGACTCCGCGCGAAGCCGCGCACCGGACGATGCGGGAGGTGTCGGGCGCGCTGATCGCGATCGGGCTGGTGCTGACCGCGGTGTTCGTCCCGACCGCCTTCGTCGCCGGCATTCCGGGCATCTTCTATCGGCAGTTTGCGGTGACGATCGCCTCCGCGGCGCTGATCTCCCTGATCATGTCGCTGACCTTGTCCCCGGCGCTCGCCGCCCTTCTGCTCAAGCCCCACGTCGAGCATGACGCCGACGAAGCCGGCTCGCGGCCGATGCGGTGGGTTCGCAAGGGCGCCGCGAAGTTCAACGCCGGCTTCGACTGGCTTTCCGAGCGCTACGGCCACGTCACCGGACGGCTGGTGCGCAAATCGACGATCATGCTGGTCATCTATGCCGCTTTGCTCGCCCTGACCGGATGGCGGCTGATGGCGACTCCGACGGGCTTCATCCCGGAGCAGGACCAGGGCGTTCTGATCGGAGTCGTCCAGCTTCCGCCGGGATCGTCGCTCGAGCGGACCAGCGAAGTGCTGAACAAGGTCTACAAGCTGTCGCGCGACACCGAAGGCGTGGTCGACGGCGCCACCTTCGCCGGGCTCGACGGCGCGAGCTTCTCGCAGGCCTCGAACGCCGGCACCATGTTCCTCCGACTCGCCGACTGGTCCGACCGCAAGGGCGAAGGCCAGTCCGCCGCCGAGCTTTCGGCGGCGCTGACCGGCAAGGTCGCCGGAGCGATCCAGGGCGCCAACGTCTTCTTCATCGCCCCTCCGGCCGTGCCCGGCCTCGGCACCGGCAACGGCTTCACGATGATGATCCAGGACCGTTCGGGGGCGGGCTACGGCGCGCTGGAGGGCCTGACCTTCGGGATGATGGGCGCCGCCGGCCAGGAGCCGAAGGTCGCCCAGGTCTTTTCCTTGTTCAACACCGGCTCGCCGAGGATCCAGGCCGACATCGACCGCGACCGGGCGCAGCTCCTCGGGGTCCAGCCAGCCCAAGTCTACGAGGCGCTCGGCACCTATCTGGGCTCGACCTACGTCAACGACTTCAACCTGTTCGGCCGGACCTTCCGGGTCACCGCCCAGGCCGAGCCGGCGGCTCGCGACGACCTCGCCGACATCGGCCGCCTGCAGGTGCGCTCGTCGAGCGGATCGATGGTCCCGCTGGCGTCGGTCGCGACCCTGCGCAACGACAGCGGCCCGTCGCGCGTGGTCCGGTACAACCTCTTCCCGGCGGTCGAGCTCCAGGGCGCGGCGGCGCCGGGCGTCTCCTCGGGCGCGGCCCTGGAAGCGATGGAAGGGATCGCCGCGAAGACCCTGCCGGCCGGCTTCAGCTACGAATGGACCGGCCTCGCCTTCCAGGAGAAAGCGGCGGGAAGCAGCTCGGCCCTGATCTTCCTTCTCGCCGTGCTTTTCGTCTTCCTGGTGCTGGCCGCGCAATATGAGGCTTTGACCCTGCCGCTGGCGGTCATCCTGATCGTCCCGATGTGCATCCTCGCCGCGCTCGTCGGCGTGGCGCTGCGCGGGCAGGACAATAACATCCTCACCCAGGTCGGTCTCGTCGTGCTCGTGGCGCTGGCGGCGAAGAACGCCATCCTCATCGTCGAGTTCGCCAAGCAGGCTGAGGAGGAGCAGGGGATGAACCCGATTGAGGCCGCGGTCACCGCCGCCCGCTCGCGGCTGCGTCCGATCCTGATGACCAGCTTCGCCTTCATCTTCGGAGTCATCCCGCTGGCCATCGCCGTCGGCCCGGGCGCCGAGATGCGCCAGGCGCTCGGAACCGCGGTCAGCTTCGGAATGGTCGGAGTGACCCTCTTCGGCCTGGTCTTCACCCCAATCTTCTACGTCGTCAGCCGGAACCTCGGGCGCTTCCTGCCAAAGAAACGGCCCAAGGAAACGGTCTATCCGACTTCCTACGGCGCTCCGGTTCGCGACCCGTTTCCCAATGAGGGATCCAATTGATGTACCGCTTCCCACTGGCGGCCGCCTCGGCCCTGGCCCTCGCGGCCTGCACCACCGTCGGCCCCGATTACAAAGCGCCGAGCCCCGCCGCGCCCGAGCCCTCGGCGGCCGCCCCGTTCCTGGGCGCGGCTTCCCCCGCCTTCACCGGCGACGAGCCGCCGGGCCGCTGGTGGAGCCTGTTCAGGGATCCGGTCCTCGACGGCCTCATCGAGCAGGCGCTCGCCGCCAACACCGACCTTCGGGTCGCGGCGGCCAACCTCGCCCAGGCGCGCGCCGTCCTCCGCGAGACCCGGGCGGGACGGCTTCCGACGACCAGCGTTTCGGGTGGCGCCTCGCTGGTCAACCCGCCCGGCCCGGGCGGTACCGACACGAGTTTCGATGCAGGCCTCGACGTCGGCTACCAGCTCGACCTGTTCGGCCGGATCCGCCGGGCCACGGAGGCGAGCCGGGCGGACGTCGAGGCGGTGCAGGCGGCGTTCGATCTCAGCCGGATCTCCGTCGCCGCGGAGACCGCCCGGGCCTATGCCGACGCCTGCAATGCCGGACGCCGGCTCGAGGTCGCCCGCCAGAGCGTCCGCATCCAGGAGCAGACTTTCGATCTCACGCGCCGCCTCGTCGCCGGCGGCCGCGGTACCGCCCTCGACACCGCCCAGGCGGGTTCGCTGATGGAGCAGACCCGAGCGCAATTGCCGACCCTGGAAGGCGAGCGCCGGACCGCCCTCTACCGGCTGTCGGTCCTGACCGGCCGGCCGCCCGCCGAATTCCCGCAGATTGTGGCGGCGTGCAGCAGCCCTCCGGCCCTGTCGCAGCCCGTCCCGGTCGGCGACGGCGCCTCGCTCCTCGCCAGACGGCCCGACATCCGCGGCGCGGAACGCGAGCTCGCCGCCGCCACCGCCCGGATCGGAGTCGCCACGGCCGAGCTCTACCCCGACATCAGCCTGGGCCTGTCGGCCGGGTCGACGGCCGGTTCGATCGGCGGCCTCGCCTCGGGCTCCGGTCTCCGCTTCGGGCTCGGCCCGCTGATCAGCTGGACGTTCCCCAATACCCGGGTGGCGCGCAGCCGGATCGCCCAGGCCCGGGCGGGCGCCCAGGCGGCGCTCGCCCGCTTCGACGGAACCTGGCTCGGCGCGCTTCAGGAGACGGAGACCGCGCTTACCCGCTACGCGGCCGAGCTCGACAGGGTCGCGATCCTGCGCCGAGCCCGGGCCAACAGCATGGAGGCGGCGCGAGTGGCGCGGCTGCGCTACCGGGCGGGCCGGGAAAGCTTCCAGATCGTGCTGGAGGCGGAACGTTCGCTGTCGCAAACGGAAGCCGCCTTGGCCCAGTCGGAAGCGCAGCTGTCGACCAACCTTATCTCGGTCTTCCTCGCCTTGGGCGGCGGCTGGCAGGCCGACGCGACTTAAGTGTGATCGCTTAGGCTGATTCCCGCCGTCATTGCGAACGAAGCGAAGCAATCCGGTGCGGCGGCGGCGCCCTGGATTGCTTCGTCCCTTCGCTCGTCGCAATGACGGGTCAGCAGAGCCGATCCTGAGCCAAGCCGCCTCAGGCGAAATAGTCGAACCTCTGCGCGCCGCGATCGCGATTCTTCCATTCGTTTTCGCCCTGCGACCGGCCGAATCCCGCCATCGTCTGAACCATCCGGGCAACCTGCAGGTCGCCGATCGAGGCCGAACCGGCGTCCGGCGCGACAGGGGCATCCGCGCCCGCGTCGACCGCGACCTGCATCTCCGGCATATCCTGCCGGTGCAGGCCACGTGCCGATGCGCCGTCCGCCGGCACGCCGCCTGCGGCCGATCCGCTCTCCATATCCGCGAAATAGTCGAACGGGTTCACCTCGGCGGGAAGGCCAAAGGAAAGGCCGGCCGAACCGAGGGACAGGCGATCGCCGAGGCCGGTCCGAAGCGCCGAGGCCAGATCCGATTGCGCGTCCTCGATCGACCGGCCCTGCCGCGCCGTGACCAGCCCGGGCAGATCCAGATCGAACGCATTCCCGGCGGCCGCCGCTGCCGGCGCGAAGGAAGCCGAGCCGCGCCCCGGCTCGAAGGCCAGTGCGGCGTCGCCAAGCGAGCGCACGGTGCCGTCGTTGAAGGTGAAGCTTCCAGTCGCCAGGAGGATGTTCTGGCCGGGCTTCACCGACTGCTTTGTCGTGGCGGCGGCAAGGCTGATCGACGCGATGTTCAGGTCCTGCAGGGTCCTGAGCTCGCCGGCGTCGGTGACTCCGTTGCGGTTGGCATCGACCCATACCTTGAGCTCGCCGAAGCGAAGGTCGGTGGCGTCGATCTTGCGGTCGCGGTTGGAGTCGAGCGCCGAGAGCGCGTCGAGGTCGCTTCGCGCCCCCGGCTTCTCGGAAAGGAAGCTGAGCTCGGCCGCGCCGGTGATGAGG
>DASVPM010000151.1:0-4306 GCA_036382815.1 Allosphingosinicella sp.
CACCATCCTCCCGAAGCCCCGCCGCCGCCGAACGAGCCGCCGCCCCCGCCGAAGCCGCCGCCGCCGCCCCCGCCGAAGCCCCCAAAGCCGCCGCCGCTCGAGCCGCCGCCCCAGCCGCCGCCGAGCCCCGGTCCCCAGACCCAGACGCCGGAGCGGCGGTGCCGCCGCCCGCGCCGGCCGCCGCGGAGCATCGGCAGGATGAAGAAGAAGAACAC
Source organism: Allosphingosinicella sp. (assembly GCA_036382815.1). Classification (GTDB taxonomy): domain Bacteria; phylum Pseudomonadota; class Alphaproteobacteria; order Sphingomonadales; family Sphingomonadaceae; genus Allosphingosinicella. The sequence goes on from DASVPM010000151.1 coordinate 216, forward strand.
GATCCCCCAGAAGATGAGCGGGAAGATCGAGCCGCCGTCGTCGCTGCTCCCGCTTTGCCGCTGTGCCTCCTGGGCGGCGAGCGCCTTCTGCTCGGCCTGCTCGGGCGGCGCCTGGAGCTGGGCGATGATGGCGTCCGCGCCGGCGTTGATTCCGCCCGGATAATCGTTGCGCTTGAAGGCGGGGAGGATCTGCTGGGTAATGATCTGGTGCGAAAGGGCGTCGGTCATGATCGGCTCCAGGCCGTAGCCGACGTCGATCCTCACCTTGTGCTCGTTGGGCGCGACGAGGAGGATGACCCCGTTATTCGCACCCTTCTGGCCGATCCCCCAATGGCGCCCGAGCTGGTAGCCGAAATCGGCGATGTCGTTGCCCTGCAGGCTCGGCACCGTGGCGACGACGAGCTGCCTGCTGCTCGCCGTCTCGAGCGCCTCCAGCTTTTGGGTCAAGGCGGCTTCATCGGCGTCGGGAATGATGTTGGCCGCGTCGACGACCCGGCCGGTCAGCTTGGGAAAGTCCTGCGCGGCCGCGGGTGCGGCCACGAGCAGGAGCAATAGGAGGATCAGCCCGCGCATCAGGCCGCCTCGCGCTTGCGCTGGGGCCGTTTCCTGTCGCTTCGAAGAATCTTGGCGATTGCGGCCACACCGTCCGCTATGGCCCGGTCGCAACGCCCTTCGCGGCACGCCGGGACGATTTTCTTGTCCATAATGCCCTGCGCGCGCTCGTCGGTGAGCAGGCCTTCGAGACCGTAGCCGACCGCGATCCTCGCCTGGCGTTCCTTCGGGGCCACTATCAAGAGCACGCCGTTGTCGATATCCTTTTGACCGATCCCCCAACCATTGGCGATCCGTATGCCGTAATCCCGGATCGGTTCGCCGTCGAGGCTGGGCACCGTTACCACGACCAGCTGGTCGGTGGTTCGCTTCTCCAAGGCCTCGAGACTCGCGCCCAGCTCCGCTTCGGCGGCCGCGTCAAGGATGCCAGCCCGGTCGACCACCCGGCCGGTAAGCGGCGGCAGAGACTTCGCCGACGCCTCGGCGGAGGAAAGCCGGACGATGGGGGGCGGAATCTGGGCATTGCCCGCCGGCGCCTGTGCGTCGCACGCGGCACTGCCCAGTACGAGCAGCGGCAGGAGGAGGAAAGTCCGGATCACCGGCGCGTCAAGCGCCGGTGTTCGTGTCGAAATTAACGTCCGGCGCCTGGTCGGCCCCCGGAGTCGTCGCCTGGAAGGTCGCCATCGGCTTCGCGCCGTAGATCACCTTGGCCCCGATCACGTCGGGGAAGGTGCGGATGCGCGTATTATAGCCCTGAACGGCCGTATTATAATCCTTGATGGTGATGTTGATCCGGTTCTCGGTGCTTTCGAGCTGGCTCATCAGGGTGCCGAAATTGGCCTGGCTCTGAAGCGTGGGGTAGGCCTCCTGGAGGCGCTGCAGCGGGATGATCGACGCGCTCAGCCGGTTCTGGGCGGCGGCGTAGCGCTGCATGGCCGCCGGATCGGTGAGCTGGTCGGGACTGACCGTGATCCGGGTGGCGTCCGCGCGAGCCTGGGTGACCCGGGTCAGGATCCGCTCCTCCGACGCTGCCGCACCCTTCACGGTCGAGACCAGGTTGGGAATCAGGCTGGCGCGGCGCTGATAGGCTGCCTGGACGTCCGCCCAGCGGGCCTTGGCCTCCTCCTCGGCGGTCGGAATCGAGTTCACGCCGCAGCCGGAGAGCGAAACCGCGCCCACCGGAACCAGGAAGGCGGTCATCAGGGAAGTGCGCTTCATGTCAGGTCCCTCGTTCAACTGTGGGCAAGCAAGTAGGGACTTCGCTTCGCCCCCGCAACGGGTAGGCCGTCTTTCACTTTAAATTCAGCCGCGATCGCCTATATGGGGACTGCCGGGTTCGCCCGGCTATGGTGATAAAGTGCGGCGTGCAATAGACGCAGCGGACCCGGGGGCGGTACCCGGCGGCTCCACCAGGTGGGCCGAGCCTCGGGGCGACACGCATGAAGCGTGCCGTCCCAGCGGCTCAGCTGATGGGGCCGAACTAGGATCGACGTGTGTTGAAAAGCGCTGTTTTTGCCCGGCCTGAATGCGCCGTAAAACCGTTCATAACCACAAGTGCCAACGATAACGAGGCGCTCGCGATTGCTGCTTAATCCCAATCCTCACGGATAAGATTAAGTAGGCCAAAAGCGCGGTTGGGCCGAACCGGGCAACAGAATCGGTTCCAGCGGTACGGGGAGCACCGGGCAACAGAAGCTCCCCACTTTTCCCGTTATTGCAAGCAAGCGAAGCGACCCGGCGGAGCGCCGTTGTGGGCACCGCGGCTGGATGGCTTCGTCGCTGCTGCTCAGCAGCAGTTTATCCTGAGCGCCGCCGCAGGCGGCGTCGAAGGGGTCCTCGCAATGACGGCCCTGGAATGGATTCCCGCCTTCGCGGGAATGACGTATAGGGCGCCATGCGCCTCTCTCCCCTCCTCGTGTCCCTGCTCCTCCTCCCGGCCTGCGAGGCCGAGCCGGAGAACATCCAGGCCAGGTCCGAGACAGTGTCGCGCCAGCTCGAGGAGCGCGCCGACCAGATCCGCTCCGAAGCCGAGAATGGAGTCGAGGCCCAGTCGGCCCCGCTGGAGAACGAGGCCGACGCCCTCCTCAACCAGATAGCGGGCAACATTTCCGGAAACGGCAATGCGGGAGCGGTCAACTCCCAGTAGGGCCGATCGAAACGATCATCCCCCATTCAGCTACGGGCCCGTAACGACTTCGGGCTATTGCAGGAGGAGCGCGATGCCGAACCGAACTATCCCAGCCCTGGCCATCGGGCTCGCCCTCGCCGCCGCGACCTCCGCCGCCGCCTGTGGCGACCGCCCCGCTCCGCGGCGCCGGCTGGCCGACTCGGATCTCGCCGCCTACGCTTCGGCGCCGTTCGACAAGCGGGCCATGATGTTCAAACGGGTGGCGCTCGGCCGTCACCGCGGCCTGCTGGTCGTCGCGATCCACCCCTGTGGCGACGTTTGCCCGGCCTATACCCGCCGGATCGTCCATTACGACATCCCCCTCGCCGATTGCGCGCGGCGCGGCGGAATCGTCCGCGAGAAATTGATGCCGCGGGGCCCCGCCGTCGCCCGGCAGGCCTTCTGCGTCCCCCCGGTCCTCGCCGGACCGAGCGGGAAATAAGGCGGCCACCTTGCGCAGCCACGAGCGCGTGAAGCGGGACGAAGGCCGCCTCCACGGCCTCGCCGCCCCCGCTACACCGCCCCCGCCGCCGGTTCTTAACCCACACGGGGTCTGACGGCCGGCTTCGGCGCCGGCGGCGTCTCACGAAAAAGGCCCCGCGTCTCCGCGGGGCCCTTCCGATCCGACAGAGCGGTCGGCGCGCCTACTGGGCGTTCTCCGCCGGAACCTTGACGTCGACGTCGGGAACCTGGACGGTCTTGTTCTCCATCCCGACATTCACTTCGGGGGTCGTGACGTTGAACTCGGGCGCCTGCCCGCCGCTGACGTTCACGTCCACGTCGGGAAGCTGGGCATTCTTGGTCTGGTCGACGTCGCACGCCGCGAGGCCGAGGCCGCCTGCCGCCGCGAGCAGGATCAGAATCTTCTTCATGATGTCTCCTTTCGCCCTCCCTTGCCAAGACGCCCCGGCTTCGGCCGGGGCGCCCGTCGGCAGAGGGAGTAAGCTGCCAAGCCGCTGCGTGACGCGACCCGTTCCTAACCTGCGATAGGAACCTATGTTCCGTCGCCGTCACAAAAAGGCGCCCAAGCGCTTTAATCCCGTCGGCGAGTCCTCCAGGCGGGGTCGGGACGGGCGTTTGCCGGCACATGTTTCGCTACCAGGGCCTGGAAGATCGCCGACACCGCCGCCCCGCCCGGCGCATAATGGTTGAGCGTCCGCCGCGCCTCCCACCCGAACCGCTTCAGCCGAAGCTCGATCGTCGTCCCGTCGGTGACCAGCCCCTCTCCGTCGCGCGCCGGGTCCTCGTTCGAGAAAGCGTCGGGCCGAGGCGTGCCCACGCGCTCGGCGGCCTGGACCAGGGCCCGGTAATCGGCCGCCGGCAGCGGCGACTGCCACCGCGCCTCGACGTCGTAGACGTTGCAGTCGCTCCG
>DASVPM010000152.1:0-3426 GCA_036382815.1 Allosphingosinicella sp.
ATCTGCCACGCCTACGCGCCCGACGGCCGCTGCATCTCGCTCCTGAAGATCCTGCTCACCAACAGCTGCATCTTCGACTGCCATTATTGCATCAACCGCAAGAGCTCGAACGTCCGCCGCGCCCGCTTCACCGCGGAGGAGGTCGTCCGGCTGACGCTCGCCTTCTACCGGCGCAACTACATCGAGGGACTGTTCCTTTCGTCCGGGATCATCCGCTCCTCCAATTACACCATGGAGCAGCTGGTCGAGGTGGCGAGAAGCCTTCGCGAAGACCATGATTTCCGCGGCTATATCCATCTGAAGACGATCCCCGATGCCGATCCGGAGCTGGTCCGGCTCGCCGGAGTCCATGCCGACCGGGTGTCGATCAACATCGAGCTTCCCACCGCCGCCGGCCTCGCCCGGCTCGCCCCCGAGAAGGACGGGGCCCGCATCGAGGGCGCGATGAAGGACATGCGCGCGGCGATCGAGGACGGCGCGGACTCGAAGAAGCGTTTCAAGTCGGCGCCGGGCTTCGCCCCCGCCGGCCAGTCGACCCAGATGATCGTCGGTGCCGATTCCGCCACCGACGCCGACATCGTCGGCCGGGCCAGCGGTCTCTACGACCGGTTCCGCCTCCGCCGGGTCTATTATTCCGCTTTCTCGCCGATCCCGGACGCGTCCGCAGTGCTGCCGCTGCGCCGCCCGCCGCTGATGCGCGAGCATCGCCTCTACCAGTCCGACTGGCTGATGCGCTTCTACGGCTTTTCGCCGGGCGAAGTCGCCTCGGCAGCCGATCCGGCCGGCATGCTCCCCCTCGACATCGACCCCAAGCTCGCTTGGGCGCTCAAGTTTCGCGAAAGCTTCCCAATCGACGTCAACCGAGCGCCCCGCGAGGCCCTGCTCCGGGTTCCCGGCCTCGGCGTCAAGGCGGTCGACAAGCTGATCCAGAGCCGCCGCTGGCGCAGGCTCCGGCTCGAGGACGTGGGCCGGCTAACGGTCTCGGTCGCCAAGGTGCGGCCGTTCATTTGCGCCGAGGGTTGGCGGCCGACGCTGCTCACGGATAAAGCGGATCTCGGCGCATGGATAAAACCGAAGGAAAACCAGCTCGAGCTGTTCGGGTGAAATCCCTCTCCCTGCAGGGGATGCGCAGGTCGCCCTGTCCCCCGGACGGGGCTGAACCGTGCGGGGCACGGTTCACCTGCGCATGGACCGGCGCGAAGCGCCAGGGTGAGGGCGGTGCGGGTGCCCGAATTGCCCTCACCCTCCCACCGCTTTGCGGCAGGCCCCTCCCTCCCCCCTGCAGGGAGAGGGGGTAGTGAGGACCGTCGCCCTCTCCTCCGAAGACGATTTCGATGGCTGGCGCGACTCCGCCCGCGCCTTGGCCGGTGCGGGCATTGCCGCTGCTGAGATCAGCTGGCAGGTTGGCGGCTCCGCCGGCGATCTCTTCGCCACCCAAGCCCCCCTCCCTTCCGGCGGCGGCGCCTTCTCGGTCCCCCGCGCCTTCCTCACCCTCGCCGAAAGCGCGGTCTGCCACTCCGATCCCGAGCGCTTCGCCTTGCTCTACGCCCTTCTCCTGCGCCTTCGCGAGCGTCCCGGCCTGCTCGCCGACAGCGCCGATCCGCTCGTCCAGCGCATCGAGCGCATGGCCAAGGCGGTTCGCCGCGACGTCCACAAGATGCGGGCCTTCCTCCGTTTCCGGGAAGTCGAGACCGCGAACGGCCCACGCTTCGTGGCCTGGTTCGAGCCGGAGCATCATATCGTCCGGCACAATGCCGGTTTCTTCGTCCGCCGCTTCGCCAACATGGCCTGGTCGATCCTGACCCCTTCGCTGTCGCTCCACTGGGACGGCGAGACTCTGAGCGAAGGGCCCGGCGCTTCCCGGGTGGACGCCCCCGAGGGCGATCCGATCGAGTCGGTCTGGAAAACCTATTACGCCTCGATCTTCAACCCGGCCCGCCTCAAGAAGGGGGCGATGCTCAAGGAGATGCCGAAGAAATACTGGAAAAACATGCCCGAGACGGCGTTGGTGGGGGAGTTGATGGCGGGGGCGCAGGCGCGCGAGGCGAAGATGGTCGATCAGGGACGAGGGCATGTCGGCGGCAACCTTCGCGCGGCTTGGGACGCGGTTCGCGACGAGGCGAAGGTCTGCACCCGCTGCCACCTCTACAAATGCGCGACCCAGACGGTGTTCGGCGAAGGCCCGCTAGACGCCTCGATCCTGTTCGTCGGCGAGCAGCCGGGCGACCAGGAGGATCTCGCCGGCCGTCCCTTCGTCGGCCCGGCCGGCCAGCTTTTCGACCGCGCCCTCGGCGAGGCCGGGGTCGACCGGCGCGCCGCCTACGTCACCAACGCCGTCAAGCATTTCAAGTTCGAGCAGCGCGGCAAGCGCCGGATCCATTCCAAGCCCGATGCCGGCGAGATCGAGGCCTGCCGCTGGTGGATCGAGCAGGAGCGCCTGCTCATCCGCCCTCCGCTCACCGTCGCCCTCGGCGCCACCGCCGCCCGCTCCATCTTCGGCAAGGCCGTGACCATCACGTCAATGCGCGGCAGGGCCCACGATCTGCCCGAGGGCGGCGAAGCCTGGGTCACGGTCCACCCCAGCTTCCTGCTGAGGGTGCAGGACAATAAGGAGGCGGAATATCGCAAATTCGTCGCGGACCTTGTCCGGATGAAGGAAAGGCTGGAGGAGCTGACCTGACGCCCGCGAGCGGGTTGACTTGGCTGCCGCCCCGCCCGAGCTTGAGGGGCAGGCCGATTACGGGGGCATGAGAGATGCGGGCGCTGTTGCTGTGGAGCTTTCTCGTCGGCCCGAATCTTGCGGCCGGCGGAGCGCAACCGGCCTCCGCCTTCAGGTCCGCCGGGACGGACGCCGTCGCCTGCTCGGTCCCCGAAGGGTGGTCGCGGGTCGCCGCAAGAAAGACCCCTTATATCATCTTCGGCGAGGTGCACGGAACGCGCGAATCCCCGGCCTTCGTCGAGGCTACCGCCTGCGGGCTCGCTGCTAAAGGTGCGCGGGTGCTCGTCGGGGTCGAGCATAATGCCACCGATGATCCCGCGCTCCAGGCCGCATGGTCGTTGCCGGATGCGCAGTTTCCAGCCGCGCTTCGGGCGCTGGGCTGGGCCGGACGCAAGGACGGGGTCGCCAGCCAGGCCATGTTCGAGCTTCTCTTGCGCCTTCACCGGCTGAAAGAACGCGGACGCCGCATCGACGTGGTGGCCTTCAACGGAGCTCGCGACGCCGAGCAGCGCGAGCGCTTCAAGGATCTGCCCGGCCAGGGACCGCACGAAGCGGCGCAGGCGGAGAATGTCCGCCGCGCAGCGGAAGCGAAACGCTACGACCATGTCCTGGTGCTCGTCGGCAACCTCCATGCGCGCAAGCAGCCGGTGACCCGCGGCGGAATGAGCTTCGAGCCGATGGCCATGCGGCTCGCGCCCGCCGGGGCA
>DASVPM010000153.1:0-1634 GCA_036382815.1 Allosphingosinicella sp.
TCACGAACGGCACCTACGTGACGGTTTGGGCCTCAGACGTCGGCGACGGTTCCGGCAAGGCGATCATGGGCCAGCTTTTCGCCGCCGACGGATCTAAGGTCGGCTCGGAGTTCCTAGTCAACACGACGACCGCGGGCGACCAGGACCTGCCCTCGGTCGTCTCCTACACCAATCCGAACGGGCCGCCTGCCTTCATCGTGGTCTGGCAAAGCGCCGAGGGCGGCAAAAGCGTCATTCGCGGGCGCCGGTTCGGCGAGGACGGGACCGCGCTCTCCTTCCATCAACTCGACCCGGCCGGCACTCCGAGCACCGACGTCCTGCTCAGCGGCAACATCAGCGGGACCAAGCCCGTTGCCGGAATGTATGGCGGGGGCCGGCTGGCGATCGTGTGGGAGTACGACCCAGGGCCCCAGTTCACCAAAGAGATCGCCATCGTCAAATATACCTACCTCACCTCCGGCACGGCACCATCCATCCTCAACACCGTAAGCGCCGGAGACCAGGTCGATCCTCAGGTCGGCTCCAGGCCGGGCGGGGGCCTGAACGTTGTTTGGGAATCGCGGGAGCCGGGCGGGGATGTGATCCGCGGCACGATCGTACTCCAGGCCGGCTCGAGCGAGGAAGTCGTCGTTGCCGGCGCGGGCCTGAGCGAGGATGAATCGCTTCCGAACATCGCGCCCAATGGCACCCTCGCGATCTGGAACTCGGGTACGAGCATCAAGGCGACCCCCCTCTATTTCACAAATGTGGAGCCGCGGGATCCGGTCATGATTCTGAACACGACGCCGGGCGGCGTCGTCAGCCGGTCGGACATCGTCGCCCTGTCGGACGGCTCCCTGGTTGTCGTCTACTTCACCCAATCGGGCGACGACGGCAGCTCCTACTCGCTTCGGGTGGAACGGCTCAGCTCGACCGGCGAGTCGATGTCGGCCGAGATACTGGTCCCGGAGAAGTTCACCGGCGTTCAGGAGGCGCCTTCGGTCGTCCAGCTCGCCAACGGCAATATCGTCATCAGCTGGGCCTCGGAAGCCGACGCGCCCGGCAATTTCGAGATCAAGCAGCGTGTGATGAGCCTGACCGCCGGCGAGTACACGGGCGACAGCGGCAACAACGTTCTCAACGGCACTCCCAACGACGATCTGTTCTTCCTTCAGCAGGGCGGCAACGACGCCGCCAACGGCTTTGGCGGGAACGACACTTTCGTGTTCGGCGCGACGCTGACGTCGCAGGATTCGGTCGACGGCGGCCCGGGGGGCGACCGGATCGAGATCCAGGGCAATTACACCGGCGCCAATGCGCTGACGCTGGGCACCGGAATCGTAGACGTGGAGACGGTCGTCCTGCTCCCCGGCAACGATACGAGCCGGGGCGATCTCGCCAACAACAGCTACAGCTACAGCGTGACGACGGTGGACGAGAACGTCACCTTCCTGCGGGTAATGTCGTTCGACGGCTCCCGGCTTCGGGCGGGCGAGAACTTCACCTTCCGCGGCGGCGCGGAGACCACCGGCTCGTTCAGGGTGCTGGGCGGATTGGGCAGCGACGACTTCGTCGGCGGCGCCGGCCAGGACGTCTTCCTGTTCGAAGATAACGCCTTCGGCGCCTCGGACCTCGTCAATGGCGGCGCCGGCAAT
>DASVPM010000154.1:0-11855 GCA_036382815.1 Allosphingosinicella sp.
CTCGGAAGGCTCGGGGGCCTAGTTCCGCTTCCGAACGTCATCCCGGCGAAAGCCGGGACCTCAGGGAGACCGCCCAGACTGCTTGCCCCGAGATCCCGGCTTGCGCCGGGATAACGGTAGGTCAGAAGGTCAGCCGGCCGCCGAGGGCGACGACGATGACGTGCTGCTTTTCGATTCGGCCTTCGGTCAATATGTCGGTCTGCGCCGGAGTGCCGGCGTAGAAGCGCTCATCGCGGCCGATCGGGCTGTCTTCCACCTTGGTCAGCCCGGCGGCGGCGTCGAGCGAGATGCGCTTGCTCATCCGGTAGCTGGCGCCGACATTGTAGTCCATCCGGTCGCCGTCGGGCACGCGCGGATCGCGGTTCGCGTCCCGGGTCGGGGTCGGATCGATCTGAACCCCCGCGCGGAGGGTGAGCCGCTCGCCGAGCGACTGATCGAAGCCGAAGGCGACGCTCCACGTATCCTTGTAATTCTCGACGATGGCGTTGTTGACCGGGCCTGAGATGTCGAGCAGGTCGAACCGGCTCCAGCCGAAATGGACCGCCTGGGCGTTCAGCGTCAGGCCGCTCGTCACTCCGACCCGGGCGCCGGCGATGAGCTGCCAGGGGGTCGAGAAGCGGACGGTCGCCGGGCCTTTCAGGTTGCGCGACGCGAGCGGGCCGGTGAGGCCGGTGATTTCGATCGGACCCTGCGTATTGTGCTCGATCGCCGACTTGTAGGCGAGGCCGATCGTCACCCGCTCGGCCGGCCGCAGCTGGAGGCCGGCGGTCCAGCCGAAGTCCCATCCGTTCCCGGTGAGCCGAAGCCGGGCGTCGGGCGATCCGGGCGTCAGGTTGGGCAAAGCGTTGGACAGCCAGGCGTCGCTATACTGGATGTTCAGCGCCGCGCCGACGCTGAGCCATTCGGTCGCCTTGACCGCGACGGAGGGCTGGAAGTCGAGCGTGAGGAGGCGGCTTCGAATCGCGGAATAACGCTGCCAGCCGGCCGGGTCGTAGTCGCTGGTGAAGCTGAATGGCGCCGTGACCGCGAGGCCGAGGGCGATTCGGTCGCCGAGCGGCAGAGCGAAGGCGTTGTTCGGAGCGACGCCGCGAAGGATGGGGTCGCGGAGCCGGGGCAGTCCCCCGACGGGCTCGGGAGCGACGCCGGGACGATCGATCAGGGTGCCCGCATCGCTGACCCTGCCGCTCGGGAAAACCGCGGTGGCGCCGAAGGCCGCCTCGGCCTCGGTCGCGCCGGCGATGGCGGCCGGGTTCCACCACAGCGACGCCGCGCCCTGATCCGCCACTTCTCCGGAGTTCGCCCGGCCCCATCCCCTAACGGATTGTTCCTGAAGGTAGAAAGCGGCGGCTTCGGCCGTGCCGGCGGCGGTCATAACCAGACCCGCCGTCGTCCCGAAAAGCAACAGGCGCCTCTCGCCGCGACGCCACCCGCCAGGTTTCCCGATCATTCTTGTCCCCCATTTCGGACCCATGTCCGCGCCCCATTTCCCTATGGGTTAGAAACGAAATCTTTGTTTCTCAACCTTTTTAATTTGTATCCGAAACGGATATTTGACGGTCCATCCCCGGACCAATACGAGTTCCCTCGGCAACACCTAAACGGTTAACGCCCGGAACGTGCCTGCGCCCGATTGTTCCACAGCCGCTTCTATGCTTACTGATGCGTATACCAAATGCTTGGGGCAAAACGATGAATCAACATTTCAGCCTTCCGGCCTCCGATGAGGCTATCCCGATGGCGGTCGTGACGGAGGGCCGCACGGGGGATCTCCCCTTCCAGCACCGCGAACGGCCGGCCGGCACGCGCCTGTTCGACCTCGGCCAGCTCGAGGTCCGCTGGGAGGCCGAGACCGGCGCCTTGTGGACGCATATGACGCCCGTCGACCGCCCCAATTTCAACCGGGCCATGCTTCGCGACTTCCAGCGCTGGCAGGCGGAAATAGGCCGCGAGTTCGCGGACCCGCGCGAAGGGCTCAAATATCTGGTTCTCGGATCGCGTTTCCCGGGCATCTTTAACCTCGGTGGTGATCTGGAGCTGTTCGCCCGGTTCATCGCCGCCGGCGATCGCGAAGGCCTCGTCCGCTACGGCCGCGATTGCGTCTCGATCCTCCACAACAACATGCGGCGGCTCGAGCTTCCGATCGTCACCATCGCGCTCGTCCAGGGCGACGCGCTCGGCGGGGGCTTCGAGGCGGTACTGAGCTTCAACCTCATCGTCGCCGAAAAAGGGTCGCGCTTCGGCCTGCCCGAGATCGCCTTCGGCCTGTTCCCGGGCATGGGGGCGCACAGCCTGCTCTCGCGCAAGATCGGCCTCGCCAAAGCGGAGGAGATGATGCTCTCCAACCGCCTCTACACGGCGGAGGAGATGCACGAGATGGGAATCGTTCACATCCTTGCCGAGCCGGGCTGCGGCGAGGAGGCGGTGCGAGCCTATATCGCCAAGAACGGACGGCGCCACGCGGGGCATCGCGGCATCTACCATGCGTCGAGCCTCGCAAATCCGATCACGCTCGAGGAGCTGAACGCGATTGTCGAAGTCTGGGCCGACAGCGCGCTTTGCCTTACCGATGCCGATCTCAAGCTCATGCGTCGCCTGGGAAGCGCTCAGACTAGGCTCGCAGCCGCCTGAGGCTTTCGGGCGCGGGGTCCGCCTCGAGCCATTCCTCGCCGCGGCCCTGCATCTCGAGCCGGCGGTTGATCACCGATTCCGGCACCGGCCGGCCCAGGAAGAAGCCCTGGGCGGCCGTGCACCCCGCGCCGGTGACGTAGCCGAGCTGGGTTTCGGTCTCGATTCCTTCGGCGACGATCTCCATGTCGAGCTCCGCGGCGAGACTGACCAGCGCGTGGATGATCGCCCGCGCCTCGCGGCTCTTGGTGACGTCGGCGATGAAGCTGGTGTCGATCTTGATCTTGTCGAAGCGATATTTCTTCAAATAGGTGAGCGACGAATAGCCGGTCCCGAAATCGTCGATCGAGAGCTTCAGGCCGATCCGCTGGAACTCCCGGATCAGCGAATTGGACTGGGGATTCTCCTCCAGCAGCACGCTCTCGGTAATCTCCAGCTCCAGCCGACGCGCCGCCAGCCCCGAACGATAGAGGGCCGACAGGATCATGTGGCTCAGGTGGAGGTCCTTGAGCAGGGCCGGCGACATGTTGACGGCGATGCTGACGTCCTCCGGCCATTTCGCCGCCGTCGCGCAGGCCTGGTAAAGCACCCAGTGACTGATCGGCGAGATCAGCCCGGTGCTCTCCGCGAGCGGGATGAACTCGGCCGGGCTGACCATTCCGAGCTCGGGATGGTGCCAGCGCAGCAGGGCTTCGCAGCATGTGACCTTCTTGGTCTTCAGGTCGACGATGGGCTGGTAATAGACCTCGAGTTCGCCCTTTTCGATCGCCTCCTTGAGCGCCCCTTCGAGCCTGCGCTTCTTCTGGAACTCCTCCTGCATCTTCGTCTCGAACAGGCAGAAGTCGTTCCGGCCGTTCGCTTTGGCATGGTAGAGCGCCATGTCGGCATGCTGGAGCAGCGTGTCGGCCTCGGTGCCATGGCCTGGGGCCACCGCGGCGCCGATCGATCCGGTCACCTGGAGCGAGGCGCCTTCGATGGTCATCGGCACGGAGAGGCCCCGCATCACCTCGCGAGCCAGCTCTTCGGCGAAATAGGGCTTGCTGCCGCGGGCGAGGAGGACGAACTCGTCGCCGCCGAAGCGGGCGACGCTGCCGCGCCCTTCGACGATCGAGGAGAGCTGCCGGGCGACACTGCAAAGCACTCCGTCGCCGGTCGGATGACCGAGCGAATCGTTGATCTCCTTGAACCGGTCGAGATCGACCCAAAGCACCGCGAGTTCTCCATGCTCGCCCGACTGTACCGCGGCCAGCTCGGACTGAAGGCGCTCCTGGAAGGAGCCGCGATTCTCGAGGCCGGTCATCGCGTCGTAGCGGGCCAGCCGCTCGAACCGGTCGGTCAGGCTCCGTTGCTCGCGGGTCGCCGACATCGCCTTGAGGATGGCCGAATAGGTCTGGAGAGTGATGTCGACCATTCCGATGATGAAGGCGCAATTAACTCCGCCGAGGACCCAGCGGAGCGGGTCGCCGCTGAGGAACAGGCCGATCGACATCGGCGCCGAGGCGAGCGCGAGCTGGCCGATGGCGATGACCGGCCGTCCGGCATTGCGCCCGCAAATGCCGGCCGCGTAGCCCGTGGTCAGAACCGCGGCGAGCAGGTGGTAGAGGGCATTGCCGGATCGGGTCAGGGTGAGCAGGGCCATCGCGCCGAGCAAGGCGGCGTAGGTCCAGGCGCCGAGCTCGTAGACCGTCTCCGATCTCGCGCTTCCGGTGGCGTCATATTCGCCGACGCGGTGGAAGAAGACGGCGTGGGCGAGGCGGAGGGCGCCGGTGAGAGCGATCGCGACCGCCATTCCGGTCAGCCAGGGATCTCCGCTCGAGACGGCGATGGCGGTGCTGCAGGCCGCGCCGGCGACGGCGCCCGCGCCGAGCGATGTCGCGGAGGCGAACAAAGTCTCGACCAGCGAGCGACGCACTTCGTCGGCAACCGCCCGATCGATCTTGGCGATGTCTCGCAGCTTCGCGACGATGCTGGCCACTAATCCTCCCCACGGACCGGGCCTTGTCGCCTAAACTTCTTTATCTTGAATTAAGGGCGTTCGATTTCCGGATAATGAGCTGGAACCGGCTCCGGGTCCGGGCAGTTTAGGCAGCATGTTCAATCATATGCGTGCCCGTCTTCCGCTGCCGACCCGGCCGCCGGCGAAACTCCAGCTGATGCTTCGGACGCCCGACGGCGCCGGCTGGGACCTTACCGTCTCTGCCGGCATGGAGCGCTTCATCGGTCATTATTCGCAGGTGCCCGGCCTCAGCTCGGCCAGCCCGCTGCTCGAATATCAGCCCGTCCGCCGCTGACCCGCGTCATTCCGCGGCGACGAGGGTCTCGCTTCTGGCGCTTTCGAACTGCGGCTGCAGCCGGTCGTTGAGAGGCCGGTAATTGTAGAAGGGCACCGAGGGCCACAGATGGTGGCCGAGATGGAGATTCTGGCCCAGCAGGATCCGGTGAGCGACGGGCAGATAGACCCGGGCCTTGCCGTAGCGGTCGGTCCGGTCGAACGGCACGTGCGGCAGCCACTGAAAAAAGACGTTGAGCAGGACCAGCCCGATCATCATCGGCAGCCAGTAGAGCAGCACCGCGATCTTCGCGTAGCCGAGCGCCACCGCCACCCAGAAGGCGAGCTGAAGCGCGGTGACGGTGATCGCGTGGACCTTCATCTCGTGGGAGGTCAGCCGCGCCTGCTTGATCGTGTAGCTCGCCGCCGGCACCAGCCGGACGATCGGCAGCGGCAGCAGCAGCAGGGTGCGCAGGAAGACCACCCGGCCGACGCTCTTCCACAAAGGGCCGTGGCAAAGATTGTAATCGGGGTCGTCGTCGGTGTTGGTATGCTGATGATGGAGAAGGTGGATCCGGCGCAGGGCCGGATAGCTGGTCATCATGTTGAGCGAGCCCCACCAGCCGAGCACCCGATGGACCCAGGCGTGGCGGGTGCCGCGAACCACGTTGCCGTGGATGCTCTCATGGACGAGGGTGTAATAAGCGAAGTGAATGTAGCCGAGCGGCAGGATCACCAGCCAGTATGGAAGGAAACCGAGCAGCGCCCCGGCGATCAGGCCGGCCTGGGCGGCGGGCAGGAGCACGGCCAGCCGGAGGGTCGGCCAGGCAACCTGGGGCGAAAGCGATTCCGCCACCCGCCTCTCCTCGTTGATCGACATCGCCAGCATTCGCCCCGCTCCCCTGCCGCGCTCCGCGGCCCCAAATTGGTTTCCACGGCTTTTATCACAGTCCGGCGTCGAGGGAACCATAAGGTGCCTCCGATGCGATCATTGCTTATCCCCGTCGCAGCGTGGGACAGCCGCGGCGCCGACGGTTACGGGCGCGGCAACCATTTATGAACCTGTCGGCGCCATATTGGCGACATGCGCAAAGCCGGCTTCCATCTTCGCCCCCGACCTTCGACGCCCTGCGTCGAGCTCGAGCTTCGCCTCGAGGACGGCAGCCCTTGGCGCCTGACGGTGTCGCCGGGAATCGAGCGCTTCATCGGCTATTATCCGCTGGTCGACGGACTCAACGCGGACGGCGCGCTGCTCCGCTTCCGGGCCGGCGACCCGGCCTGAGGGAAACCGCCGCCTCCTGCCGCGTTGGGAGGAAATGACCGGTAACAATCAAGCTGCGACCTGCGACGGCCGCGCCCCGCGCGCTGTTCTGTTCGACGTCGACGGCACGCTCGTCGACACCAACGACCTCCACGCCGCCGCCTGGCGCGAGGCCTTCCTCGAATTCGGGCTCGACAAGCCGCTGGAGGAGATTCGCTGGCAGATCGGGAAAGGGGGCGACAACCTCATCCCCACGCTCTTCCCGGGCTTGGACGAAGCGCGGCGCGAGGCGCTCGAGGCGTTCCGGGGCGATCTGTTCAAGCGCGACTACCTGCCCCGCGCGACGCCCTTTCCAGGCGTGCGCAACCTGTTCGAGCGGCTGGCGGAGGAGGGCGTGAAGATAGTCCTCGCTTCCTCCTCCCATTCCGAGGAGGTGGATTATCATCTCAGCCTCATCGCCTGCGCGGACCTGGTGAGCGCGACGACCTCCGCCGACGATGTCGAGAATTCCAAGCCCTGCCCGGACATTTTCGCGGCCGCGCTGGCGAAGGTGGCGCCGCTCGGCGCCGGCGAGGTGGCCGTGGTCGGCGATACGCCCTGGGACGCGAAGGCGGCCGGGAAGCTCGGGATCCGGACCGTCGGCTTCCGCTCCGGCGGCTTTCCCGACGAAGCGCTCGCGGCGGCCGGCGCCTGCGAGCTTTATGACGGCCCGCGCGACCTGCTCACGCGGTTCGACAGCTCGGTCTTCGGTCGTGGCTGAAGGTGAAGCGAGCCGGGCCGTCCTCGCCGCGGACGCGGCGGCGGCGGAGGCGGCCCTGCCTTATCAGGGGTCGCCGGCGATGGAGATGCTCGGCCGGTTCGCCTCGCTCGGCGACCAGCCGCCGCTTCGAACCCTCTGCGCGGCGGTGATCGCCGCCGGCGTCGCGGGGGGCAACCGCCGCCTCGCCCGGGCCGGGGTCAGAATGCTGGTCGCCCACACCCTGGCCACGCTCGCCAAGGACTATGTGAAGGAAAGGGTCGACCGCACCCGGCCGCGTTCGAAAGGCGACCGGGGCAAGGATCATGTTCCCAAGCCGGGCCGCCACACGTCCAAGGAGGAGACCAGCTTTCCGTCGGGCCACAGCGCCGGCGCGGCCGCGGTCGCGGGCGCCTTCGCCCGCGATTATCCCGAATATGCGGTGCCGGCCTATGTCGCCGGCGGCGCGCTCGCTCTCGCCCAGATTCCGCGCTGCGCCCATTATCCGACCGACGTCGGCGCCGGGCTCGCAATCGGCCTCGCCGCGGAGCAGGTGGTGGACATCGGCGTCGGGCTGGTCGAGGAGGCCCCAAGCCCCGACCGAAGATAGGAGTTGCGCCTTGCGCCCGTTGCCGCTCGCTTTTCTCGCCTTCCTCGCCGCCTGCTCGGCCGCCGATCAGGATGCGCCGAACGGGCAGGAGGCCGCGACGGCCGAGCGTCAGGTGGCGCCGATCCTCGAATCGCCCGAAGCCAAAGACGTGCAAAGCTACGCCCGCCCGCTGGAGGCGCGGGTGACTCACGTGGCGCTCGACCTGAAGGCGGATTTCGACCACAAGCGGATCGGCGGGACGGCCACGCTCGACGTGCAAGCGAGGCCGGGCTCCAAGTCCATCGTCCTGGACAGCAAGGGCCTCGAGGTGAAGTCGGTCACCGACGAGGGCGGCAAGCCGCTCCGTTACGCTCTCGGCACGTCCGACCCCGAGCTCGGCGCGCCGCTGACCGTCGAGATGAACGGCGCCCGGCGGATCCGGATTTCCTATGTCAGCGCACCCGATGCCGAAGCGCTCCAATGGCTGACTCCCGAGCAGACGGCCGGAAAGAAACATCCTTTCCTGTTCAGCCAGGGCCAGGCGATCCTCAACCGCAGCTGGATCCCGACCCAGGACAGCCCGGGAATCCGCCAGACCTGGGAGGCCAGGATCGTCGTCCCCGAGCCGCTCAAGGCGGTGATGAGCGGCGAGCGGCTGACCCCCGAGGGCGAGCCGGCGGAAGGCGGGGGCCGGGCCTTTCGATTCCGGATGGATCATCCGGTGGCCCCCTATCTGATCGCACTCGCCGCGGGCGACATCGCCTTCCAGGGCCTCGGGCCGCGCACCGGAGTCTATGCCGAGCCGGCGATGCTCCGCGCCGCCGCCGCCGAGCTCGTCGACACGGAGAAGATGGTCGCGGCAGGCGAGCGGCTCTACGGGCCCTATCGCTGGGGCCGGTACGACATGATCGTGCTTCCGCCCGCTTTCCCCTACGGCGGAATGGAGAATCCGACCCTCACCTTCCTCACTCCCACCTTCCTCGCCGGCGACCGCAGCCTGGTCGGCCTCGTCGCCCACGAGCTCGCGCACAGCTGGTCGGGCAACCTCGTCACCAACGCGGTCTGGCCCGATTCCTGGCTCAACGAGGGGGTCACCTCCTATTTCGAGAACCGGATCATGGAGGCGCTCTACGGCCCCGGACGCGCCGGTCAGGAGGCGGCCTTGTCCTTCGCCGACATGGAGAGCGCTTTCACCGAGCTCGGCGCCGATGCTCCGGGCACCCGCCTGCACAATCCCGACGAGACCACCGAAGGCGGCTCCAGCGGCATCGTCTACGACAAGGGCGCCCTGTTCCTGAGGACGATGGAGCGGACCCTCGGCCGCGACCGGTTCGACGCGTGGCTGCGCTCCTATTTCGACCGCCACGCCTTCCAGCCGATGACCTCGGCCCGTTTCCTCGCCGACCTTCGCGCCAATCTCGTCAAGGGCGACAAGGCGCTCGAGGAGAAGCTGAAGCTCGACGAATGGGTCTACAAGCCGGGCCTTCCCGCCAACGCGGTCCGGCCTGATCCGAAGGCCTTCGCTCCGGTCGACGCGGCCCTGGCCGGGTTCAACGGCGGCGCCGCCGCCCCGGCCGGGCTCTGGGCGCGCTGGACGACGGCGGAGCGGCTGCGCTTCGTGAACGGCCTTCCGCGCCGGCTTCCCCAGCCCAGGCTGGCCGAGATCGACCGGGCGCTGGGGCTGTCGGGCAGCGGGAATGCGGAGGTGCTCTCGGCCTGGCTCCAGCTCGCCCTGGCCAACCGCTACCAGCCCGCCGTACCGGCGGCCGAACGTTTCCTCCTGTCGATGGGGCGCGGAAAGTTCGTGGCGCCGATCTTCAGGACATTTTGGGGCCAGGGCGAATGGGGCCGTCCGATCGCTCGAAGCCTCTATGCCCGCTCTCGCCCGCTCTACCACTCGGTAACCACCGGTCAGGTCGACAGGATAATGAAGGGGGAGGGGGGCTAGGGTCGCCCTAAATCCTCCCCCGGTTTTCCGGGGGAGGGGGACCGCGCGAAGCGCGGTGGAGGGGTCTTACAGAATCCGAAGAACCCCTCCACCAGGCTTCGCCTGGTCCCCCTCCCCGAGAAATCTCGGGGAGGAATTAAAAGCGTCAGTAAGGAAACATCGCGTAGCCCCGGTCCCTCACCGCGGCGACATGCTCCGAATATTCGGCATGGCATTTGTCGCCGGGCCGGATCAGGCCGACCTCCGCCTCGGCCCTCCGGCTCATCGGCAGGAGGGCGATCGGAGTCGCCGCCGGCGTCAGCTGGGCGCCGCTGCCGGCGGCGAGCGTGGTCAGCACCCCGTTGAGCGCGCCTGCCCGCGACGGCCGTCCGAGGATCGCGATCCGATATTGTCCCTCGAAATTCGTCACCAGGTAGATGTGCCCGGACAGATGGGGGAAGGAGACGAAGCCGTGCTGCTCGAAGTCGCGGTCGAGCCTCGAGCTTTCGCTGAACGAGAGGCAGTGGGTCTCCTCATGCCATTCGATCAGCGTCCGGTAGGCGAAGATCGCATCCGACTCGCTGAACGACCGGCGAAGCGTCAGATATTCGCCCTCCAGCCAATGGACGGCGGCGCGCGAATAGGCGCCCATGTCGTCCGGGGCGAGGCCGGTGTCGGCCGCGGCCGGCTCGGGGGCCTTGCTGGCCCGAAGCGCGACTCCGAGCGCGCCTTCGAGACGCACCACCGTCGCGAGCGTGAAGGGGCGCTGGCCGGAAAGCGCCTTCTCGAGAGTCGACAGACTCACCCGCGCTTCGTCCGCGAGCCACTGGCGCGACAGCCGCCGCCGCGCCAGCTCCTCGCGGATCCGCAGGGCGGTCGCGCTGCTCTCGTCGTCGCTCTGGCTGCCCAGCACCCGTCTCTCCCTCGCACGCCGCTTTGCGCACATTTTAGCACATTTCGTCAACTCCCTGCCCGTTTGGGCAACGGCCGGCGCAGGATGCGGCAGACCTTTGTCCGACAATATGGTGGCCCCGAATCGGCAGCCTGCTATCGAGGCGGGGCGGAAGGGGGCGCTTAAGACGCTCCCCCGCGAGGAAGGGAACTCAAGATGGTTCGGGCCGCACTCTCAGTCGACGAAAGCCGGGCACGGCCTTTCGGCTTCGTGAAGCCCCCCAAGCTCGGGGACCGGGTCGGCGTGTCGCGCCGCGGCACCCCCGTCTGGGCGACCATCACCGGTCTCAGCATGCAGAGCGGCCCCGACGGCCGCGGCACCCTCCTGGTCATGGCCCGCAGCGCCTGAGCTTTTTCTACTGACGCCCGCACGTTTCCCTGAATAATTAAATCCTCCCCGCCATTTCGCGGGGGAGGGGGACCAGGCGAAGCCTGGTGGAGGGGTTCTTCGGGCCCTTAAGAACCCTTCCACCGCGCTTCGCGCGGTCCCCCTCCCCGGCCAAGGCCGGGAGGAATTTTTCCATCCGCCCCCACATCCCCTCAACCCACCGAAAAATGGTGGATAAGTCATTTACCGTCTTGGCTCAGGAATCGAGTTAAGGCACTATGGCTAGTGGCGCTGCCATGGGGGCGACGCAAGACATTGTAGGCGGCCGTTGCTCGCCCTATATCGGGCAGAGGCGGAATCCGCTTGCCCTGTGGATATCGGGGGCAAGTCGAAACTAAGCGCCCGCGCCCCCATGAAAGCGCTTAAGGTGGGGTTAAATCCACTGGAACATGTATAGTACAAGGGGTAGGATGATGGACCTTTCCGGCAGCAGCGAGACTGGAGCGAGCGACGTGGCCACCACCCCCTCCGACTCGTCGGGGACGAAGCCCGGCGGCTCGG
This sequence comes from Allosphingosinicella sp., assembly GCA_036382815.1. GTDB lineage: Bacteria > Pseudomonadota > Alphaproteobacteria > Sphingomonadales > Sphingomonadaceae > Allosphingosinicella. The sequence continues at coordinate 11,248 of DASVPM010000154.1, forward strand.
GCCCGGTCATCTATCCGCTCGAGGTCGACCACAGCCGCGATTCGCTGCTCACCGACTTCGGCAAGGAGACGCTGAAGGACCGCTATCTGCTTCCCGGCGAGACCTATCAGGACCTGTTCGTCCGGGTCGCCTCGGCCTATGCCGACGACGCCGAGCACGCCCAGCGGGTCTATGACTATATCTCGAAGCTCTGGTTCATGCCGGCGACGCCCGTATTGTCCAACGGCGGCACCGGCCGCGGCCTTCCGATCAGCTGCTACCTCAATTCCGTGCCCGACAGCCTCGAGGGGATCGTCGACACCTGGAACGAGAATGTCTGGCTGGCGTCGCGCGGCGGCGGCATCGGCACCTATTGGGGCGCCGTGCGCGGCATCGGCGAGCCGGTCGGCCTCAACGGCAAGACCAGCGGGATCATCCCCTTCGTCCGGGTCATGGACAGCCTCACCCTCGCGATCAGCCAGGGATCGCTGCGCCGCGGCTCGGCCGCCTGCTATCTCGACATCTCGCATCCCGAGATCGAGGAGTTCCTCGAGATCCGCAAACCCTCGGGCGACTTCAACCGCAAGGCCCTCAATCTCCACCACGGAGTGCTCGTCACCGACGCCTTC
>DASVPM010000155.1:0-5054 GCA_036382815.1 Allosphingosinicella sp.
GGAGGGGCCCACTGCCGAAGGCAGTGGGAGGTGTGGGTCTTGCCGACTCCGAAGCACAGACCCCCCGCCTCCCGCTCCGCGGGCCGGGCCCCTTCCCCTAAGGGCGGGAAAGGGAATGGGACGGCGTCAGGCCGCGAAGCGCTTGACGAAATCGGCGGCGGCGGCCTTGAACCGGGCCATCTCCTCGTCGACAAGGCCGAAATTGCTCGTCACCCCGTCGATCTCGCGCGCGACATTCTCGGTATCCTCCCGGATCGCGGCGATCGTTGCGGACATCGAGTCGGCGGCGAGCGCGGTCTCGTCGACCGCGGCGGTGATCATGGTCACCGTCTGCGCCTGGACCTCCATCGCCTCGCGGATCCGCTCCGCCGAGGTCTGGACGTCCTCCACCGTCTTCTGGATCGATCCGTTGGCCTCCACCGTCTGGCGGGTAGCCTGCTGGATCGCAGTGATCTTTCCGGTGATGTCGTCGGTGGCGCGGGCCGTTTGCGCGGCGAGCGACTTCACCTCCTGCGCGACGACGGCGAAGCCCCGGCCGGCATCGCCGGCGCGGGCGGCCTCGATCGTGGCGTTGAGAGCAAGCAAATTGGTCTGGCCGGCGATGTCGCGAATCAGCCCGAGGATCGATTCGATCGCTTCGACGTGGCCGGAAAGAGCCTGGCTGACCCGGGCGGCGTCCGAGGCCTGATCGCCGGCGCGGGTGGCGACCTCCCCGGCGAGCTCGACCTCGCGGCGGGCGTCCTCGATGGCCCGGATGAGGCCGGCGGCGGTCTCGGCGGCGTCGCGCATGGCGAGGGCCGACTGCTCGGCCGCGGCGGCGACTTCGGAGGTCTTGCCGAGCATCCCGCGCGCCGAGGCCGAAGCTTCCGAGGCCTGGGCGCGCAGCATCCGGCTGTCGGAGGCGGTGCGCTCGACCGCGCTGACGACGTCGTCGGTGAAGCCCTTGCCGTGCGCCCGCCGGCTCTCGCGCTCGGCGCGCCCCTGGAGCAGGCTGAAATGCGCCGCGAACATGTCGGCTTCGAGGAGGGTCGACTGGGTGATGCAGCGGCCCAGCCGGCCGAGCCGCTCGGGATCGCCCGACAGCTTCTCGACCAATATGTCATGACCTTCCCCGGCGGCGGCGTTGATCGCGGAGATGAGGGTGGTCAGCGAGACATGGGTCGATTGCGCGTCGAGCACATAGCCGCCGACCATATCGGCCCAGGCCTGGGCGCGGACGTCGGTGTATTTCGCGGCCATGTAGGGCAGGATCTTGCGGACATTCTCGTCCATCTCGGCCTCGGAGAAGGCGGCATTGACCTCCGGCGATCCGGCCAGGTGGGTCCAGAAGCGGCGGGCGACCCGGACCGAATCGTTGGCGAGCAGAGCGGCGACCTCGCGGCAATTGGCCTCGAGGCTGCCGTCGACGTCGAACAGCCCGATCCGGTCCCCGACCATCACCTGGGTGAATTCCGCGCTCATTTACAATGCCTTCCGCCACATCCCGCTTGCCCGCCAATTCTGGCGGCAAAGAGTTAAGATCGCGGTAGGGAAGGCGCGGCCGCGCGCGGAGGAACAGCAGGCCCACCGCATCGTTACGGTTCCGGTAGATCGCGGCCATAGGGGGCGTATGAATCAATCCGAAGACCAGCCGAGCAGCGCGAGCCGCTTCGAGATGCTCGTCCAGAGCGTCACCGACTACGCCATCTACATGCTCGACCCGACCGGCACGGTGACGAGCTGGAACGCCGGCGCCCGCCGCTTCAAGGGCTATGAGGCCGACGAGATCATCGGCGAGCATTTCTCCCGCTTCTACACGCCCGAGGAGCGCGACCGGGTTCCGAAGATCGCGCTCGAGACCGCCGAGCGCGAAGGCCGCTTCGAGGCGGAAGGCTGGCGGGTGCGCAAGGACGGCACCCGCTTCTGGGCCAATGTCGTGATCGACCCGATCTGGGATCCGCAAGGCAAGCTGGTCGGCTTCGCCAAGGTCACCCGCGACCTCACCGAGCGCCGCGCCGCCGAGGAGGAGCTTCGCCGAAGCGAGGAGCGCTTCCGGCTCCTCGTCCAGAGCGTCACCGACTATGCCATCTACATGCTCGACCCGGAAGGCCGGGTGAGCAGCTGGAACGCCGGAGCGCAACGCTTCAAGGGCTATTCCGAAGATGAAATCATGGGCGAGCATTTCTCGCGCTTCTACTCGGAAGAGGACCGGGCCGCCGGGATCCCGAAAACGGCGCTCGAGACGGCCGAGCGCGAAGGCCGCTTCGAGGCCGAAGGCTGGCGGGTGCGCAAGGACGGCACCCGCTTCTGGGCCAATGTCGTCATCGATCCGATCCGCGCGCCGGACGGAAGGCTGATCGGATTCGCCAAGATCACCCGCGACCTGACCGAGCGCAAGCGCTCCCAGGAGGAGCTGGAGAGGACCCGCGAGGCCTTCTTCCAGTCGCAGAAGATGGAAGCGATCGGCAAGCTCACCGGCGGCGTCGCCCACGACTTCAACAATTTGCTCTCGGTGGTGCTCGGCAGCCTGAGCCTCGCGCAGCGCCGCCTGAAGGAAGGCGTGGACGTCTCGGGCCTGATCGGCAACGCCGTCAAGGCCGCTGAGCGCGGCGCCTCGCTCACCCAGCGGATGCTCGCCTTCGCGCGCAAGCAGGATCTGAGCCTCGAGGCGGTCGATCTTTCGGACCTCGTCCGGGGCATGGCCGAGCTGATGCAGCGCACCATCGGCCCCGGCATCACCATCGATACCCGCTTCCCGCTCATCCTCCCGCAGGTGCAGGCCGATTCGCGCCAGCTCGAGCTCGCCTTGATCAACCTCGCGGTGAACGCCCGCGACGCGATGCCGCACGGCGGCACGATCACCATCGCGGCCCAGCGCGAGAGCCTTGCCGCGGCCGAGGGCGGCCTGGCCCCGGGCGACTATGTCCGGCTCTCCGTGATCGACCAGGGCGAAGGCATGAGCGGGCCCATCCTGGCCCAGGCGACCGAACCCTTCTTCACGACCAAGGGGATCGGCAAGGGGACGGGGCTCGGGCTGCCGATGGTGCAGGGGCTTGCGCAACAGTCCGGCGGCAAGTTCGTCCTGTCCAGCGTCGAGGGCCAGGGCACCACGGCGGAGATCTGGCTTCGCGTTTCCGAAGCGCGGTCCGGGGACGGGCCGGCCGAGCGCGAATCCGCCGATCCGGATGCCGTGCCCGCCGCGGCCGAGCCGCTCACCATCCTCGCCGTCGACGACGATCCGCTCGTGCTCGAGAACACCGCGGCGATGCTGATGGAGCTCGGGCACAGCGTGCTCGAGGCGCATTCCGGAGCCGAGGCGCTCCGGCTGCTCGAGCAGCGCAGCGTCGACCTGATCATCACCGATTACGCGATGCCGGGAATGACCGGCGAGGAGCTGACCCAGCGGATCCTCGCCACCCAGCCCGAGCTGCCGGTGCTCATGGTCTCGGGCTATGCCAGCCTTCCCGAAGGGGCCGGCACCTCGGTGCCCAAGCTCGGCAAGCCGTTCAAGGAGCGGGACCTGTCGCGGGCGATCTCGGAGGTCATGGCCCTGAAACGCGCGGCCTAGGACGTGGGCGCCGGGGCGTATCGACTTTCAGCTGAGGTCGGCCCTTCCTGATTCCTCCCCCGGATTTCCGGGGGAGGGGGACCGCGCGAAGCGCGGTGGAGGGGTCTTTCGGGCTCGGCAAGGCCCCTCCACCATGCTTCGCATGGTCCCCCTCCCATGCAGATGCAGGGGAGGAATTAAAAGGACGGACCCAGGTGCCGATGACCGAAGATTACGACCACGGCCGCCGCGACGGCCTCCGGCTCGCTCTGGCGGTTCTGGCGGCGGAGGAAGCCAAATGGGCGGCCCTGCTCGGCGAGAGCCCGTCGGGGCGGACCAACGCCCTCCGCCAGGTCCGGCACAAGACCCTGCGGGTGGCGCAGAAAAGGTTGCGCACGGTCCTCAACCGGCTGACGCCCAAAGGCGGGGGGGCGATGGACCCGGAACTGGAATCCGCGCTCGACAGGCTCGGGCTCTAGAGTCTGTCCTGATGACATTGAAGCCCATGTTCCCCGGCGAAGGCCGGGGTCCAGCAGCACCACCGGAAGGACTGGATCCCGGCCTTCGCCGGGAAGCGATTCAGCCTCATCAGGACCGACTCTAGGTCGTCGACTCGGAATGAGCCGCCCGTCATTGCGAGCGGAGCGAAGCAATCCAGCTTCCGCGTTCGTCGCCGTCGCCGGGCTGGATTGCTTCGTCGCTGCGCTCCTCGCAATGACCGGGTGTCACGGTTTAACCCGGCAAGCTCTAAAGATGGTTAATAAGTGAACCAACTCAAAGGCTTGGCGTTGGAGCCGGCGGCAGGAGAAAAAGCATGCCCACCGAATCCGCCGCCGCGATCCGCGATTACGTTGCGCCGCCCCACCAGGCGCGGGTGGATTCGATCCAGGCGGCGGTCCGGGCCGAAGGCGGCGGCGGGCGCCCCGGCCTGTTCCGCCCGGCGCCGGTGCGGCCCGCCCTTTCGGAGCGGGCGATCGACCTTCGGGTGGCCGAGGAAGTGGAGCTCGCCGCCCGCCATATCGAGCAGGTCGGCGATGCCCTGGTCAGCGACCCGGCCTTCCTCCACCGCCACGCCGCCACCCTTCAGGCGCTCGACCTCATCAACCAGAATCTGCGCCACCTCGCCGCGGTCGTCGCCGCCGCCGACAAGGAGGCCGCGGCCGGCCGGATCAGCCTCGAGGAGCTGCGGCGGCGGCTGACGCGGACGGAGATACGGGCGATCGGCGGCTAGAAGCCGCGTCCCTGCGCCCGTCATCCCGAAGACCCCCCTCCACCAGGCTTCGCCCGGTCCCCCTCCCCGCGAAATCGCGGGGAGGATTTGGGGGGCTTGCCGGGAGGGGGCGGCTTGATTCCTCCCCGGCCTTTGCCGGGGAGGGGGACCGCGCGGAGCGCGGTGGAGGGGGTCTTCGGAGCCGGGAAGAGCCCCTCCACCAGGCTTCGCCTGGTCCCCCTCCCCGCGGAATCGCGGGGAGGATTTGGGGGGCTTGCCGGGAGGGGGCGGCTTGATTCCTCCCCGGCCTTTGCCGGG
>DASVPM010000156.1:0-10421 GCA_036382815.1 Allosphingosinicella sp.
CGATCGGAGTGATCGGCTTCGTCGTCTGGGCGCATCACATGTTCACGGTCGGAATGGACGTGAACACCAAGATGTACTTCACCGCGGCGACGATGGTGATCGCGGTTCCGACCGGCATCAAGATCTTCTCGTGGATCGCGACGATGTGGGGCGGCTCGCTGACCTTCCAGACGCCGATGATGTGGGCGCTTGGCTTCATCTTCATGTTCACGGTCGGCGGCGTGACCGGCGTCGTGCTCGCCAACGGCGGCATCGACAACAACGTCCACGACACCTACTACGTGGTCGCCCACTTCCACTACGTGCTGTCGCTCGGCGCGGTCTTCTCGCTGTTCGCGGGCTGGTATTACTGGTTCGGGAAGATGTTCGGGAAGATGTACAACGAGCTGCTCGGCCAGCTCCACTTCTGGCTGTTCTTCATCGGCGTCAACGTCCTGTTCTTCCCGATGCACTTCCTCGGCCTGCAAGGGATGCAACGGCGCGTTCCGGACTATGCGGATGCCTATGCCGGCTGGAACCACGTCGCCAGCCTCGGCTTCATCCTGGTCGCGGCCTCGATGGCGTTCTTCTTCATCAACATCTTCTGGTCGCTGATGGCCGGGCGCAAGGCGGCGGACAATTATTGGGGCGAAGGCGCGACGACGCTCGAATGGACCCTGTCGAGCCCGCCGCCCTTCCACCAGTTCTCGACCCTGCCGAAGATCGACTAAACCCGTCATCCCGGCGGAAGCCGGGACCTCGGGGAGAAGGACCGTGACCTTCCGACCTGAGGCCCCGGCTTTCGCCGGGGTGACGAGGATAGCTATATGACCACAGTGACCGCAACCGCCGACACCGCCCTCCCCGCCGACTGGCGGGACCTGCTCGCCTTGACCAAGCCGCGGGTGATGAGCCTCGTCGTCTTCACCGGGCTGTGCGGGATGCTGGCCGCGCCGGTCGCGATCCACCCGGTGCTCGGCTTCACCGCGATCCTGTGCATCGCGCTCGGGGCGGGCGCGGCGGCCGCTCTCAACATGTGGTACGAATCCGATCTCGACGCCAAGATGAAGCGCACCGCCTCGCGGCCGATCCCGGCCGGCCGGCTCGACCGGCAGACCGCCCTCCACTTCGGAGTCGGCCTCTCCTTCTTCTCGGTGCTGCTGATGGGACTCGGCACGAACTGGCTCGCGGCTTCCATCCTCGCCGCCTCGATCCTGTTCTACGTGCTCGTCTACACGGTCTGGCTGAAGCGGCGGACTCCCCAGAACATCGTCATCGGAGGCGCCGCCGGCGCCTTCCCGCCGGTGATCGGCTGGGCCGCGGCGACCGGCGACGTCACCTTGCTGCCGGTCCTCCTCTTCACGCTCATATTCCTTTGGACTCCGCCGCATTTCTGGGCGCTGTCGCTGTTCGTCCGCTCCGATTACGCCGCCGCCGGAGTGCCGATGCTTCCCGTCGTGTCGGGGGCGAAGGCGACTCGGCAGCAGATTGCCTTCTACACCCTGCCGATGGCGGCCGCGGCGGTCGCGCCCTGGCCGCTCGGCCTCGCCGGCGCCTTCTACGGAATCGTCGCGGCCGCGCTCAGCCTCGCCTTCTTGATCCTGGCCCTGCGGGTCCTCGCCAACCGGGCGAGCGAACCCGCGGGAATGAAGCCGGAGAAGCAGCTCTTCGCTTATTCCATCCTGTACCTGTTCGCGCTCTTCGCGGCACTGGTCGCCGACCGGGTGCTGCCGTGACCGATCCCCGCGACGAGGAGATCAGGCGCCGGCAGAAGGCCCGGGCGATCATCATGGCGCTGCTGCTCGGCGCCTTCGTCCTGCTCGTCTACGCGATCACCATCGCCAAGATGGGCATGCTTCGATGAGCGACCTCGCCCGCCGCAACGGCCGCACCGCGGGGCTTGCCGCCTTGCTCGTCCTGGCCATGGTCGGCCTCGCCTTCGCGAGCGTGCCGCTCTACCGCCTGTTCTGCCAGGTCACCGGGATCGACGGCACCACCCAGCGCGCCGCCGAGGCCCCGGGGCCGGTCGCCGGCAAGGAAGTGGCGATCCGCTTCGACGCCAACACGGCCTCGTCCTTGCCCTGGCGTTTCGGCCCGGAAAAGCCGCGGGAGATCGTCACGATCGGAGAGCGGGAAATGGCCTTCTACACGGCCAGGAACCTCTCCGCCCGGGTGGTCAGGGGGACGGCGACGTTCAACGTCACCCCGGTCCAGGCCGGCAAATATTTCAGCAAGATCCAGTGCTTCTGCTTCACCGAGCAGGTCCTGAAGCCGGGCGAGGACGTGCGCATGCCGGTGGTCTTCTTCGTCGACCCGCGAATCCTCGAGGATCCCGACACCAAGGATATCAGCGAAATCACACTGAGCTACACCTTTTACCCGGTGGATTCGGGCGCAGAGGGAAGCTAGAGACCCACACGCTCCAGACGAGCGCCGGGACTGGGCCCCGGCCTTCGCCGGGGAACAACAGAGGACGAATGATGGCCGGAGCGAAGAACCATTCCTACCATTTGGTGAACCCCAGCATCTGGCCCCTGGTCGGCGCTTTCTCCGGGCTCGCCTTCTTCGGCGGGCTGGTCATGTGGATGCACGACATCGGCGGCGGCGGCTATGTGGCGGGCGCGGGTCTGCTCGGAATCCTGTTCACCATGTTCGCCTGGTGGGCCGATGTCATCGGCGAAGCCCATTCCGGCGACCACACCCCGATCGTCCAGCTCCACCTTCGCTACGGGATGATCCTGTTCATCGCGTCGGAGGTGATGTTCTTCCTCGCCTGGTTCTGGGCCTTCTTCAACGCGGCCCTGTTCCCTTCCGGGGTCGAATCGATCGGCGGCACCTGGCCGCCCAAGGGCATGGAAGTCCTCAATCCGTTCGGCTTCCCGCTCCTCAACACCCTCATCCTGCTCTGCTCGGGAACGACCGTAACCTGGGCCCACCACGCCCTCATCCACGGTGACCGCGACGGCCTCATCAAGGGCCTGTGGGCGACGATCGGCCTCGGCCTGCTGTTCACCAGCATCCAGGCCTATGAATATGCCAATGCGCCGTTCACCTTCACCCAGAACGTCTATTCGTCGACCTTCTTCATGGCGACCGGCTTCCACGGCTTCCACGTCATCGTCGGCACCATCTTCCTGATCGTCTGCCTGATCCGGGCCTATAAGGGCCACTTCAAGCCGAACCAGCATTTCGGATTCGAGGCGGCGGCCTGGTACTGGCATTTCGTCGACGTCGTCTGGCTGTTCCTCTTCATCTGCATCTACGTCTGGGGCGGCTGGGGCGCCGAATATCACGGCTAAATCAGGCACGTCGCCCCAGCGAAGGCTGGGGCCCCAGGGAGAAAGGGGCGCAGTGCTGGTTCTCGCTGGGGTGACGGAGATATGAAGGAGCCTACCCCGGCCGCCGTCTCGCTTCGCGGCCTGTGCCCGCGTTGCGCGGCGAAGACCCTCTACAAGGGCGTGGCGAGCTTCGCTCCCCAATGCCGGGCCTGCGGCCTCGACTTCGCGGCGTTCAACGTCGGCGACGGGCCCGCCGCGTTTCTGATCCTCGTCGTCGGAGCGTTGGTCACCGGCCTCGCCGTCGCGCTCGAGCTTGCCGCCGAACCGCCTTTCTGGGTCCACGTCCTGCTTTGGCTTCCGCTGACGGCATTGCTCGTCGTCGGCCTGCTGAGGCTTGCCAAGGGGCTTCTGCTCGCGCTTGAATTCCGCCACCGCGCCCGCGAGGGGCGGGTTTCCCGCTGATGCGCTTTCCGCTGATCCCGACGATCCTCGTCGCCGCGGCCGTCGCGACGATGATCGTGCTCGGATTCTGGCAGCTCCGCCGGGCGGACGAAAAGGAGGCGCTTCAGCGCCGATATGAGAGGAATTTGACGCTTCCGGCGATGGCGCTGCCTCCCGGGGCGGTAGCGGACGCGACCTTGCTCTACCGCCGCGCCACCGCTTTCTGCCTGGAGCCGACGCGCTGGCGCCGGACGGGCGGCAAGGCCGCTTCGGGTCAGGGCGGCACGCGCTTCATCGCCGATTGCCGGACGGGGGCCGAAGGCCCCGGTTTCGCCGCCGACATGGGGGTGTCCGCCGATCCGAAGGCGCAGCCCGCCTGGAAAGGCGGCGAAGTCGCCGGGCGGATCGTCGCCGAACCCCGGTCCGGAAGCCTGTTCGAGCGCCTGGCCGGAAAGTCGCCGCCGCCGCGGCCGATGATCGTCTCCGAGACCCCGGCCCCGGGTCTCCAGGCGAGCGCCCCGCCCAGCGCCGAGGCGCCCAGCAACAGCCTCGCTTATGCCTTTCAATGGTTCTTCTTCGCCGCCGCCGCGGCCGCCATCTATGTCCTGGCGCTGCACAAGCGGGCAGGCGGCGCGCCTCCTCCCTCGCCTCCAGGCCCGTCATCCGGGGCCTGACCCGGGATTCATGAAATCCGTCGCGTGAGATTCGGGCCGGCGGCCTTCATGGATTTCCGGCTTCCGCCCGAATGACGGATACGGCCAGGTTGCGGCCCGCGATCCGAACCATTACCTCCCGCCCTTCATGCAGCTCACCATCCTCCCCAACGGCCTCAAGGTCGCAAGCCGCGAGATGCCCGCGCTCGAGACGGCCGCCGTCGGCCTCTATGCCGAGGCCGGGTCGAGGCACGAGCCGGCGCGCCTCAACGGGATCGCCCATCTGTTCGAGCATATGGTGTTCAAGGGGGCCGGCGGCCGCTCGGCGCGGGAGATCAGCGAAGCGATCGAGGATGTCGGCGGCGATCTCAACGCCAGCACGGAACGCGACTCGACCAACTTCATGGCGTCCGTCCTCGCCGAGCATGTCCCGCTCGGAGTGGAGCTGGTCACCGATCTGGTCCTCGAGCCTCATTTCATCGAAGCCGATCTCGAGCGCGAGAAGGATGTCGTCCTCCAGGAGCTGGGCGAGGCGCGGGACACGCCGTCCGACATCATCTTCGACGATCTGTGGTCCGCCGCTTTCGACGACCAGCCCCTGGGGCGCTCGGTCCTCGGCCACGAGGCGAGCATCGACGCGGTCACCGTCGAGGACCTGCACGACTGGAGGCGCGGCCGCTACCGCGCCGGCAGCCTCGCCCTCGTCGCGGCCGGCAAGGTCGAGCATGAACGGCTGGTCGACATCGCCCGTGCCCGGCTCGACGGGCTTCCCGCCGGCACCATCGAGCCGGGCGAGCCGGCGCGGTTCACCGGCGGCACCCGGGTCGGCCGCTCGGCGCCGGACCAGGCGCATCTCGCTCTGGGCTTCCAGGCGCCGGCCCAGCTCGATCCCGATTATTTCGCCGCCCGCATGTTCTCCGACATCGTCGGCGGCGGCATGTCGTCGCGCCTGTTCCAGAAGGTGCGCGAGGATCGCGGGCTCGCTTATTCGGTCTACTCCCAGCTCCATCCGCACGCCGACACCGGCCTCTTCTACGTCTATGCCGCGACCGCCCGGCGCGAATCCGCCTCGGCGGCCCAGCTGATCGAGGAGATCGTCGCCGACACGGTCGATACGCTCACCCAGCGCGAAGTCGACCGGGTCCGGACCCAGTCGCGCGCCGGCCTTTTGATGTCGATGGAAAGCCCCTGGGGCCAGGCCCATTACGTCGCCCGCCAGCTGTCGGTCTACGGCCGCCTGGTCGAGCCGGCCGAGGTGATCGCCGAGCTCGAGGCGGTGACCCTCGACCAGGTCCGCGAAGCCGGCGCCAGGATGCTCGCCGGCCCGCGCGCGCGCGCGACGATCGGCTTCCCGGCCGTCCGCGCGGCGTGAGGCTCGACACCCTCGTCGGCGAGCCCTGGGCCGATTACGGGCTTGTCGACAGCGGCGACGGCCGCAAGCTGGAACGCTACGGACGCTACCGCTTCATCCGGCCCGAGCCGCAGGCGATGTGGGCGCCGTCGAGCGCGGAGTGGGATGCCGACGGCGAGTTCGTCCCGGGTTCAGACGAGGAAGGCGGCGGCCGCTGGATATTCGCCCGTCCGGTGCCGAAGGAGGGCTGGGAGCTCGGCTGGGAGGAGCTTCGCTTCCGCGCCCAGGCGACGCCGTTTCGCCACCTCGCCTTCTTCCCCGACATGGCGCCGCAATGGGCCTGGATGCGCGCCCGGCTGGGGGAGGGAAGCGAGGCGCTCAACCTGTTCGGCTATACAGGAGTGGGCACCCTGGCGATGGCCGGGGCCGGGGCCAGGCTGACCCATGTCGATGCTTCGAAGAAATCGGTCGAGGCCGGCAAGGACAATGCCAGGCTCTCGGGCCTCGCGGATCGGCCGATCCGCTGGCTGGTCGACGACGCGGCCAAGTTCACCGCGCGCGAGGTCAGGCGGGGGCGGCGCTATGACGGGATCATCCTCGATCCCCCCAAATATGGCCGGGGCCCGGAAGGCGAGGTCTGGAAGCTCGAGGAAGGCCTGCCCGGCCTGATCGCCGACTGCCGCCGGCTGCTCGATCCCGAAAGCCGATTCCTGGTCCTCACCGTCTATGCGGTGCGCATGTCGGCGCTGGCGATCGGGGAGCTGCTGCGGCAGGCCCTGGCCGACCTCGGCGGCCGGGTCGAATGCGGCGACATGGCGGTGCGCGAGGAAGCGCGCGGCCTGCTCCTGCCGACGGCCATTTTCGCGAGGTGGTCGCGCGATTAAAGCCCCTCCCCTTCAGGGGAGGGGCTAGTCAGTCGCGGGCCGCTCTCATCGCCGCGCCGGCGGCGAAGGGGGCGATCGCGACCAGCAGGAGCGAGGCGGCGGCGAGCAGCTTCAAGGCCCCGGCGCTGCCGCTCGCCTCGGTGAGGCCCGCTCCGAAGACCAGGATCGGCACCGCCAGCGGGAGCAGGAGAAGCCCGGCGAGCGCGCCGGTGCTGCGCAGGCCGGACGTCAAGGCGGCGACGACCAGGGTCAAGGCGGCGAGGCCGGGAGTTCCGACGAGCAGCCCGAGCTCGAGCCGGGCCAGCATCGGGGCGGGCAGCTTCAGCAGGGCCGCTGCCGGCATGGCCGCGAACATCAGCGGCGGCCCGAAGCTGAGCCAATGGCCGGCCAGCTTCGCAAGCGCCACGCTCTCCTCGCTCAGGCCGCGAACGGCGAGCTGGTCGAGGACGCCCGAAGCCCGGTCCGGCTCGACCAGACGCTCGACGGGGAGAAGGGCGGCGAGCAAGGCGGCCACCCACAAGGCGCCGCCGCCGGTGCGCGCGAGCAAAGCCGAGTCCGGTCCGATCGCGAAGGGGAAGAGTGCGGCGACGAGGAGGAAGAAGACCGGCGGCAGAATCGCGCTTCCCCCGGTCGCGGCGAGCCGGAGCTCGCGAAGCAGCAGGGCGCTCATCCGAGCGCCACGAGCGCGGCGCCGGGCAAGGCGAGGGGCTGGTGCGAGGCGGCGAGGATGGCGCCGCCGCCGGCGCGGTGCGCCGCCATCGCGGCTTCGAGCCGGGCCTGGCCGTCGCCGTCGAGCCCGTTGGCCGGCTCGTCGAGCAGCCAGAGCGGGGCGCCGCTCGCCAGCACCCGGGCGAGAGCCGCCCGCTTCCTCTGGCCGGTCGAGAGCATCCGAACCGGGACGCCGGCGAGCCCGGCAAGGCCCATCGCCGCCATCGCTTCGGCCGGATCGGTGCCGTCGAGGCGGCTCCAGAAACCGAGCGCCCGGCCCAAAGCGAGCTTCGGATCCAGAGCCAGGCCTTCGTCGGCGAGCGCGGACCGCGAGGCGCGCTTGACCTTCCCGGCCGCGGCCGCGAGAAGCCCCGCGGCGATCCGGATCAGGCTCGACTTGCCCGCCCCGTTCGGGCCCGCGACGAGCGCCGCGCCGCCCGGCTCCAGCGCCAGGTCGAGCGCTTCGAACAGCAGCCGCCCGCCGCGGATACAGGCGACTCCCCTAAGCTCGAGCAGGCTCAACCCGTCGCGTCCTCGATCGCGTGCATGTCGTCGTCGGAAAAGCCGAAATGGTGGCCGGCCTCGTGGACGATGACGTGCGTGACCAGCGCCTCCAGGCTGACCCCCGTCTCCGCCCATTCGTCGAGCAGGGGCCGGCGGTAGAGGTGGATCATGGCGGGAAGCTCGCCCGACAGCATCGACGACCGCTCGCCGATCGGACGGCCGGTATAGAGGCCGGAAAGCTCGAACCGATCCTCGATCCCGAACTCGGCCAGCACCTCCTCCTCGGCGAAATCCTCCACCCTCAGCACCACCCCTTCCAGGTGGCGGCGGAAATGCTCGGGCATCCGGCCGATCGCGGCCTCGGCGAGCCGCTCGATCTCCGCCGCGTCGGGCGCAAAGGTTTGACGCTCCCCGGTCACCTGGGCGACATAATAGGAGAATGAAGGGGAGAAACAATGACGCTGAGCGACGAGGAACGGGCGGAGGCGCTGAAGGCACTTCCCGATTGGCGCTACGACCCGGCGGAGCGGGCGATCCGCCGCGACTTCGCCTTCGCGGATTTCGGCGAGGCCTTCGCCTTCATGACCCGGTCCGCCCTCGCCGCCGAGAAAGCCGATCACCATCCGGACTGGTCCAACAGCTGGAACAAGGTCTCGGTCGCGCTCAGCACCCACAGCGCCGGCGGCGTGACCGGCCGGGACATCGCCCTCGCCCGGGCCATGGACAGGTTCGCCGCCCGCTTGCCCTGAGCCCGCCCTGCCCCTAGAGGGTTCCGCTTCCAGAGCATGCGGAGCGGTGGCCGAGTGGTCGAAGGCGCTCGCCTGGAAAGTGAGTATACGCCAAAAGCGTATCGAGGGTTCGAATCCCTCCCGCTCCGCCACCTTGCGAACCGGCCAAGCCGGATCGCATCCAAAGAAAGCTCGCATTTCTGCCACTTTTGGCTATTCTGCTGTCCGATCCAGTTCGGCAGAATCCGGCGCTATCTGAGCCTCAGTGGGGGCATTTCCGGGACATCTGTCATAGTCGTTAGGGGCACCTACCATGCTGACCGATGTCAAAGCCCGGCATGCCAAACCCAGGGACAAGGATTACAAGCTCGCCGATTCCGGCGGCTTGTATCTTTTTGTAACCCGGACGGGGTTCAAATCGTGGCGGATGAAATACCGGTTCGCGGGGAAGGAAAAGCGTCTGACCTTCGGCGCCTACCCTGAGGTTCCACTAGCGGAAGCGCGCGAGCGCCGCGATTCGGCTCGTAAGCAGTTGCGGGACCACCGGGACCCGAAAGTGGAAATGCTGCGTCGCCGCGCTGCCGCCTTTGCGGACCACGAGGCTACGTTCGAGGCGGTGGCCAGGAAGTGGCACGATACGCAAGAAGCCCGCTGGACGCCCATCCACTCCGCAGACGTGTTGCGCAGCCTCGAGAGGGACGTCTTTCCCGCTTTGGGTTCCTTGCCTATTCGAGAGGTCGACGTTCCCTTGGTGTTGGCCACCTTGCGACTCGTTGAAGCGAGAGGGTCCCTTGAGACCGCGAAGAGGATCCGGCAAAGGATTTCAGCGGTCTTCGTGCAGGCTATTTCGGAAGGAATCTGCACTTCCGACCCAGCCGCCGTTGTCACGAAGGCGCTTCAGCCTAAGCGGAAACGGACGAGGCAGCCTGCGGTTACCTCGATAGAGGAACTTAGAAAGCTATTGAGGGCGGCCGAAGCCTCCGGTGCCAGCCCGGTCACCAAAGTGGCGTCGCGCCTGCTGGCTTTGACTGCTGTTCGACCTGGGGTTCTGCGTGGAGTAAGCTGGGATGAGTTCGAGGGCATTGACTGGGACGATCCCAAGCATCTCCCAAATCAGTCGCCGGTGTGGAGGATACCAGCGAGACGGATGAAGCTAGTTCTCGACCGCAAGGAAGAGGAGACGTTCGAGCACCTGGTCCCGCTCTCTCGGCAGGCCGTCGAAGCGCTGCGGGCAATTCGCGCGCTGACGGCGCGGATGAAATTCGTTTTTCCAAGCGCCCGTCATAGTCATCGGCCGATGAGCGAGAACGCCCTTGGCTATCTCTACAATCGGATCGGATATCATGGCCGTCATGTCCCACACGGCTGGCGGGCAGCGTTCTCCACCATCATGAACGAGCAAGCGGAGCGCGTCGGGCGACCCGGCGACCGGCCGATCATCGACCTGATGCTGGCCCACGTGCCCCCAAATACCGTCGAGGGTGCCTATAATCGTGCTGCTTATTGGGACCGGCGGTGCGAGATCGCTCAAGAGTGGGCCGATCTCGTGACGGAGGGACTCGCCCCCGCCGACGACCTCCTCGCCTGGCCGCGTCGCTAGGGAATTCTACCGCGAAGGATAGAGGCATGGCATCCAAAAACCTGCCGCCGCTTATAGTTTTCCCCTGCGAGCCGGACAATGACGCGGAGCTGTTCGAGCGTACTCCATTCTCAATCATTCTACGATATCTCGATTGTTTTGACCGCAACGGCTTGGCTATCCGGGAAGTCCCTCCGCACGTGCTCGAAGCACTCGCTCGGCGCTTCATTTGCGTGAGCTGCGAGGAACTGAACTCGATCGACCAGGCTTTCGGCGGCAGTGTCGCACGGCAGCGCAATCGCCTGCGGGAGGACCG
>DASVPM010000157.1:0-7769 GCA_036382815.1 Allosphingosinicella sp.
CCGGCCTCGCGCCGCGCCCTGGCGGTGCCGCCGGTGGAGACGAGCTCGACCCCGTGGCGCTCGAGCCCGCGGGCGAGCTCGACCAGACCGGTCTTGTCCGACACCGAGAGCAGGGCCCGTTCTATCTTCACTCTGTCCTGCAATTTAAGCTCCATGATCACGCATCATCCGTCACTGCGAGCGAAGCGAAGCAATCCAGCCGCTCCTACTTCGTAACTGGATTGCTTCGTCGCTTCGCTCCTCGCAATGACGCCTACCCCGCGCGGCGGAAGATCCAGGCGATGGCGGTGCCGTCCGGCGGGCTTTCGCCCGCGACCACCAGCTGCGACGTCTCGCGGAGCCGGGCGTCGCCGTCGATCCACAGGCTGTCCTCGATGGCGAGCCGTCCGCCGCGGCAGCGGAACTGCCAGACCGTCCGGCCGCGGACCCGGAGCAATGCGCCCTGGCCGTCGGCCGTGGTCGCCGCCTCGACGTCCGGATGGAGGTGGAAGCGGACCGCATAGGGGATGGGCTCGGAGCGGCGCCGGCGGCCCTCGAGAGTGAGAAGATCCTGGCCGCGAAGCTCGCGCCCGTCGGCGGCGAGGGTGAGCTGGCGCTGGTGGACGAGGCCGAAGCGGCGCACGTAGCCGTCGTGGCTCGCCTCGACCATGACCACGCCGGCGGTCTCGTCGCGGGCCAGCTCGACCTGGGAGACGCCCTTGCCCAGGCTGCCGTCGTCGTGGACCGCGGTCGAATTGCGGTCGCCGAGAGTCAGGGTCGAATGGGCGGCGCTGCTCCTCAGCGCGTGGACCAGCCCGGCGGGCAGGGCGCCGGCCGCAGGGCCCGGGCCGCCGCAATTGACGACGAGGCGGTTGGCGCCTTCCGACAGCTCGAAGGCGAGGGTAGAGGCGCAGCCGCCGGCGAAGGCGCGCGTCGGCGGCGGCGGCGCGGCGTCGAACAGGGCGATCGTGCTTTTCGCCTCGAGGCGCTGATACCCCCAGCCGCGGGGCTGGCGAAGCGGCCGGACCCGCACTCCGCTGCCCTCCACCGCCGCGGCGATGCGCCGCTTCGAGGCCATGTTGCCGCCCTGCCAGCTGGAAAGGGCCTCGTCGCCGAGCGCGGTGCCGAGCAACGCCCCGACCGCTCCGGAGAGGGCGTCGGCAAGCGCTTCGGGCATGTCGCGGTCGCCGGCATAATAGACCGCCCGGAGCTGGGCGAGGAGCTCGACGAGCATGAGCTGCTCGTCGGGAGAGCGGCTGACGAGGCCGCCATCGTCGTGAAGCGAGGCGGCGAGCGCCCTCATCAGGCCGGCCTCGCCGCGGCCGAGCCGGGCAGGGCCGCCCTGGACGACGATCGCGGCGGCGATGACTCCGGCCCAGGCCGTGATCCGGGCCAGGCCCGGCCGGGCTTTCTCGGCGGCCTTGTCGAGATGGCGGGCGCCGCGCGAAACCGTGTTGAGGAGCAAGGCGCGATAGGCGGCGTCGCGGCTGGACAGGATGTAGGGCGCATAGGCCGTCCAGAAGAGGATCCGCCGGCCCCACAGGTCGGCGCGCCAGGCCCTTTCCGTCACCGCCTCGGCATTCTCGGCGAGCCACTTCTGGACCAGCTTCTCGGCGAGCTTGGCGGAGCGCTCGCGGGTCGCCGCGGCGGCGAGGTCGCGAAGCCACTCGAAGCTGTGCAGATAATCTGAAATGTCGGCCGGGAGAGCCGGATCGCCGAAGTCCAGGCTTTCCGCCGGCACCTCGACGCCGCGGCGGATGAAGCGGCCGCGAAGGAGCGCCTCCCCGGCGGCTTTGTCCCCGGCCACCGGGTCCTTGGGAACCGCGAGCAGCTTGAGCGGATGACGGCCGCGCAGGCGCAGGGCGTGGAACGGAGTCCGCCAGGACAGGCGGTGGATCATCGACGAAAGCTGCTCGCCGAGCGAGGCGCCGTGGCCGCCGCCGACCCGGATCAGCCTCTTGCCGGCCTCGATCTCGTCCGCTTCGGGCGGGTCGATCTTCTCGAGCAGGCTCATCGCCGCAAGCCGCTTATGTTGGCCGCGTAAAGCGACGCACCGCCGCGAAAGGTCGCGGTGCCGGCGACCAGGACGTCGGCGCCGGCGGCGATCGCCCGGGGCGCGGTCGACGGGTCGATGCCGCCGTCCACCTCGAGGTCGACGGCGAGGCCCTGCTTGTCGATCTGCTTCCTCACCGCCTCGATCTTGCGCAGCTGGCTGTCGATGAACCCCTGCCCCCCGAAACCCGGGTTGACGCTCATCACCAGCACCAGATCGACCTCTTCGAGGACGTAGTCGAGCATCTTGGCGGGGGTCGCGGGGTTGAGCGCGACCCCGGCCCGCTTGCCGAGCGCCCGGATCGCCTGGAGGGTGCGGTGAAGATGCGGCCCGGCCTCGGGATGGACGGTGATGATGTCGGCGCCCGCCGCCGCGAAGCCTTCGAGGAACGGATCGACCGGGGAGATCATCAGATGGACGTCGAACGGCTTGGCGCTGTGCGGCCGGAGCGCCTTCACCACCGCCGGGCCGATGGTGAGGTTGGGCACGAAATGGCCGTCCATGACGTCGACATGGATCCAGTCGGCGCCGGCCTCGTCGACGGCGCGCACCTCCTCGCCGAGCCGCGCGAAATCGGCCGACAGGATGGAGGGAGCGATGCGGACCGGTTGCTGCACGCGGGAACGTTAACCGTGCCCGAGTCGCGCGGCAAGGAAAGCACTCGACTTATCCCCGCTTTGTTGGGCGCCCGGCCGCGTGCCCGACCCTCAGCCGATGGAACGGTTTCGGACCCAATGATCGTCGCGCGGAAGTCGGCGGGGGCTATCATCGCGGAGCCGGGCCAGGGTTCGAGCGAGTCGCGCGGGCGGTTTCCGGCTAACCGTGGGAGAATGAACATGCCGAACGGACGTAAGAGGGTGCGGGGCACCCTTGCGGCCTCGATCCTGCTCACAGCTTCGCTGGCCGGAGCGCCCGCATTCGCGAAGAAGCCGCCGCCGCCGCCGCCGCCGCCTCCGCCCGGCGATTGGGAAGGCTGCACGCCTTACGGATCCTACACTTACGACGCCAATTGCTGCGATTATCCCGAATTGATCATCCCGTGCGAAAGCCCGGCTTCCGACCCCGTCATCCGTCCCGAGGAAGGGGCGGCGGACTCAGCGGAACAATAGGTTCGCCAGGGAGCGCGGCTGGTGGGCGCGGCTCCGGCCGCGCCCCTTTTTCGGCCGCTCGATCGACAGGAGAATGGAGATGTTGAACGGAAGGAAGATACTGGCCGCAGCCCTGGCCGCATCGGCGTGGCCCGCGGCTATCGCGCTGCCCGAAGCCCCGGCCGAGGCCCTGCCTCCGAACTATGGCGCTTGCGAATACGATCCCTATTGGCGCGGCTGGTACAGGAATTATGTCTATGGTCGTGAACCCTGCAGGCCGAGCCCTCAGGAGGCCTACGGCGTCTGCGTTTATGATGAGGCGACCGATAGCTGGGTGATAAACTACGTCTCTGGTCAGCAACCCTGCGATCCTCCTGTTTGAGGGAAGCGAGGGGCCGTCAGACGCGCCGGAAGCGGGCGATGAAGAAGCCGTCGGCCCCGCCCGCTTCGGCGAACAGGCCGGGAAGGGTGCGGACCCGGTTGCCTTCGACCGGGATGGCGGCGGGAAGCTCGCCGGCCTCGATCTGGGCCGCCTCGAAATCGGGGCGGCCGGCGAGGAAGGCCTCGACCACCGACTCGCCTTCTTCCGGCTCGAGCGAGCAGACCGAATAGACCAGGGTCCCGCCCGGCTCGAGCCAGCCGGCGGCGCGCGCGAGCATGGCTTTCTGCCCTTCGGCGAGCTCGGCGATCGCCCGGGGGCGCCCCCGGTGGAGGACATCGGGGTGGCGGCGGTAGATGCCGGTCGCCGAGCAGGGGGCGTCGAGGAGGATGGCGTCGACCTTCTCCGGCGGCGACCAGCGCAATATGTCGGCCGCGACGACCTTGGCGGAGAGCCCGGTGCGCTCGAGATTCTCGGAAAGTCGTGCAAGACGACTTTCCGACGAATCGACCGCGGTCACTTCGAAGCCGGCGCTGGCGAGCTGCATGGTCTTTCCGCCCGGGGCCGCGCACAGGTCGAGCGCCGTCCTTCCGGCTCCCGGCCCGAGCAGCCGCGCCGGAAGCGAGGCGGCGATGTCCTGGACCCACCAGCCGCCCTCGCCGTAGCCGGTGAGGCCGGCCACCGCCGACCGGGCGGGAAGGCGCAGATGGCCCGGCACCAGGCTGACGCCTTCCATCTCGCCGGGGGGTTCGGCGCCGGCGGCGAAGACGAGGTCGAGCGGCGGCGGGGCGGCAAGCAGCCTCGCGGCCGCGTTCGCGACCGCCTCGCCCCAATTGCGGATCCAGCGCGCCTCGACCGCGGCGGGAAGCGAGGGCAGATCCGGAAGCTTCGCCCCCTGCCGCATCAGGGCCCCGAAAACGCCGTGGACGAGCTTTCGGGGGCCGCCGTCGACGAGCGGAAGGACGGTCGAGATCGCCGCATGGGGAGGGGTGTCGAGGGCCAGCGCCTGGACGAGCGCGATGCGCAGGGCGAAGCGGGCCTTGGCGTCGTCGGGCAGGCGGTTGCGGGTGGCGCCGTCGATCAGGGCGTCGAGATCGCCGAGGCGGCGAAGGGTCTCGGCGGCGATGGCGTGGGCAAGGCCGCGGTCGTTCGGCGCGAGCCCGCGGGCGGCGGTGTCGAGCGCGGCCTCGAGGGGCAGGCCCTTTCTGAGCACCGCGTCGAGCAGGCTCAGCGCCGCCCGGCGAGCGGGCAGGCCCGCGACCTCGCCTCTCGCGTCCGCCACGCTAGGAAAGCAGCCCGCGGATCAGGGCCGCGATGGCGATCGTCCAGACGCCGCAGCCTATGAGGGTCGCGCCGACGGTGTGAAGCACCGGCCGTCCTTCCTCGGGCAGCCATTCGTCCTGGTCGTCGAACGGTTCGATCTGGAAGCGGCCGAACGACCCGACGGCGGCGACCGCGACGCCCGCGGCCCAGGCGAGGCGGTGAAGCGGCTTCACGATGAGTTCGCCGACGATGTCGCCAAGCAGGCCGCCGATCGCGTCGCCGATCACGTCACCGAGGAAATCGGCCATCTCAGCGCCGCCGGCCGAGCGGGTCGAGCGCGCTGGGTCCGGAGCGGCGGCTGCGTGGCACCGCCGCCGCCGGTGGGCCGGGCGGCGCAAATTCTCCGGCCATCGCCTGGAGAGCGGCGATTCGGTTGCCGGTATCGGGATGGGTCGAGAAGAAGCTGTCGCGGCCCGTGCCCGACGGAACGATGTAGAGCGACGCGGCCGCCGGGTTGCGCATCGCCACCGGGCTCGGGATCCGGGCGGCGCCCTGGTGGAGCTTGGCCAGGGCCGAGGCGAGCGCACGCGGATCGCCGCAAATCTCGGCGGCGGCGCGGTCGGCGCCATATTCGCGGGTGCGGCTGATCGCGAGCTGGACGAGCATCGCGGCGAAGGGCGCGAGCAGGATCGCGGCGATCATCGCCAGCGGGTTGGCGCGGTCGCCGCCGCGGAAGAAGAAACCGAAATTGGCGAGCATCGAGATGGCGCCGGCGATGGTCGCGGTCATCGTCATGACGAGGGTGTCGCGGTTGCGGACGTGGCCGAGCTCATGCGCCATCACCGCCGCCACTTCCGCTTTCGTGAGCAGGCCGAGCAGGCCGGTGGTCGCGGCGACGGCGGCATGGGCGGGGTCGCGGCCGGTGGCGAAGGCGTTGGGATGCGGCGAATCGACCAGATAGACGCGCGGGGCCGGAAGTCCGGCACGGGCGGCGAGGCCGTGGACGATGCCGACGAGCTGCGGGCAGTCGCGCACCGTCACTTCCTTGGCATTGTGCATGGAAAGGACGATCCGGTCGGCGTTCCAGTAGGTGAGGAGGTTCATCGCCGCGGCGGCGGCCAAAGCGAGGACGGCGCCGCGCGGGCCGCCGAGGGTGAAGCCGAGGCCCATGAACAAGGCGGTCATCGCCGCCAGCAGCATCAGGGTCCGAAAATGGTTCATCCTTGCGTCCAGGCCTCCGTCACCCGAAATGTGGGGGATGAGCGAGCCATCTTCAATCGGCAGGGCCGGACGGCGGCCCGGGCATGTGAAGCCGCCGGCCCATCTGTCGCCGAGCCCGCCGGTGCCGGAGCCGGGCCCGGGGGCCGGCTCCACGGAGCATGGCGGCCCGAAGGGCGGGGAGCCGACCCGCTACGGCGACTGGGAGAAGAAGGGCATCTGCTGGGATTTCTGAAATTCCTCCCCGCGATTTCGCGGGGAGGGGGACCGCGCGAAGCGCGGTGGAGGGGTTCTTCCAGGTCAGAGAAGGGCCCCTCCACCATGCTTCGCATGGTCCCCCTCCCCTGCAAATGCAGGGGAGGAATTATACCCCTTCCGGCCTGAGCGGCCGCGACAGCAGCCGCTCGACCACTTCGTCGACGCCCGCCTCTCCCGCCAGCAAAGCGCACACCGCCGAGACGATCGGCATGTCGACCCCGGTCTCCCGGGCGGCCCGCGCCAGCACCGGGGCGGTATGGGCGCCTTCCGCCACGGTCCGGCGGTCGGCGAGCAGGTCGGAGGCTCGGCGCCCTTCGCCGAGGCCCTTGCCGAGGCTGAAGTTGCGCGAGCTGGTCGACGAGCAGGTGAGGACGAGATCGCCGAGGCCGGAGAGGCCGGCGAGGGTCTCGGCGCGGGCGCCCCGGGCGAGGCCGAAGCGGGTCATCTCCGCGAAGCCGCGCGAGATCAGGGCGGCGCGGGCGTTCTGGCCGAGCCGCCGGCCCTCGACGACCCCGCAGGCGATGGCGAGGACGTTCTTGACCGCCCCGCCGATCTCGGCGCCGACGACGTCGTCGGAGAGGTAGGGGCGGAACCCCGGGCGGGCGATCCGGGCACGGAGCCGCTCGCCGAGGGCCGGGTCGGCGACGGCGAGGGTGACGGCGGCGGGAAGGCCGGCGGCGACTTCGTGGGCGAAGGTCGGGCCGGAGAGGACGGCGACGGGCGCCTCCGGCTGGGCCTCGCGGGCGACGTCGTGCATCAGCGCCATCGTCGATTCCTCCATCCCCTTGGCGCAGAGGATGAGGGGGATGGCGAGGCCGGGCATGGCGCCGAGGATCTTGCGCATGTACTGGGCAGGGGTGACGACGAGCAGGGCGTCGCAGGCGGCGAGCGGTTCCAGGTCGCCGGTGGCGCGGACCGCGGGGTCGAGCCTGGTTCCGGCGAGGAAGAGGCGGTTCTCATGGTCGCGGTTGACGCTTTCGACGACCTCGGGCTCGCGCGCCCAGAGCAGGGTCTCGCCGCCGCCCGCGGCGACCTGCGCGAGCGCCGTGCCCCAGGCGCCGCCGCCGAGAACGCCGACCTTCACGCCTTCACCCCGGCGCCGCGGACCTTTTCCGCTTCCGGGTCGAGCGGCCAGCGGGCGCGGGCGGGCGCATCGAGCGGGTCGGTGAGACCGGCGTCGAAGCGGAGCGCTCCGGCCCAGGCGATCATCGCGGCATTGTCGGTGCACAGCCAGAGCGGCGGCGCGACGAAAGGCAGGCCGTGCGCTCCGGCGAGCCGGGTGAGTGCGGACCGCACGCCTTGATTGGCGGCCACTCCCCCGGCGACGACCAGCGCCGTCGCCCCGGGAACCCGCTCGAGCGCTCGGCGGGTGCGGTCGACCAGGCTGTCGACGACGGCCTGCTGGAACGAGGCGGCGATGTCCTCGGCGCGATAGCGGCCGCTGTCCCGGGCGCGCAGGACCGCGCTCTTGAGGCCCGCGAAGGAAAAATGCGGCTCGGCCGAACCCAGAAGGGGGCGGGGCAGCGGGACG
>DASVPM010000158.1:0-9076 GCA_036382815.1 Allosphingosinicella sp.
GAGCGAGCCGATGGCGATCGGCCGCAACTTCCTGGTCAAGATCAACGCCAATATCGGCAATTCCGCCGTCGCCTCGGACGTCGCCGCGGAGGTCGA
This sequence comes from Allosphingosinicella sp., assembly GCA_036382815.1. Classification (GTDB taxonomy): domain Bacteria; phylum Pseudomonadota; class Alphaproteobacteria; order Sphingomonadales; family Sphingomonadaceae; genus Allosphingosinicella. The sequence continues at coordinate 97 of DASVPM010000158.1, forward strand.
CAAGATGGTCTGGTCGATCCGCTGGGGCGCCGACACGGTCATGGATCTCTCCACCGGCCGCAACATCCACGACACCCGCGAATGGATCATCCGCAACTCGCCCGTGCCGATCGGCACCGTCCCCATCTACCAGGCGCTGGAGAAGGTCGGCGGAATCGCCGAGGACCTCACCTGGGAGATCTACCGCGACACCCTGATCGAGCAGGCCGAGCAGGGCGTCGACTATTTCACCATCCACGCCGGCGTGCGCCTCCCCTACATCCCGATGACCGCGAAGCGCGTCACCGGCATCGTCAGCCGCGGCGGCTCGATCATGGCGAAATGGTGCCTCTCCCACCACAAGGAGAGCTTCCTCTACACCCGCTTCGAGGAGATCTGCGAGATCATGAAGGCCTACGACATCGCCTTCAGCCTCGGCGACGGCCTGCGCCCGGGAAGCATCGCCGACGCCAACGACGAAGCCCAGTTCGCCGAGCTCGCCACCCTCGGCGAGCTCACCCGGATCGCCTGGAAGCACGACGTCCAGGTCATGATCGAAGGCCCCGGCCACGTGCCGATGCACAAGATCAAGGCCAACATGGACAAGCAGCTTGAGACCTGCGGCGAAGCCCCCTTCTACACCCTCGGGCCGCTGACCACCGACATAGCCCCCGGCTACGACCACATCACGTCGGCGATCGGCGCCGCCATGATCGGCTGGTTCGGAACCGCCATGCTCTGCTACGTCACCCCCAAGGAGCATCTCGGCCTCCCCGACCGGGACGACGTGAAAGTGGGCGTCGTCACCTACAAGCTCGCCGCCCACGCCGCCGACCTCGCCAAGGGCCATCCCGCCGCCAAGACGCGCGACGACGCCCTCAGCCGCGCCCGCTTCGAATTCCGCTGGCGCGACCAGTTCCACCTGTCGTTGGATCCGGATACGGCCGAACAATATCACGACCAGACCCTCCCTGCGGAAGGCGCCAAGACCGCCCACTTCTGCTCGATGTGCGGCCCCAAATTCTGCTCGATGAAGATCACCCAGGAAGTCCGCGACTTCGCTGCCAAGCAGAACCAGCCGGCGGACGCTTTCCTGGCGGCCGGAAATTCCTCCCCTGCCTTCGCAGGGGAGGGGCACCATGTGAAACACGGTGGAGGCGCCTTTTCTGCCGAAGCCGAGGCGGAGAAAGGCATGTCCGAGATGAGCCAGAAATTCCGCGAGAAGGGCGGGGAAATCTACCTTCCGGCGGCGGAGTAGGGGCACGGCGGAGGCGCAAAGGGGATGGCGGAAATGGGTGCAAGGTATAAGAGTGCCCAGTTAGCGATCCACATTGCCGTTAGCGCCAAACCGCTGATCCGGCGATCAACCTACGGGGAGCTTCGGATTGAAAGTTGTATCTATCATCAACTTTAAGGGGGGGGTGAGCAAAACCACTCTCTCATTCCACTTAGCGTGCTTCCTCGCACGAACCTCGCGCGTGCTCCTCATCGATGTGGATCATCAGTCTAGCTTATCAATCGTCATCCTCAGGACGGCTTGGCAAGCGAAGGCAGCTGCTAACGCCACCGTGAATCACATATTCCTCTCATATACCAGCAGGCGGGTGCAATCGCCTGGAGCCTCCATCATCATCCGAAATCCAATGCGACGAGCTACGTGGGACCGATATCCTCACTTGGACCTGGTGCCGGCCCAATTCGAATTGGATGATACAGAAATCGATCTCGCCTCCACAACCACGGGGATACCAGCATTATCCGACTGGGAGAAAAGAACACTACTCGCGGACTGGCTTGACGAGATCGACGCACAAGCATCGTACGATTACGTGATATTTGACTGCCCACCAGCTACTAAAATAGTCAGCCAAAACGCCTTGGCGTGTAGTCATGGCTATATTGTGCCTGTGATCCCCGACGAACTCTCCAGTCGCGGCGTGACGCATTTCAGCTCTCTCGTAGAGCGAAAGATAGACACAAAGCTTGAGAATCTTCGCACTGCCGCGCAAGTGCAGGATAGTGACGTTCCCAGCGCCTACTCGGCGTCTACTGAGATGATTGGTATCGTCCCTTCCCTTATCAAGAGTGCAGGGCGAGCTGCATCTGGCATGACGAACATTCATACTGAGCAACTGGCTGCCCTTCGAAGCCAATGGCGAAGCGCGGTGTTAACCACTGTCGGCAAGCACTACATAGGAATTCCGGAAGCCTTGAATGCGGGCCTTCCGGTTTGGGACTTTTGGGGTAGCAATGCTGGTCGAAAACCGAAAGCTATGATGACTGGTATTTGTACCGAGCTTAAAGATCGCATAGACGCGCTATGAGAGAAGGCGAGCCGCATAGGGAGGCATATAAAGCAGCGGTCCGATTGATGGACTCGCAGCGGAGGATTTTGATTGATGCTGACGCTGATCCACGGTTGTTGGATGGCATGGCGGCGATAATCCGGTACCTACATAGACTGCCCGATAGCCAAGTTGATCGTCTTTTTGGCGTGAAGCAATCTAGTAGGAGTAGGGAGACGCGCGAGCAAGCGATTGACGCTGCGTCCAGTCTGTCCCTTGACGAGGTGGAAGGTAAAATCGAGTCTGGGGACGTGTCACGCTCTGAGTTGGAGGCAATTGCAATCGGACGCTTCCATGTCCCAAGGGGATCAATGCGAAGTATGGGTAACCTAGATCGTCTACGCGATAAGCTTCGAACTTTTGTTCAAAATGAGCGGACGCATACCACTATTACGGAACTTGCCCGGAAGGTCCGTTAATTATAATCATCGCTATCGCGTAATCTTTAGCCGGCAGGCTAAGTGTCGTTCACCCCATCTTGTCTCAAAGGTCTCTGATACCTCAAACCAGCTCCCATCTCTTCCTGTGCCGTGGTAGGCGCCCATGCAAGAGCATTGGCATTCGTGACCTGTCGCATTCTTGCAGGCTGGTGCGCAGATCTCCTGCTCACGGTACGGCTGAATTATGTAAAGTTTGCCGTATCGTTTAAGAGCTCGCTGCACGAAATCGTTGAACCAAGCTTTTGGCGCTTCCCAGCAGGCTTTACTTTGCAGCCAAGTCGGTCGCGTCGGGCGGCCGTTGCGAAGCCACGTTTTATTGTCATCGGCAAAGGGCAATCTAATCCGCAGAAGTTCGCCCTTACCGCCTCGTCGAAGTACGACGGGAACATGTCTCTGGTCCCACACTGCCTTGAGGGCTTGTTCGTTCTTGTCCATGGCCTCCTCCGGATCACCCCTACCGCAAAAATTTTCTCCATCCGCTTCCCCCGAGCCAACTCGTCGACCAACTTGTCGAGATAGCGGATCTGCCGCATCACGGACTCCTCGACCGCCTCGACTCGAACGCCGCAGACCACGCCCGTGATCGCCCCCCTAGCCGCATTCATCCGCGGCGCTGCGTCGAAGAAGGTCTCGAAGTCCGTGCCCGCGGCCAGCTCGGCCTCCAGCGCCTCCCGCCCATAGCCGATCAGCCACTCTATGATCTCGTACCTCCGCCTTCGTCGGCCCCTTCTTCTCCGCCTTGGCGACATAGTGCGGATACACGCTTGCGAAACTCGTCGTGTAGATGCGGTCTTCGGCCAATGTCTGGCCTCCCTTCGCTAAGAGGCATGGGATCAGGGGCGGTCGGCGCCTCGTCGCCACGGTCACTCGAGCCAATTCAACCCTGCCGCCTTGCGGCCGAGCCCTCAAAGATGCCGCTGCACGTCCATCGCTTTGTGCAGGACTCGAAACACCGATACCCTGTCCGGGTAGATGACGTAGAAAATGCGATGCTCCCGAACGGGTAGCGACCGGAGGTCCGCACCGAGGTCGGCGCGCACCGTACCAAGCTCCGGGTAATCGGCCAGCCGAGCCAGAGCCGCATCGACGTCCCGAAGGTAGGCGTCCGCGACCTCTTCGCCATGCTGCACGACGCTGTAGTCCCATATCTCCCGAAGATCGCGCCGTGCCCTCTTGCGAAGCCGGACTTTCACCCGGCCCGCCGCCTGGCCCGGCCCTCGGCGATGATCTCTTCGATGGTGGTGTCGACTTCGGGCGAGTTGCGCCCCTCGTCGATCGCCGCCTGCAGCCGCCGGAGCTTCTCCTCATTCTCCTGGTCGCGGCGGACGAGGTCGCGGATGTAATCGCTGGTGCTGCTGTAGCGCCCCTCGGCGACGCGCTGCTCCGCCCAGCCCTTGAGCTTGTCGGGGATCGAGACGTTCATCTGTGCCATACGCTTTTATACGGTTCTGCGCTGGAATTGACAAGGAAGGCCCAGCCGCCCCCGCTCACCCCTCCGAAAAGTCGAAGCCCATCTCCTTCGCCTTGGCGATCACTTCCGCCCCCGTCAGCTTCTCGCCGTCCGAGTCGAACGCGTAATAAGGCGGCTTCTCGTCGATGAAGATCTCCTCGGCGAGGGGCGCCAGAGCGTCGTCGGGGAACAGGCCGGCGGCGAAGGCATAGCCGTCCGCGGGCACGAAGCGGTAGAACAGGCTGCTTCCGCACCGGCCGCAAAAGCCCCGCTCGGCCCATTGCGAGGAGCGGTAGCGGACGACATTCGACTCACCCTCGATCTCCACCGCGCTTCCGCACTGCACGCTGAGCAGGGCGCAGCCGCCCCATTTGCGGCACATGTTGCAATGGCACGCCTCGACATGCCCGCGCACCGGAGTCGCCCGCACCGTCACCGCGCCGCACAGGCAGCGGCCCTCGATCGGCGCCGAATTCCCGGTCATCGGTTCCTCCTTCTGGCTGGCGCGAGCGGCTCGATCGCCGCCGGGCCGGCAAAGCGCAAGTTCTTTTCCTCTCAGAGAAGCCGAACTTCGAGAAGCTTATGAACCTTCCGCCGCGGCACCCTCGCCGCCGTCCGCTCGCCGCCATCTCCCCGCACCCTTGGACGAATACGGCTCCCCCCCCGAATCAGAAGGCGCCCACCGGGCGTCAGCCGTGCAAGGATGATCGGCCTGGCAATGACAATACAGAATAAGCCGGCCCTGGTTGTTGGCAGCGCAGCAGTCCTGTACTCGTCGACGCAGTAGATCGACTCGGAAGGATGGGCGGATGAACACTCCTCGTCGTGCCGTGCTTGCTATTATTATTTCGGCGATGTCGCTCACGCTGCCCGCAGCGGCGGCGCAGGAGCGAGGAACCGGGGCCTCCGCTGCGGACGGTTCCTCCGGCCCCCGTGCAACGCCTGCGAGGGCCGCCAAGGGTGAGCAGCGCAGGAATCTCGCGGTCGCAAATCGGATGCTCCGGGTTCCCGAGTTCATGGAGGCGGTTCGCAACGGCGACGCGAATGCGGCAAAGCGCATCTTCGTCGCCCAAGGAGGATCGGACGATCAGGTCATTCTCGTGCCCGTCCGCGGGTGGAACCCGATGAAGGGCTATAACGTGTCTGGGCCTTTGCCTGCCGACGTTCCGAACAACCCCGTCGTTTGTCAGTCTTATCATGTGATTCCCTGGGGCTGGAATATCCAGACGCAGTCGTACAACGGCTTCAAGGTCGTCTGCTGGGGGCCGGGCAGGGAAGGAAATTACGGTTGGGAGAACTGATCCTCTTATAACCTGGCCGCACCTCGCCGTGGGGGCACCGACGGCCGTCCGGAGCGGCGTAAGTGCTCACGATCCGGCGGGCGGCGACAATGGGTCCCATTTCGGATGCAATAGGAACTTGCCTATTTGTTCCTATTATGTTCCATTCATCCCATGGCACAGCACCGCGACTCGACCGGCGCCGCGTCCGCGCCGGACCCTGAGGGCTCTGATGCCGCAGCCGCGCTCCCGCCCCCGGCCCTCACTCCCGACGCCCGCGAGCCAACCGAAGACGGCGCCCCGCCGCCCGAGGGCTATGACCCCGCCGACTATCGCTGGGTCCCGGTCCGCCGCCGTCCGCGCCTCGACGGCTGGACCGAGGAAAAGCAGCGGCGATTCATCGAGGTGCTCGCCGATACGGGCCTCGTCTCCGCCGCCGCCAGGGCGGTCGGCATGTCGCGCGAATCCGCCTATCGGCTTCGCCGCTCCGCCCACGGCGCCGCCTTCGCCCGCGCCTGGGACGCCGCGCGCCACCATGGCGGCGGGGTCGTCGAGGACATCGCCTTCGAACGCGCGCTCGAGGGCGTGGAGCAAAACGTGTATGACGAAAATGGCGAGGTGGTCTGCACCAAGCGCGTCTACAACGACCGGCTGCTGATGTTCCTGCTCCGGCATCTCAAGCCCGAACGCTATGGCGGCGCGGCCGCCGCGCGCTCCGCCGCAGAGGCGCCGCCCCCGGCGAATGTCGAGACGACGCTGAGGGCGATGGAGCCGCAGCTCCCCGCCCCGCCCGAAGCGCTGCTCGGCCCCGACACCCTCGAGCAGGAGCTGCAGCTGGCCGACGTCGCCGACGGCACGCTGCCCCACTTCCTCTCCGAGCAGCGTCCACAAAAGTCCGCCGCGCGCCTCGAGGCGGAAGCGCGGGCGGCCGAGCACGCCCGCGGCGCCGAGGCCTGCGCCAAGTTGCAGCGAAACGCAGGGGATTTGAGCCGCCGGGAGGAGATCGACATGTGCCGCTACCTCGATCCCGCCTCGCGCTCCGAGCGGTCCGGGAAGCGCTACAGGTGAGACCTTATTGTGACCTTTCGGCGCCGCTCACTCCGCGACGGGCGCGCTTCGGGGGGCCGAATCCCTGCTTCCCTCCCCGAAACCCTGCTACCCTGCCGCCATGCACATGACCCACGACCCCGCCTCCACGCCCGCGCCGCAGATCGCCTTCGACGATTTCCTCGCCGTCGACATCAGGGTCGGCACCATCCTTGCCGCGCTTCCTTTCCCGGAGGCGCGCAAGCCGGCCTTCATCCTCGAGATCGATTTCGGCCCCGCGATCGGCCGCAAGCGCTCCTCCGCGCAGATCGCCGGGCATTACGCGCTGGAGGACCTGCCCGGCCGCCAGGTCGCCGCCGTCGTCAACTTCCCGCCGCGGCAGATCGGGCCGATGCGCTCGGAAGTCCTGACCCTCGGCTTCCCCGACGCCGAGGGCAGGGTCGTGCTCGTCCAGCCTTCGAAGCCGGTCCCCGACGGCGGCCGTCTTTTCTGAAAGGCTCGACGTGGCGGAGGAGGGGGACGTGACGAACGGGCCCTATCACTTCCGCCCGGTTGTCCCGGCCGACCTTCCCCTGCTGCGACGCTGGCGCGATGAGCCGGAAGTCCTGCCCTGGTGGGGCGTCTGGGAGTATCCCGAGGCCGAGCTCGCCGCGCATCTCGCCGACGAGGCGATGGCCCTGTGGATCGTCGAGCATCGGGGCCGGCCCTTCGCCTTCGCGCAGGATTATGACTGCCACGCCTGGGATCCGCATCCCTTCTCCTATCTTCCGCCCGGATCGCGCGGGGTCGACCTCTATATCGGGGAGCCGGACATGCTCGATCGCGGCCATGGCAGCGCCCTCCTCCGCCAGGCCTGCGACCGGCTCTTCGCCTCCGGCGTTGCGGCGATCGGCACCGATCCAAATCCGGACAATATCCGGGCCATCCGCGCCTATGAAAAAGCGGGCTTCGTCGCGGTGAGCGGCCCCGTCGAGACGCGCTGGGGCCGGGCGATCCTGATGGAGCGCCGGCCGTCCGCCCAGGCCTGAGCCTGGCGCCGCCGCGGATCGCTTCAGGCCCGCGCGATCCGATAAGCTCCGTCCCGCGCCGGCTTCGGCTCGCCCTTCCAGCTCAACCGGACCAGCCCCTCGGCGAGCAGGGAGTCGATTGCGGCGTGGACCGCGGGCATCTCGCCGCGCCAGTCGGCCGTTCCGGCCGCCGCGGCGAGCGCTCGAGCGACCTCGCTCGGGCAGACCGTGGCTCCCGCCGCGCGCCGGCCGAGCAAGGCCAGCGCTTCCGCCCGGGCATCGCCTTGCGCCGAGCCTCCATCCCTCGCCATGGCAGGCGCCGACGGCGCGGTCATCGGGTCCGCGACAAATTCTCCGCGACCGCCGCACGGACCAGCGCCTTCAGCGCCTCCGCGTCGATCTCCTCGTCCTCGCGGATGTCGATCGCCCGCCGGGTGTTGCCGTCGAGGCTGGAGTTGAACAGCCGGGCCGGATCCTCGAGCGCCGCGCCCCTCGCGAAGGTGAGCTTGACCTTGTCCCGGTACGTCTCGCCGGTGCAGATGAGGCCGCCATGCTCCCACGCCGGCACCCCCGCGGGGTTGGTCGGCTTGCGCCATTTGACCGCCTCGACCACCTCGGGATCCGCCTCGCGGATCAGCGCCCGAACCCGCGCCAGGATGTCCCCCCGCCAGTCGCCCAGGGACTCGATCTTCGAGTCGATCGCTTCGGAAGGGGTGTCGCCGCTCATCCTGGTCTCCTCTTGTTGCGCACGATGGCAGACGGGACCGATAGCGCAACCGTCTCGTCGCGGATCGCTCGACCTCTCTATCGCGCCTTCGTCGATCCCGAAGCGCCGGTCGCCGGTCTTCCGCCGCACCGCGGAGCGGGCGGCGCGGGGCTCGAGCCGTGGCAGGGCGGCACGGCAGCATCGATCTGCACAGCGGACATGCGCTTATTGATAATCATTCTCACCTGACCTAGCGCCGTGGCCATGCCCGCCGCGACCCGCTTTCGACTCCGCCGCCTCTGGTTTCAGATCCACAAATGGATCGGCCTCGGGCTCGCCCTCCTGATCGTTCCGGTCTCGCTGACCGGATCGGCCTTGGTCTGGCACGACTGGCTGGACGATTGGCTCAACCCGGAGCGCGCGGTCGCCGCGGCGCCGGCCCTGCCGCCTTCCGCCTATGCCGCGGCGGCCGGACGCTTCGCCCGGCCCGGCGAGCGGCTGTCGAGCCTCGCTTATCCGCGGCGCAGCGGGCCGGTCGTCGCCACCCTGGCGAGGACGGGCCAACCGGCGGGCGGGCGCCCGGTTCGCACCCTCCTCTATCTCGACCCCGCCTCGGCCAGGCCGCTCGACCGCGCCGGCAGCGACGAAGGCGCCGTACGGGTCCTTCACGGCCTCCACGGTTCCCTGATGATGCCGGGCGTCGGTCGCCAGATCGTCGGCTGGGTC
>DASVPM010000159.1:0-11505 GCA_036382815.1 Allosphingosinicella sp.
CTGGGCGCCGCCGACCGGACCGCGCGGATCCGCGCGGCCGGATCCGTCGCATCGACCTTTACCTTCAGGAGGGGCGCTTCCGAATGGCGCGCGGCCACTCGCGCCATCGCCTCGGGCGTGTCGATGCCGACGGTGAGGGCGCTGATCAGCCGGCCCGGAGGCTGGAGGCCGGCGAGGCGGGCGACGTCGATGCCCGACTGCCTGGCCTCGAGGTCCCACAGCGCGCAATCGAGGGCATTGCGGGCGGCGCCCGGCGGGAGGAGCGTCTGGAGCGCGTGCCGTCCGGCGCCGCCCTCGATCGCGGCCCGCGCCTTCTCGATCGCCGCCAGCGAGGCCTCGACGCTTTCCCCGTAGCGGGGATAGGGCACGCCTTCGCCGCGGCCGATCGTCCCGGCCTCCTCGACCGTCACCGTGATCACGTCCGCGGCCGCCTTGACCCCGCGCGCGATCCGGAACGGCCGGCTTAGAGCGAAGCGATCGTGCTGCGCGCGAAGGGTTCGAGGCATAGCAGCTCGTCGATTATGGATTCGGCGCCGAACGCGATCGGGTCGGTCGCCGGAAGGCCCAGCTCGCCCGCCGTCCGGTCGCACAGGGACCGGGCCTCGTCCGGCTCCATCCCGGACGTGTTGAGGCAGATGCCCACGGCCCGGACGTCCGGGCTGGTGAGCCGCGCTGCCTCGAGGTTGCGGTCGAGACATTCGCCAAGGTCCGGAAGGCGCCGTCCGGGAATGCCGCGCATGTGATCGCGGCCGGGCTTGTGGCACAGAACGAGCGCCTCCGGCTGGGCGCCGTGGAGCAGTCCGAGCGAGACTCCGGCGAAGGACGGATGGAAGAGCGAGCCCTGGCCCTCGATGACGTCCCAGCCGTCGTCGTGGCGGGCCGGAGCGAGCCGCTCGATCGCACCGGAGATGAAATCGGCCACCACCGCGTCGACCGGGACGCCCTCGCCGGCGATCAGGATGCCCGTCTGGCCGGTCGCCCGGAAATCGGCGGCGATTCCGCGCTCGCGAAGCGCCGCGGCGATGGCGAGCGAGGCATACATCTTGCCGACCGAACAATCGGTGCCGACGGTCAGCAGGCGATGCCCGGCCCTCGGATAGCCGGAGCCGACCGTGAGGTCCGCCGGCGGCTCGCGCACGTCGAAGAGTTGCAGGCCCCGCGCGCGGGCGAGCTCGACCAGCCGCGGCTCGTCGCGCAGGCGCTGGTGGAGACCCGCCGCGACGTTCATTCCCGCCTGGAGGGCGATCGCGGCATCCTCCACCAGGTCGCTGCCGAGCCTGCCGCCCGCGCCGGCGATCCCGAGCACCAGGGTCCGGGCCCCGGCCTCCACCCCCGCCGGCAGGCTCAGCCTCGGAAGCCCGAGGGTGAGCGGACAATCGTCGTGCCGGAATTCGCCGACGCAATCGTCCCGCCGGAACGTCGCGAGGCCGCGCGAGGTCTTGATGCTCATCGCGTCGGCGCAGTGGCCGAGATAGAGAAGAAAGGGACCGGGGATCATGCCGGCGAGCGTATCGCCCCGCGCCGCGCTTGGGCGCATAGCGAGTGGGCCGCTCACCATAACGGGAGATTATGGCGCCGAGTCCGCTTCTTAAATCCTCCCCTGCATTTCGCAGGGGAGGGGGACCATGCGAAGCATGGTGGAGGGCATTGCCGATTCCAAAAAACCCCTCCACCGCGCTTCGCGCGGTTCCCCTCCCCGCGAAATCGCGGGGAGGATCAGGTCAGTCAGACGCCAGCACCCGGCCAAGGGTCTTGAGGAAGTCCATGGCCAAAGCGTTGGGCGGCCGATTGGTCAGGTACATGGCGTGGATGTCGAAGGTGAGCGCGGGCTCGAGAGGGCGCACGGAGACGCCCGGCGCGAGCGACGCCTGGGCGGTGAAATTGTCCACCACCGTCATCCCCACCCCCTGACGGACCAGGGCCGAAGCGATGTAGAAGGTCCGTGCGGAGACGATCTCGTCAAGCTCCACGTCGAGCTGCTGCAGTTCCTGGGTGAAGAGCTGGCCGATCGGCCCGCTCGCGGCCAGGCTGATGAAGGGCTTGCCGCGAAGCTGGCCGAGCTCGACCCGGGCCGGGGCGTCTGGCATGTCCTGCTCCTGATAGAGGACCACCAGCTCGCCGCGGCCGAGCCAGCGGTTCCCGACCGGCGCCGCCGGCGGCACCTGGAACGCGATCGCGACGTCCGTCTCGCGCTCGTAGAGCTTGCGCAGCAGGTCGTCGTGATGGACGGTCTGGAGATCGAACTTCACCTTTTCGTGGGTCCGCCGGAAGCGCGACACCGCCACCGGAATCGCCTGCAGGGCCAGCGACGGCAAAGCGGATATGCGAAGCATCCCCCCTTCGCCCCGCTTCAGATGCCGTCCCGCCTCGCGCAGCGCATGGACCCGGTCCTGAATCTCCCGGGCGTCGGTGAACAGGACGTGGGCGTCCTCGGTCGGGACGAGGCCTCCGCTGGTCCGCTGGAACAGCTGGAAGCCGAGCAGGGACTCGGCGTGCCGGAGCATCTTCGACACCGAAGGCTGCGACACGTTCAGCGCCCGGGCCGCCGCACTGACCGACCCGTTGACGTAGACGGCGTGGAAAATCTCGATGTGACGAAGGTTCATGACGCGGCGGACCTGGGCATCGGGCGTTGCTAGAGCAGTTTCCCGAAAAGGGGAACGCGGCACCAAAAATCCTCCCCGGCATTTGCCGGGGAGGGGGACCATGCGAAGCATGGTGGAGGGGTTCTTTCCAGCTTCCGAAGAACCCCCACCACCACACTTCGTGCGGTCCCCCTCCCCCGGAAAAACCGGGGGAGGAATTGAACCTAGCTCCGCGCCAGGCGGCTCAGGGCTGCGATGTCGCGGCGGGGTGCCTGCGGAGCCGGGGGCTCAGCGGCCAGCGCCCTGGGCCTGGCGTCCGCGTCCAGCAGCGAGTCGAGGAAGTTCCACAGCAGGGTCCGCTCGCCGGCCGTCATGTCGCGGACGACGGGCATGTAGCGGTACAGCTCGAAATTGGCGGGGTCGGTGAGCTTCCTCAGGACCCCGGCGTAGGCGTGGACCTGGGCGGGATCGGCAAGGTCCAGCCAATTGTCCATGCAGGGCGCCATCGCCTTCCATTTGGAAAGGACGCAGGAATAGACATTGTCCCAGGTCGGGTCCTTGCCGCCGATGTCGGCGTCGGCCGGCAGGGTGCGGGCGTAGATATAGGGCGTGAGCAGCGGATCGAAGGGCGGCACCGGGGCGCCCGTGCCGATCGCGAAGCCATATTGGACGACGGCGCCCTGGCTCGCCGGCGCGACTTCGAACGCAACGACGCCGTCGGCGCCGGTCTCGGCGGAGTCGAGCACCTTGGCGCTATAAACCTGGTTGTCATCGGCGGTCAGGATCGATCGCGTGACCGTCACGCCCGCTCCGGCGGGCTGGCCGAAGCTCAGCACCTGGAGGGTCGCCGTGACCGGATCGCCGCCCTGGTCGAGATAGATGTTCTGCTGGGTCGAGGGCGCCGCCCGGACCACCTCCTCGGCGAGGTAGACGGAGGCGCCGCTTCGGATCTGCAGCGGCGCCGAGGCCGCCAGAGCGGCCGCGGACGCGCTCAGCGGCAGCTCGACGATCCCCGACGTCGCGAGATAGGCGCAGCGGGCGTAGCTTCGATAGGGCAAGGTCCCGAGCTGCTCGACGACCGTCGAGCCGTCCTCCGACATGGCGCAGACCGCAAGCGTTCCGAGATCCTGCTTGGTGAGCTGCTCGTCGACCTCGGTGACGCTGTTGCCGAGGTCGATCACCAGCCGGTCGCCGGCCACCCGGGCGAAGGCGGTGCCGATGATCTCGCTGGGAGTCGAAAGCAGCGCCCGGTCGCCCGGCTCGCAGATCGGCTCGCCCGGCCGCCACAGCCCGATCACTCCCACCAGCTCGCTTCGCGCCGGGTTCGGCTGCCAGCTGTCGGGGACGTTGAGCTTGGCGATCAGCTTCTGGGCGTCGATCGAGAGCTGCCCGCCCTTATTGGTCCGGATCGACGGATCGTCGTAATAGATCGTCCGGTAGGTGTTCCACCGGACGGTGAGGCCGAGCACATCATCGTCGTCCAGCGCCTCGGCGAGCGCGAGGAGCGCCGGGGAATCGTGCGGATCGAGCTGGAGGCCGCAATCCTTGGGGATCGAGGTCTGCCAGATGGTCGAGGCGATCCCGGCCTTGACCGTGTTCCAGGTGTTGCGGTTGAAATTGATGTAGCGCGACATCACCCGCCAGGTTCGCGGGCAGGTCACCCGGTAGCCGCCGGCGATTCCGAACTGCATCGAATCGAAGAAGAGCTGCGAGGAGAAGGTGCCGTAAGGCTCCGCGTCGACCAGCATGCCGAGGAAATTGGCCGGGGCGCCGACGAACGGATCGGTCCGGTCGAGACCGCAGCCGGTGTCGACGCCGCTGATCTCCGCCAGGAAATTCGAGCGGTGGGTTCCGTGGGGGTTCCAGTTGGCCGGATCGACGGCGCCGATCGCGCGCTTGCGGAAGTCCGCGACCGGGTCGCCGGACGGCGTAAGGTCGGCGGTGTTCTCGTTATAGAACTTGGCGTAATTGTTGGTGACGATCGGGTCCCACACCATCTGGCCGGTGAAATAGATGCGGGGCGTTTCGAGGACGCTCATGACGAAGCTCCCGGGCCGGTGGGGCAATAGAGGAAGGCGGGGCCGGCGACGCTCTTGCCGTCCGCCAGCGGGATCTGGAGCGCGGCCATGGCCGCCATGCGCAGCTCGAACATCTTGCGGACCGCCGCGCCGAGCTGCCCGGCCTCGCCGTTCACCGCCTGCTGGAGGGCGTCGATCATGCCGCTATAGGCGAGGTTGCAGGCGGCCTGGGCGGCCTGCGCCGCCGCGCTGTCCTTCGAGAAATCGTGGCTGCCGGGATCGGGGATCGCCGGATAGGCGGCCGACCAGTCGACACCGAGCGGCTCGGGACCGAAGCGGTAGCCGGGAGCCTCGGGGATTTTGGTCAGCACCTTGTCGTAGAATATCTCTCCGAAGCGGTAGAAATGGGCGAGCTCGTTCTGGAAATCGAGCGGATCGTCCGTGGCGCCCTCCCCCTCGGAGACGATCTGCTGAATGGCGAGATGGGCGTCGGTATAGCCGTTGACCGCGAAAAGCTGGCCGGCGAAGAACTGGTCGTCCGTGATCTGGTTGTTGTCGGGCTTCCACGCATTCGCCGGCAGGGTCGCGAGGAAGGCGTCGACCAGCGCGTAATATTGGCCGATGGTCATCGCTCCGCCCGGCGCCCCGAGCAGTTCCACGACCTCGAAAGGCGGGACCTCCTCCGGCTCCTCGATCGCCATCCCCTGGGCCATCGCATCGGGGCCGAAGGGGAGAAGACAGATCACCAGCGGATCGCCGCCCGGGGGCCCGACGTCGCCGAGGGTGCAAGGATAGACGGGCGCCTTCAGCTGCGGGGTCCCGCCCAGCGCGTTGATGATGTTGCACACCAGGCAGAGGTGGATCATCTCCTGGCCGACGATCGCCCCGAGCCGGTCCATGGCGGCGGGATTGGTCCCCGGCAGGATCGAGAATTTCGCATAGAGATAGGGCGGCAGGGTCCCGAACTCGATTGCCGCCGCGGTCTGGAGCATCGCGAGCGCGTCTTCGACGTCGCTCGGAGGAGTCGCCTGCAACCGGATCATCGTCAGCCCCCCGCTGGTTGGACGATCCACCATAGCCGTCCGCGGCTCCGGGGGAAGCGCCGCGAGATCGCAAATTAGGTCCGTTTCGAAGCCAAAACCCCCGTTCCGCGGCCGCCTTCGCCGGTTATGGTGGTCCCCTCGACGGGAGAGGTTCAAAATGGACTTTGTACGCACGGCGGTTTCGGTTCTGGCGCTCGCTTTGGCCCTCGCCTCCTGCGACGATGGCGGAGGCGCGAACGATTCGGCCGCCGCCGATACGAACGGCGCCGCGGCCTACGGCAACAACGTCTACGCGACCTACGGCGTCCACAATCCCAACGACGCGAGCCCGTGCCAGTCGCCGGACTGCAGCTATGCGAACCAGCCGGGCCGGCCGGCCGATCCCAGCTACCCGGCCTACTGGCAATCGTCCTGGACGATGTACAAGGTCACCGCCGGCTACCAGACGAACCCGCCGCCCTATAACGGCAAGCCGCCGGCCGGAACGACCTACGAGGCCTCGAAGGGGGCCAGCTATTACGATTCGACATGGCGCGGAAAGAGCGGCGAAGGCGCGATGATGGAGTTTTACGACAAGCGCTGCCTGCCCATCTTCCCCTTCACGCCCAACAATTTCACCTGCGCATTCATCTCGCTCGGCGACACCGCCTACTTCCTCACCTATCCCCAGGACCGGCCGAAGGGGATGCCGCCCGTCTGCCTCTTCTCGCCGCTCAACCACCCGCCGCGGCGCGACTTCATCAAGCATCTGCCGTGGGCGAAAGGCGACAGCGAGCGGCTCGGCAAGCGCGCCCAGGGTTATTCCTTCTGGATCGACGGCAACGGCAACAGCCCGACCGCCGGGCAGGTCATGCAGGTCGGCGCCAGCCCGGACGGGACGGCCAAGGGCTGGATCCTGTTCGGCTACGCCTTCACTCCGGTGAACGGAAAGATGCAGCCGCAGAGCTTCTATTTCTCCGGCTTCCCGCTGACTCCGCCCGACGCCCCGATCGTCAGCCAGAATTATACGGACTGGCAGCCGACCCAGCCGGACCCCGCCAAGACCTGGAACCTCGTCGCCGGCCTCGACCCCGCCACGCTCCCCGCCTGCACCGTCATGGACGGCCCGACCGATCCCAAGGGCGCGCCGTTGAAGGCGATGGGCGAACGCCCGCCGACCTGGTTCGATCTCGGCAAGCTGAGGAAGAGGCGGACTTAAAAATCCTACCCGGCAAAAGCCGGGGAGGATTTTCAGAAACCTGCCACCACGCTCACCCGAGCCACCCTTCCCGGCGCGGGGAACCCGACGGCGTCCTCGAACCGCGCCCCGGTCAGATTGCGCAGCGCAGCAATCAGGCTGAACCGCTCCGACAGCGTCCACCGCGCGCCCAGGTCCGCCTCGCCATGTCCGTGCGCGCGCACCGGGCCGGTCGGGATCGAGCTGTCGAAATAATCCGAATTGAACCGCACCGCGCCGTTGAGCTCGATGGCCTCGGACGCCTGCCAGGCGGCGCGCAGCGAACCCTGCCACCGGGGCCGCCCCCTCAGCGGGGTCGGCGAATCGAGGTCGAGCCGGCTCAGCGCGCCGCCGAGGCTGAGCCCCGCCGCCGCGCGCCACCGCCCCTCGATCTCGGCCCCGGAGGCCCGGACCCGGTCCCGGTTGACCGTCGTGAAGGTCGCCGGATCGAAGTCGATCAGGTCGCGGAAGACGTTGCTGAACAGGGCCGCCCGGACGAAATTCCCCGAAGCCCAGGCCAGCTCGGCGCCCGCCTCGGCGTTGCGGCTCCGCTCCGGACGGAGGGCCGGATTGCCGATCAGCGGATGGGCGAGGGCGTAGAAGCTGGGCAGCTTGTACCCCTCCGCGACCCGGGCGAAGAGCGTCGGCCCGCGCCGCACCGGCTTCCACGAGGCCGCCGCGCGCCCCGTCCAGCGGTGCCCGCCCCCGGCGACGTCGTCGTAGCGAGCGGCGAGGTTGAAGCCGAAGCCTCTGCCCGGTTTCAGGCTCGCCTCGGCGAATGCGCTTCGGGTTGTCCGTACGAGGTCGAAGCTCACCGGCAGCGGAAAGCCGAAATCGATCGTCCCGTCGCTCCGCCCGGATTCGCGGAGGAAGGCGGCGCCGGCGGTGGCGACGAGAGGTCCGCGGCCGAGCCCGAGGTCGGCGACCGCCTCGAAGCGGGTGAAGCGGCTGTCGCCGGCGAGCGCCGGAGTTGCGTCGAGCACGCCCGGCGCGATCGCCGGAGTCGCGCTGCGGTCCACCTGCCGCGACCAGGAGAGGCTGAGATTGGGGCGCACGGCCGCGGCCGGGTCCCGGCGCACGGTCACGCCGAAGGCCGCGAGCTCGGCCTCGCCTCGCTCCCGCTCGCGGACCCGCGCCAGCCGGGGACCGCCGCTATCCTCCGGGAAAGCGGACCGGTCCGAATGGGCGTAGAGGCCGAGCAGCCTTGCCTCGAAGCCCCCGGCCCGGTGTGCGAGCTTGCCAAGCGCCTGCCGCCGTTCGAGGCTCGAGCCTTCGCTCAATCCGCCGCTGTCGTACCAGCTCGCCGCGGCCAGGACGCCCCCTCCCGGCCAGCCCGCTTCGAAGCCGGCGCCCAGCTCCACATCGCCCTCGCTCCCGGCCTGGGCCCGGGCGGTCATCCCGCTCTCCCCGGCTCGCGGCGCGCGCAGCCGGATATTGACCGCGCCGGCCAGCGCGTCGGACCCGTGAACCGCGGAGACCGAGTCCCGAGCCACTTCGATCCGCTCGACCAGAGCCGGGTCGATCATGAAGAAGTCGAAGCCGCCGCCGCGGCTGTTGGTGGGATCGTTGAGTCGGATCCCGTCGAGCAGGACCAAAGTGAAATTGGGTTCGCCGCCGCGAATCGACAGGAAGCTCCGCCCGGCCGCGCCCCCCGTCGAGAAAGCGCGCACCCCCGCCACCTCGTCGAGCGCCTCGAGCAGCGAGGCCGGCTGCATCCGCTCTATATCCTCGGCCTCGACGACGCTGAGGCCGCCCGCCGGAGCCGCCTCGATGCGCGACGCGGTGACGACGACGTCCGCGGTCGCCGGCGCGGCTGAAGCGGCCGGCGTCGCCAGCAAAAGAGCAGCGCCGAACACCATTTGCGAAACGCCCCCACTTGCCACGAAGCGTCATCCTTCACGGACGAAGCCGCGGCGGCAATCCTCTTTTGCTAGCGTTCCGGCTGATTGATCCGCCGGCCCCGCACAGAGCCCGTTGCGATCGGCGCCGCGGCCGGCCGCCGACGCGGAAGCAGCACTATCGTCCGCGAGTCCGTTTCGCTACGTTCGTCGCATGACCGTTACGATCCGCCCCGTCGAGGACGCCGCCGACCGCAAGGCCTTCGTCGACCTCGCTTACACGCTCAACAGCGACGACCCGAACTGGGTCCCGCCGCTCAAGACCGAGGTCCACGGCCTCATCGATCCGCGCACCAACCCGTGGTTCGAGCATGCCGTGGCCCGCTTCTTCCTGGCCGAGCGCGAGGGCGAGCCGGTTGGCCGGATCTCGGCCCAGGTCGACGAGCTGGTCCTCCGGCACATGGGCGCCGGCATCGGTCAGTGGGGCATGTTCGAGGCCGCCGACGCCGAGGTCGCCGGCGAGCTCATCCACCGCGCCGAAGCCTGGCTTCGGGGCCGCGACATGGCCCGCGCGATGGGCCCGTTCAGCCTCTCCATCTGGGACGAGCCCGGCCTTCTCATCAAGGGCCACGACCATCCGCCGATGGTCATGATGGGCCACAACAAGGCCGAATACGAGGCCTGGGTGGAGGCCGCCGGCTACGTCAAGGCCAAGGACCTGTTCACCTACGACCTCGAGGTCACCGCACCCTTCCCGCCGATCGTCGAGCGCATCGTCCAGGCCGGCGAGAAGAATCCGCGGATCACCATCCGCCGGACCGTGAAGAAGAATTTCGAGGCCGAAGCGCGACTCCTGCTCGGGATCCTCAACGACGCCTGGTCGGAGAATTGGGGATTCGTGCCGCTGACCGAGGCCGAGATCGCCTATGCCGGCAAGAAGCTGAAGCCGATCGTGCTCGAGGACATGATCCTGGTCGCCGAATATGACGGGGAGCCGGTCGCCTTCATGATGGCCCTTCCCGACATCAACCAGTTCCTCCGCGACCTCGACGGAAGCCTGTTTCCGTTCGGCTGGGCGAAATTGCTTTGGCGGCTCCGGCGCATGCGGCCGACCGGAGGGCGGGTGCCCCTGATGGGCGTGGTCAGGCGTCTCCACTCGACGCGGCTGGCGAGCCAGCTTGCCTTCATGATGATCGAGCAGATCCGCAAGGCCGGCACCGGCCATTACGGGATCGGCCGGGCCGAGGTCGGCTGGGTCCTCGAGGATAACGGCCCGATGATCTCCATCGCCGAAGCGATCGAGAGCGACGTCAACCGGATCTATCGGATCTACGAGAAGCCGCTTTAGCCGATTGCTCCCCGGCGAAGGCCGGGGCCCAGTCCCCCGACCGATGACGCTGGCCCCCGGCTTTCGCCGGGGAGCAGAGACGAAAAGGCCCGCGGGATCGCTCCCGCGGGCCTTCTCTCCGTGCCGTCAGGCCCGCTTTAGCGGACGCTGCCCCGGCGGAAGAGGTTGACGATGGCGAGCAGGATCAGGGCGCCGACGAACGCCGCGAGCAGCGTCCCGCCGTCGAGCGCGCCGCCATTCATGATGTTGCCGTCCGCGCCGAAGAAACGGCCGAGCAGGAAGCTGCCGAGCAGCGAGCCGACGATCCCGACGACGATGTTGAGCAGAAGGCCCTGCTGGGCATTGGTGCGCATGACGATGCTGGCGAGCCAGCCGATGATGCCCCCGATGATGAGAGCGACGATGAGATTGATCATTAGGCTTACTCCTACTGAGCTCCCGGCCCCTGTTTTGGCCCGCGGATCGCGAGTCTAGACGCGCCGGCGGGAGGGATGTTCCGTTACCGGTTCGAATGTTCGGGCGGAGAAGGCGCCGTCCCGGGCCTGGGGACGTCCCCCAAGGCGGCAATCGGACCTTCGGCTTTCGGCCGCTCATCGGCTATGGCGGACGACGATCCGGCTCGGAGCACGGCATGACCACCATCAGGCGCTTCTTCGAACTGCCAGCTCCTGCTGCCGGGCCGCCCCGGTTCGCGGTCGACCCAAGGACGCTCGCCGCGGCCCAGCGTGTCACGAGAGGCGGGCACTGCGCCTGCCTGGCATCCCGCACGAAGAAGGGAACGCCAAGCGTTCCTAACCTCCACACAGAGGCGCAGGATCTTACGGCGCCGGGGTGGCTGCTTCTTCTCCAGCTTATTGGTTCGGCTCGCGCCGCATCGGCCAGCGTTTTCGAGCCCTTGGCCACGATATCCGCCGACCAATGGTCAGCGGTGATGACGTTACCGCCGGGCGTTGCGGACCTGACGGTCACGACACTTCGGCTTTACGGAAGTCATCTACGGAGGCTCCCTGCCGAAATAGGCCGGATGTCGGCCCTATCGAACCTCGATATTTATACGTCCTACTCGTTGCACTGGTTGCCCTACGAAATCACCCGGCTCAGCGCTCTGCGCGAGAGCAGGATGAGCACACGGGCATTATACGGCAACATCAAAACCCGGCTGCCGTTTCCGAGACTGGCAGGTCCAATCGACACGATCATGCCGCAGACGTGCAGCGTGTGCGACCAACCCTTTCGCGAGGATCGAGTTCAGTTGCTCTGGACTACGCAGAGGATCGCAACCGACGTGGTGCCCCTGCTGATCCATAGCTGTTCATCGCAGTGCGCGTCGCGCGTTCCAGACTCTCCCGAAGGCTACTACCCGCGGCCCCATCACGGAGGCGGCGGAGTAGGGATGCCTGATCCGGATTTCGATTGAGCGCTGCTCGGCAACGGCGACTTTCAGGCTTCGATACCTT
>DASVPM010000160.1:0-11311 GCA_036382815.1 Allosphingosinicella sp.
GGTTGCGATCGAGACCGCGAACGGCATCCAGCGGGTGAAGGCGGTCGGCCGCGACGCCAAGCTGATGATGGGCAAGACGCCGGACAGTATCCGCACGATCCGCCCGCTCCGCGACGGCGTGATCGCGGACATCGAAGTCGCCGAGCAGATGATCAAGCATTTCATCGACAGAGCTCATGGCGGCCCCTCGCGCCTCGGGCGCCATCCGGAGATCGTCGTCTGCGTGCCGTCCGGGTCCACCTCGGTCGAGCGGCGCGCGATCCGCGACGCGGCGACCAACGCCGGCGCGTCGAAAGTCTGGCTGATCGAGGAGCCGATGGCGGCGGCGATCGGCGCCGGCCTGCCGGTGACGGAGCCGGTGGGCGCCATGGTGGTCGACATCGGCGGAGGCACGACCGAGGTCGCCGTGCTCTCGCTGCACGGACTAGCCTACAGCACGTCGATCCGCGTCGGCGGGGACAAGATGGACGATGCGATCGCGGCGACGGTTCGCCGCAAACATAATCTGATGATCGGCGAGGCGACCGCCGAGCGCGTCAAGCACGAGGTCGGCGGTGCCCTTCCGCCCGCAGGGGAGGGAGCGACGATACGGGTCCGAGGACGCCACTTGTCGGTCGGCATGCCTCAGGAGATCTTCATCAGCGAGGCGGAGATCGCCGATGCCCTCGCGGAGCCGGTGAGCCACATCGTCGGAGCGGTCCGAACCGCGCTCGAGAACACCGCCCCGGAGCTTGCCGCCGACATCGTGGACCGGGGCATCGTCTTGACCGGCGGCGGCGCTCTTTTGCGACGGATCGACGAGGCGCTGTCTCTCGCGACCGGGCTGCCCGTCGCGGTTGCCGACGATGCCCTGACCTGTGTGGCGATGGGCGCCGGCCGGGCCCTGGAAGACCCGGATTATCGCGGGGTGCTCTCCGAAGCGTGACCGGAGGCCGGCAGTCGCGGAGAAGCAACTTCCCCGGCTCCACGGCGGCCGACTCCACATTGCCACATTTTCATTGACGCAGAGGAAATCGACGCAGTCTACGCGTCGGCTGCCCCATCCGGATCATAGTGTCTTTCTATCCGGCTCTGAATTTTCAAGGTGACGATCCGACGCGAAGAGTTCTCGCAACTCGCCGGACCGTCCGAGTCGCCGCGCCCGCAGCATGAATGAAGCATTGACGGCGCGCTGATCGTGGTCCGCTTTTCGATCCGAAAGGGATGAAAAGGCCGGCGGGGCGGCCGAGTATCCGTCTGGACTCGCTCACATCCGATATCCAAGATGCGCGACTGGGATAAGTCCAGCGGTGACTTCACGCGGGACACTTTCCCGAGGGGAAAGAAAGTTGGGCGGGGAGCGCACAGGTCGGGTGTGGCGGGTCTTGGGCCACCCTTCCGCTCGGGTGCCTCACCGCCTGCACCACAGGGGCGGCCCGCTCCAGGCGCTCGCGGGCGGCCTGTCGCTGCCCGCTTTCAAATCGCCAGCGGGGGACGGGCCGGCGCCGTCGAGCTTCGGCCGGCGGCTTGCGCCGCCTTGTGCGCGATCTTGGCAGGTCTCGTACGGAAGCGGAGCCCGGCGGTGCGGAAGCGCAGCGCTTTACGGCCAAGCAATCCGATACGTCGCGGGGCGACCGCTGCAGCTCTCGCATGAGCATTTTGTTCGACTCTCCCCGACAGGGGAGAAATCAGGATGACCGCATGAGGCGGTCCGAGGCCGACTGGCCCGAGGAGTAGAGGTAATGGCGACTTCCCCCACCGTCACCCGCCGCGGCTATGGCCAATACAAGACCGGGACCCGGGCCGCAATTTATACTCGCTATATAGACTCTACCGAGAGGATGAGGAATCAATTTCCCATCAACCCGACCCTGCAGCACGTGTTCGGCACTATACCGAACAGTTCGACCGTCGTGGAGTTCGCGGCGCTCGCTAAGGCAAATGGAACCAACGTCCCTGCGGGCGTACTCGTTAACGGCGATCCTTTTACCATTAGATGGGTAGAGGATTTGCTGTTCACCTATAACTCCGACGTTTGGGAAAGGGCACTCAACGAAATCACCGACGGAGGCATTGCCGATTTGCTGATGGTGACGGCGCTTCCGCCCGGGGGAATAAATGGAGTTTCATGGCACCGGAAATCGACGGAAATCGGTACCGCCGATTTTCCTTCCATCATCTTCTTCGGCAATGTCGCATATTTCGAACAGAAGGCCCGTAACTACTTCAGAAACAAGGGGATAAGAGCGACATCAAGACAGATAACTGCGTTCGCGCGCGCCGATCAAATCCGTAATTTCGTACATGAAATCATACATGTCAGGACTGCGCACATTTGGGACGGCTACGTCACAAATTATCGGGACCTGAACGCATTCAAATATGGGGAGGACGCTGCTGCAGCCGATTATGTAGAGCGAAACAGCATGTCCATAATGAAGGACTTTGTAGCACAGTACTTCCCCGACATACCAACCTCCGCTGTCGAACAGGTTATCGCGAACCACTCCGAGTCCCGCAACGGCATCGCCTACAGGCACAGCCAGGTCGGACTTAAAGCTTATCTCGACTGGCAGATCATCAACAATTCCGATCCCGTCCTGTCGGCCGCCGATCAGGCAAAGCTCAAGGCGATTGCCGAAAATGGGCAATCGGGGATATTCCTCAAGCCGGGCGCCGACGGGGACAAAGCGTCGGACTATGACGTGGTGTCGGGCGGGGCGGCCTATGATGCCCAGATCCAGGCCGAGGCGACGGCCGTCCGCACTGGAACCTATAGGCCTCTCGACTACCGTCCGGATGGGTCCGGCACCCTCGAGCAGGGCACGCCCGACCAGCGTGAAATCATCGAGCAGCTCAAGATACGGCAGCACTATATGGAGGAGGTGGAAGCGGTCTCCACGGCCGGCGATATCGGCAAGATCGTCGGCACCAACCTCGCCAAGCTGCTCAATGTCGAAAATCCGTTCGCGCAGGTGATCGTGAACGGCGTGTCCTCGACAATCTTCGAGAACATATTCGAGACGGTGAGGAATGGAGGGGTCAGCAGAACCTTCTCCGAGGAACTGGTGATCAACACGCTCGAGGATATTCCTCAGGAGCTGCTCGCCAACCTCAAGAGCGCCGGCATCGGCGCGCTGTCGTCCTTCCTCAGCGCCGAGCTGATCCGCCTGACCGGAATCGACGGCGTCGCCGGAGAAGCCCTGAACAGCGTGTCGGGCGCGGTCATCAACCAGATACTCGACAACCTCATAAGCTTCGGGTGGAAGATCGGTCAGCCCATTCCCGGTGGGAATGGGCAGAAATACGGTCTGTTCGACGGCGTCAACCCGGCCCTGATCGCGAACGCGGCCGGGTCGTTCATCGGCGCCAAGCTCGCCAGCTCCATCTTCAACTTCCAGACGGTCGGTGGCCAGATCGGATCCTCACTTGGCTCCTCGCTCGGCGCCTTCGTGGCCTCGAGGGTGCTCGCGGCTCCGATCGCCAGCGCGATCACCGGCCTCGGTCTGAGCGGAGTCGTCGGCACGGTGGTCGCGAGCGTCCTGACAGCCGGCATCGGTACATTTTTGGGATTCGCGCTGGGCGGTCTTATCGGCTCGCTCTTCGGGGGCACCCCGAGATCCGGCGCGGATGCGATATGGGACGATGCCAGCGGCACGTTCATCGTCGCCAACGTCTATTCGAAAAAGGGCGGCTCCAAGGAAGCGGCGAAGTCGATGGCCGACGCCGCCGCGGGAACGTTCAACAACGTTCTGGAATCCGCGGGCGGCGTTCTCCTCAATCCGCGCTCGGTCAAGTCCGGCAATTACGGAATGCGGAAGTCCGATTTCGTTTACCGTTCCATTCAATCACGCGACGAGGACGACATCACCTACCGCGTGAGCTCGAAAGACCCGGACGGCCTGGCCAAGGTCGTCACCCACGGGGTCTTTACCGCCCTTGCCGACGGGAACTTCCAGATCGCCGCGGGCAACAACTTCGTCAAGAGGGCCCTGTACAATACGGTGGCCCTGGCTGGCACCTCCGCCAAATTCGACCTGAATACCTTGAGCGGCAATCTGCTGCTTGCCGCTCAATATAGCGACTATTTCAACAATAAAGATCAGATGAATTCTCTGATTATGGGTTCACCTGGAAGCATCCTCTCGGCGCAGATGGCCCTGCTCTTCGTCGAAGCCAACGAGCTGGGCCTCACCCGCCGCCATGAAAGCGACTGGTACGGCGGATTCAGCTCTTTGCAGAAGGAGTTCGAAACCAATGTCGCGACCATGGACTTCACCCTTGAATTCGAACCTTTCTCCGGGAAGCTGTCGCGTAAGATAGATGTCGGCCAATATTCCATTGCCGACACGATCGAGGTCGACGGCCAGACGACGATCGAGGGCACCGATGCGTCCGAAACGATAATCCTGATCCACAGCGCGACCAATATCGCCGGCATCGCCGTGGTCGGGGGCGTTGACACGCTGGCCAGCACCGCGGGCCTCAAGATCAACGGCGTGGACGGCGACGGCGGGGCCATCTCCATCGACATTGCCGCCACCATCGATGCCGGAGGCGGGGACGATATCGTCCATGGCGGCGACATGGGCAACAACGTCATCGGCGGCGCGGGCAACGACACGCTCTTCGGCGGGCGCCTGGACGACTGGATTCTCGGCGGCGACGGCGACGACGTCATCCATGCCGGGGCCCAGGCCGGCGGGCGGGGCGGCAACGGCAACTATCTCAGCGGCGGTGCGGGCAACGATCAGGTCTACGGCCGCGAAGGCTCCGATTGGCTCGAGGGCGGCGACGGCACCGACACGCTCGACGGCGGCAGCGGCGATGACGTCCTTGCCGGCGGCGCGGGAGCTCAGGACAGTCTGAAGGGCGGGCATGGCGACGACCAGTATCTCGTCCGGCGCGGCGACGGCGCCGACACGGCTGACGAGGTGGCGGGCGGCACGATCGTCGGGACAACCACCGCACCGGGTGTTGATCGGATCCAGGCACGCTACGCGGCGATTGCCGCGGGCCTGCTCGGGAGGAACTGGTTCGGCGACGCTTTCGACAGGGCGATTGCGACGAGCGGGGCCGGCGGGACGAGCGTCGCGGCGGCCTCGGCGGGCGGCGAGGACGCGATCGTGTTCGGCCAGGGGATCGACATCGGCGACATCCGGCTCAGCCGCCTGGGAGGGGCCACCGGCGCCGACCTGCTCATCCAGGTGATGACGATCGACGAGGCGACCGGCACCGAGGTCTCGAGCGGGACCGAGCTGGTGGTCAAGGACTGGTTCGCGGACCCGTTCAAGCGGGTCGAGTGGCTGAAGTTCGCCGACGGCAACGAGATCCGCCTCGGCGACATCACCAGCTTCGTCGTCGGCAGCGGCGGCAACGACGTCCTGATCGGCACCGACGGCAACGACTTCGTCTATGGCGGGGCCGGCAATGACGAGCTTCGGCTGCTCGCAGGCAACGACATCGGCAATGGCGGCACGGGCAACGACCTGGTGTCGGGCGACGACGGCGCGGACATAGTGATCGGCGGCCTCGGCATCGACCGGCTGATCGGCGGGCGCGGCAGGGATGCGCTTTCGGGCGACGGCGGCGACGACGATCTCTACGGCGGCGCGGACAACGACATGCTGTCGGGCGGCAAAGGCAACGACCAGGTGGTGGGCGGCGCCGGCGACGACATCTTCAAGTTCGGGCGCGGTGACGGGCGCGACACGATCTTCGACAATTATTCCGCCCATTGGTCGGTGGTGTGGAGCGCGAGCGGCGGCTGGGGCGCGGGCTATGTGCGCAATGACGCGACCGGCGAGATCACCGCTCCGGACGGCAGCTACATCCGCAAGGACATGGACCCGTCGGCGGAGGCGGACCTGCAATGGTTCGGCCGGTTCGATTACGATTATGCCGCGGCCACGCTCTATCGCTACGACCAAGCGGCGGCGGGGACCGCCAGCGTCGTCAACGCGGGCACCGACATGATCGAGTTCGCGCTCGGCATCAGCATCCAGGACATCGTCCTCACCCGGACCTCGCCGTCGAGCAGCGATCTGGTGATGACGATCAGCGAGGAGGATGCGGACCTCACCTCCTACGCGGCGGCCGCCGACAGCATCACGATCAAGAACTGGTATCTGGTCCCCGGGCAGATCGAGAAGCTCGCTTTCTACCAGACCGGCGTCCTCGCCCTTTCGGGAACGGGCGCCTACAACCTGGTTGCGTCGACGGATGCCAACAACGGCACCACCAGCACGCCGCTGGCCGGCACCGCCGGCAAGGACTGGATCACCGGCGGAGCCGGCGACGACGTCATCGCCGGCGGAGCGAACGACGACATCCTCAACGGCAATAGCGGTTTCGACACGCTGCGCGGCGATGCGGGGATCGACGTCCTCTACGGCGGCAGCGGCGAGGACAGTCTCGACGGCGGCGACGGCGCGGACTTCCTGATCGGGGGCGCCGGGCTCGACACGGCCACCTACGCTTCGTCGAGCGCGGTCGTGCGCGCCTATCTCGGCGCCTCCTGGGCCAATACCGGCACCGCTCTGGGCGATACCTACTCCAGCATCGAGAACCTTGCCGGCGGCACCTTCGGCGGCCTCTATCCGACCGAGAAGCCGGGCGACGTCCTTGGCGGCGACGAGGGCGACAACGAGCTCACCGGCGGGCGCGGCGACGACCGGCTGCTCGGAGGCGCCGGCGACGATACCTATATGTGGAACGGCGCCGACTGGTACGACACGATCGAGGAGGGCGCGTTCACCGTCGAGGAGGCGGTGACGACCGGCGGGCTGCTGTCGGGCTTCTTTGCGGTGTCGCTGTGGGAGCAGACGGCCGAGCTCAGGCCGGACGGCTCGGGCAATTATTGGCGCCTGCAGGTCACCGGCCCGGGCGGCGAGATCGTCTATGACTGGGACAAGTTCGCGCCGATAGGCACGGCCCAGCCTTCGCCCGCCACCTGGGACGTGCGCGGCTGGCTCGGCGGCTTCGCCAGGACGAACGGCCAGCAGGTCATCCGCGAGAAATTCGACACGTCGGCCGCCGGCGGCCAGGACGTAATCGAAATGGGGGCCGGAATCAGCCTCCCGGACCTCATCTTCTTCCGCTCGGGCGCGGGGGGATTTGCCGACGAGGCCGGCAGCGGCCTCACCATCCGCTACGGCAGCAGCCTCGACAGCATCTGGATCAAGAATCATTACACCGCCTGGGGGGCCGTCGAGACCCTGCAGTTCCGGGACGGTCTCAGCGTCTCCCTCGCCCATGTCCTTTCGGTCGACACGGGGGGCACCATCGCCGGAACCGACGATTCGGAGCTCATTTCCGCCGACGGGGGGACCGGCGGCGAGACGCTCCTCGGAATGGGCGGCAACGACGTGCTGAGCGGCCTGCGCGGCAACGACGTGCTGCAGGGCGGCGACGGCGACGACGTGATGGAGGGCGGCGCCGGGGCGGACACGCTGGACGGCGGCGACAATTCGGCGATGAGCGCGACCCCGGGCTGGGGCGACACCGTCCGCTATGTGAAGTCCGCCGCGGTCAACGTCGACCTTCGCCGAACGACGGGCCAACTCGGCGGCGAGGCGGCGGGCGACATCCTGACTGGGATCGAGAATGTGGTCGGCTCGGCGACCGGCGGCGATACGATCAGCGGCGACGACGGCGGAAACCGAATCGACGGTCTCGACGGCAACAACGCCATACATGGCTGGGGCGGCGAGGACGTGCTCATCGCCGGCACTGGCGCCGACCTGCTCTACGGCGACGACGGCGACGACGCCGTTGCCGGCGGCGAAGGCGCGGACCAGCTCTGGGGCGGCCTCGGGGACGACCGGCTGGCCGGCGGCGTCGGCGCCGACAAGCTTTACGGCGAGGCCGGCAAGGACGTCCTGACGGGCGGCGAAGGCGACGACAGCGTCCTCGACGGCGGCGACGGCGACGACGACATATTGGGAGAAGCCGGCAACGACACCCTGATCGGCGGCACCGGCGACGACCTCCTCGACGGCGGCGCGGGCAACGACAATCTCCAGGGTGGCGAAGGGAACGACCGCTATCATTTCAAGGCCGGCTCGGGCCTCGACACCCTCACCGACGTCAGCGGCACCAACAGCATCCTGCTGGACGACGATATCGCCTTCGACAAATTGTGGCTGACCCAGGTCAACCAGGACCTCCGCATCGCCGTCATGGGCACTTCGGACGTGCTCACGATCACGAGCTTCTTCGCGGCAAGCGCCGCGAGCCTCGTTCGGTCGGTGCAGACGTCGCGACACGCCCTCTATCTCGATCATCCGGCGGCACGCACGCTCATCGCGGCGATGACGGCGGCTTCAGCCGGTTCGGCGCCGGCGTCGATGCCGGCCAATATCGCGTCCATGCTGGCGACTTACTGGCACGAGGGCGGCAAGGCGGCTCCGGTCGCGCCCGCCGAACGGACCATCTCCGTGATTGAGGACACCCCGACGCCGATCGACGGGAGCTTCGGCGTGGTCGATCAGGACAGCAACATCGTCTCCTATAGCGTGAAGGCTGACGCGGCCCCGGCGCACGGCACCATAACCCTCACCAATCCGGCGACGGGCGCCCTCACCTACACACCGTCGGCGAATTTCACCGGCGAGGATCGCTTCAGCCTGATCGTTACGGACGCGGACGGACAAAGCGCCGAAATCCCGATCCGGATCACCGTGGAGGACGTGAACGACGCGCCTGTCGCGCTCCGCACGCTGACGGGCGAGCCGCTGGCGGTAGCGGAATATACGGCGAACGGCCCCACGACGATCGGAACGTCTGCCGGATGGCTGGTCGCGACCGATCCGGAGGGCGACCAGATCAGTTGGAGCCTCGTCCAGGACGGCGGCGGGCGCTTCGAGATCAGCGCCCTCGGCATCCTTTCGGTCAAGAACCCCTCGCTTCTGGACCGAGAGATTTCGGACAGCCATGTCGTCCGCGTCCGGGCGACCGATATCCGCGGCGCGTCGACCGAGCAGGACTTCGCCGTCACGGTGGTCGACGTCAACGAGGCCAATGCCTTCGGCCCGATTCCGGCGATGGCGATCGGCGAGAATTCGGCGGCCGGCACTCTGGTGGGCACCGTGCCGGCCGCTACCGACATCGACAGCGGAGCCTTCGGCGAGCAGCGCTATTACTTCTGGAACGGCACTGCTGCCGGCGCGATCTCGCCGGACGGACTTTATGCCATCGACGGACTGACCGGCGCCGTTCGAGTCAACAGCCCCGTCGACCTGGAGGATGGAACGCCAAGCCGGACTTATACGGTCATAGCCCGCGACAATGCCGGCACGGCCGGCTTCAACCAGGCCGCGGCAAGCCTGACGATCATCGTGCAGGATGTGAACGAGCCCAATGCCCTGGGCCCCATTCCCGACATGACCATCGCCGAGAATGGGGCGGTCGGCACCGTGGTCGGAAGCGTCCCCGCGGCGACCGATCCCGACGGCGGCGCTTTCGGGGAGCAGAGATATTATTTCCTGAGCGGGTCGACGGCGTCGTCCATCTCGGCGGACGGACGCTACGCGATCAACGCGAACAACGGCACCATCATCACCAATGCGGCGCTCGACTATGAGGCAATGCTCGCGCCCGGCACATACACGGTGATCGCGAGGGACAATCAGGGCGCCGCCGGCTACAATCAGGCCCAGAGCAGCGTCACCATCCGCATCGGTGACGTCAACGAGACGAACAGCCTCGTCGCTCCAGCGCCGTTTTCGATCGGCGAGACTGCGGCGGTCGGAACGGTGGTCGGCACGATCACCGCGACGGATCAGGATCTCCCGGGTACGGTCGGCGGGACCCAGCGTTACTATTTCCTCCAAGGCACGATCGCGAGCCAGACGTCATCCGACGGCCGCTACACTATCGATGCCGTGACCGGCGCCATCAAGACCGCCTCCACCCTCGATCACGAGACGATGACCCTGCCGGTCACCTACCCGGTGATCGCGCGCGACAATGCCGGCGGCGGCGCATATCACGAAGCACAGACGGGCGTGGTCATCGCGGTCGCGGACGTGAACGAGCCGAACAGCATGGCCTCGAGCTTCGGCTTCGGCGTCGATGAAAATGTCGGTCTCGGCACGGTGGTGGGCACGATCGTCGCCAGCGATCCGGACGACCTCTCCACCGCCCACGGTCAGCAGCGTTTCTATTTCCTCAACGGCGCGACGGCCAGCGCCATCTCATCCGACGGCCGCTATGTCATCGACTCGATCAGCGGGACCATCAAGACCAACGCCGCGCTCGATCGCGAAACGATGACGGCGCCCGGCACTTACACCGTGATCGCCAGGGACAATCAGGGTGCGGCCGGCTACAATCAGGCCCAGACCAGCGTCACCATTCAGGTCCGCGACCTCAACGAGGCGAATGGCCTCGCCCCGCCCGCACCGTTCACGATCGGCGAGAATGCGGCGGTGGGGACGACGATCGGAACGATCACGGCGACGGACCAGGATCTCCCCGGGACGATCGGCGGCACCCAGCGTTATTCCTTCCTGCAGGGCACGATCGCGAGCCAGACCTCGTTCGACGGCCGCTACTCGATCGATGCCGTGACGGGTGCGATCAAGACCGCCTCCGCCCTCGATCACGAGACGATGAGCATGCAGGTCACCTACCAGGTGATCGCGCGCGACAATGCCGGCGGCGGCGCCTATCACGAAGCGCAGACGAGCGTGGTCATCGGCGTCTCCGATGTGAACGAGCCGAACGGCATGGCCTCGACCTTCGGCTTCAGCATCGATGAAAATGTCGGTCTCGGTACGGCGGTGGGAACGATCGTCGCGAGCGATCCCGACGCGCCCTCCACGGCCTTCGGCCAGCAGCGCTTCTATTTCCACAATGGTGCGGCAGCCAGTGCCGTGTCCTCCGACGGCCGCTATGTGATCGACGCGATCAGCGGAACGATCAAGACCAACGCGGCGCTCGACCATGAGACGATGACGGCGCCTGCCACCTACACGGTGATCGCGAGGGACAATCAGGGTGCGCCGGGCTACAATCAGGCCTCCACCTCGGTGACGATCGCCGTCGCCAACGTCAACGAAACGCCCTTGGCCCCGGTCGTACTCTCGCTGCCTCCGATCGCGGCTGAATCCTCGTCGACCTGGGTCGCGAAATTCCTGCTTTCCGATCCCGATGGGACGGTGCCGACCCTCCGTCTCGTCAGCAATCCCGACGGCGCCTTCATGGCGGTCAACGACGAGATCCGCTTCGCCGGCGGGACGGCGCCCAACTTCGAGACCCTCTACGCGCAGCGGGCCGCACAGGGCATCGCGGCCGTCGACAGCGACAATGACGGATTGTGGGAGATATC
>DASVPM010000161.1:0-17113 GCA_036382815.1 Allosphingosinicella sp.
CTCCCCGAGAAATCTCGGGGAGGACTGAAGACGGTCGACGAGGGTCCCTTTACACGCGCTCGCGGCCGCGCTTATCGGCCTTCATGACAATCCATCCTTCCGAAACCATCCTGATCGTCGATTTCGGAAGCCAGGTGACCCAGCTCATCGCCCGCCGGGTGCGGGAGGCGGGGGTCTATAGCGAGATCGCGCCGTTCAACGCCGCCGACGCCGCCTTCGAGCGGCTGAAGCCGAAGGGGATCATCCTCTCGGGCGGGCCGTCCTCGGTGATGTGGGACGACAGCCCGCGCGCGCCCCAGCATTTCTTCGACTGCGGCGTTCCGATCCTCGCCATCTGCTACGGCCAGCAGACGATGGCCCACCAGCTCGGCGGGACGGTGGCGCCGTCCGACAGCCGCGAGTTCGGCCGCGCCTTCATCGAAGTGGTCGGCGATTCGGTGCTGTTCGACGGCCTGTGGAGCAAGGGCGAGCGGCACCAGGTCTGGATGAGCCACGGCGACCGGGTCGAGACCCTGCCGGAGGGGTTCGAGGTGGTCGCCCATTCGGAAGGCGCGCCCTACGCGATCGCGACGGACGAGGCGCGGCGCTTCTTCAGCCTGATGTTCCATCCCGAAGTGGTCCACACGCCGGACGGGGGGAAACTGCTCGCCAATTTCGTGCGCAACGTCTGCGGCCTCGGCGGCGACTGGACGATGGCCGAGTTCCGGGCGACCAAGATCGCCGAGATCCGCGAGCAGGTCGGGACCGGGCGGGTAATCTGCGGCCTCTCCGGCGGAGTCGACAGCGCGGTCGCGGCGGTCCTCATCCACGAGTCGATCGGCCACCAGCTGACCTGCGTCTTCGTCGACCATGGCCTGATGCGGCAGAGCGAGGCGGAGCAGGTCGTCTCGCTGTTCCGGGGCCATTACAACATCCCGCTCGTCCACGTCGACGCGCAGGACCTCTTCCTCGACGGACTGGCCGGGCTCACCGACCCCGAAGCCAAGCGCAAGTTCATCGGCAAGACCTTCATCGACGTCTTCGAGGCGGAAGCGCGGAAGATCGGCGGCGCGGATTTCCTGGCCCAGGGCACGCTCTATCCGGACGTGATCGAGAGCGTCAGCTTCACCGGCGGCCCTTCGGTGACGATCAAGAGCCACCACAATGTCGGCGGCCTGCCCGAGCGGATGGACATGAAGCTGGTCGAGCCGCTTCGCGAATTGTTCAAGGACGAGGTGCGCGAGCTCGGCCGCGAGCTCGGCCTTCCCGACGCCTTCGTCGCCCGCCACCCGTTCCCGGGCCCCGGCCTCGCCATCCGCATCCCCGGCGAGGTCACGAAGGAGCGCTGCGACATCCTTCGCAAGGCCGACGCCGTCTATCTCGACGAGATCCGCAACGCCGGCCTCTACGACGCGATCTGGCAGGCCTTCGCGGTGCTCCTGCCGGTGCGCACGGTCGGCGTGATGGGCGACGGGCGCACCTACGATTATGTCTGCGGGCTTCGCGCCGTCACCTCGACCGACGGGATGACCGCCGACGTCTATCCGTTCGACTCGGCGTTCCTCAGCCGGGTCGCGACCCGCATCATCAACGAGGTGAAGGGCATCAACCGGGTGGTCTACGACTATACGTCGAAGCCGCCGGGAACGATCGAGTGGGAGTGAAGCGTGCGCCTGTTCAAATATGTCAGCTCGATGAGCGCGATATTGAACATGGCACGCGGTCTCTTGAAATTTACCCCCATTCCAGACCTCAACGATCCTTCCGAACTGACTCCGGTCATGGATCGCGACGCGGTTCGAGCGTCTTTGACGAGGCTGCGCCAGCAAGGCCTTAGCGAGGATCAATTCCTTTGGCTGCATCGCCAGGGCAAGACGCTGGATCTGCTGGCGCCCGAGGAAAAAGTTCTCAATGCCCCGAGCAGCCGGGAGCAGGCCAACAGGATGCTGTCGATCGCCGCCTATGACGACCTGGGCTATATGGAGCGAAAGTTGTTTGCGACGATCGGATCGATCCGTTCCAAGGTCGGCGTTCTATCCCTTTCGGCGCGCCACGACTCGCTGCCGATGTGGGCGCATTACGCGAACCTGGCCAAAGGCTATGTTGCCGTGTTCGAAGGCCTCGAGAAGAGCTTTCCCGGCGACGACACCGGCAGTCTGAACGTTCCCAAGCCGGTGGAGTATACCGAGCGCTTCCTTGGCATGACGTTCGACCCATCGACGCAGGACCGAATTTTCTTCTCGAAGCTGTCGGACTGGTCATATGAGCGCGAATGGCGCGTGGTCACGGCGCTCAGCGACTGCGAGCAGACCGAGGGCCCGCTTTATCTGCGAGCGATCGACCCGCGCCACTTGACGGGGGTAATTTGCGGCTGGCGGGTCGAGGCCGACGAGAGGGCGGCCTTGGAGCAGAGACTGGCACACCTAGATGCTCGATGCCGAATAATGAGCGCCTGTCTCGATAGCGGAGCCGTCAACCTCGTGCCCCCTATGTCGGGGAGTTGAAACCGTGCCTGCGGACTGCGCGCGGTGACCCGGCCGGCGGGATGACCGCCACGGCTATCGGACCCGCATCATATACGGGGTGAAGGGCAACATCAGCCGGTGGCCTACGACCCTACGTCGAAGCCGCCCGGAACGATCGATGGGACTGAGCGAGGCCAGTTTGCGGGCCTGAAAAAAAGAGCAGGGCCGGGCCGATCGGCCCGGCCCTGCTCGGGGATCATCAGTTCTGAACCTGCGTGGAGGGGAAGGCCCCGTCGGCCGCGGCTCCGGTCGTCGGGTTTCCGAACAGCCGGTTGGTGAGGAAGCTGATGGTCGACGCCCCGCCGGCCGTCGCCAGGCCCGTCACGTTGCCGGTGATTGTGGTATCGCCCACCCGCATCGTCGCCGTGGCGCCGTTGTTGAGGATCCCGAAGCCGTTATTATAGGCGACGGTCGAACGGACCAGCATCATGCGCATGTTGTTGGTCACGCCATTGGTCGAGATGCCGACACCGTTGCCGACGAAGTTGCTGTTGTCGATCGTGACGCCGACGGCGCCGTTCGTGCTGTCGACCCGGAGCCCGTTGTTGGCGTTGTTCTGCACCCTGACGTTGTTCAGGTACGCCGAGACGCTGCCTCCGACCGCAGGGATGATTCCGATCCCACCGCCGGTCCCGCCACTGCCGTTGTCGGCCACGGTGACGTTGTTCATGTAGACTTTCACGTTGGCGGTCGTCGGAGCGATGGAGACCCCGAAGCTGCTCGCGGCGTTGAACCGCCGGATGGTGCTGTCCTCGATGGTCAGCGCCGCGCCGGTGATGAACCGGACTCCGTTCGACGGCGGGTTGACTCCGAAGATGTCGAGCCCGCGCAGGAAGACGACGGACGTGTTCGGCGCCGGGCCGGTGCTGTCGTTGATGGTGATACCGTTGCCTCCGGCGAGCGCGCCGCCTTCGGTGTAGGGGCAGGAAATCGTCATCGACTTGTTGATCGAGACGGCGCCGAAGCCGCCCGGATCGAGGCACTTGATCTCGCCGCCGGCAGCGGTCTTCGAAATGGCGCCGGCGAAGGTCTTGCAGGGCGCCGTACGGCTGCATGGATTGACGTCGTCGCCGACGCCCGACACCCAGGTCCGGGTCGCCTGGGCGGCGGCCGGAGTCGCATAGCCGACGGCCATGCCGGCGGTGGCCAGCGCCACCATCAGAATACGGTTTCTCATTCCAATCATTAGATTATCCTCCCCATTCGAGCTGAATGAATGCGAAATGAATATCACAAAACGGATCAATTCACTCCTACATTTTATCCGAAAAATGCGTAAGGTCGACAGGGGCTTAGATAGCGTCCGCGGCGTTTACCGCGCGGGCGCCTCCCTGAACGTGGCGATTCTGCGGCGGCCGATTCACGCGGCGGCGACTCGGACGTGAGCGCGACCCTGCTCGCCATCTGCCTCGGCCTGTTCTCGGCGATCACTCTCGCCGCCGCCAACTTCTCGGTGAAGATGGGGAGCGACATCCTCGTCGGGCGCGCCGTGCTTTCCGCCAGCGCGGCCGTCATGATCGCCCCCGCCGCGCTCTTCGTACCGCTCCCCGACGCCTGGACCTGGGGCGCCCTGCTGCTGGCGGTCCCCGCCCATTATGCCTATCAGCTCTGCCTGATCCGGGCGCTGCAGCGCGGCGACCTTTCGCTCGTCTTCCCGGTGATGCGCGGAGCGGCGCCGCTCCTGACCGCCGCGGCCGCCTTCCTCTTCCTTCGCGAGACCCTGCCGCCGCTCGCTTTGGCCGGGCTGACGGTCGCGACCGGCGCGGTCTTCGCCTTCGCCGCGCCGCCGCGCGGCACCTTGCTCCGCCATCATCCCGACGGGGCCGTGCTCGCCTGGGCGCTCGCGACGGCGGCGGGAGTCGCGCTCTACAACGTCGCCGACGCGCGCGGAGTACGCGGCGCGCCCGAGCCGTTCACCTACATCGTCTGGATCTTCATCCTCGACGCGCTGTGCATCACCTGCACCGCGCTTCTGCGCCGGGGCCGCGACCTGAGGCGCGTGATCGCCGGTAAATGGCGCTTCGGCGTCGCCGCCGGCTTCCTCTCCATCCTTTCCTACGGCTCGGCGGTCTACGCCTTCAGCCTGATGGAGACCGCCCGGGTCTCGGCCCTGCGCGAGACGTCGGTCGTCTTCGCCGCCTTGCTCGGAGCCCTCTTCCTCAAGGAAGGGTTCGGAGCGAGACGGATCGCCGCCGCGCTCGCGCTGGCGGCCGGGCTGGTCGCGATGCAGTTCGGCGGCTAAGACGCGGATATGTCCGTCACCCATTCGCTGGATACCGCCACCAGCCGCGCCAATCCGGTCCCGAGCCCGATGAAGCGGCTGACCGTCCCCAAGCTGAAGGCGATGAAGGGCGGCGATCCGATCGTCATGCTGACCGCCTACACGGCGCGCTGGGCGCAGCTGCTCGATCCGCATTGCGACATCCTGCTCGTCGGCGACAGCCTCGGGCAGGTCGTCTACGGCCTGCCCTCGACGGTTCCGGTGACGCTCGAGATGATGTGCGCCCACGGCGCCGCCGTGGTGCGCGGCTCGTGGCATGCCGTCGTCGCCGTCGACATGCCGTTCGGAGCCTATGAGGCCAGCCCGCAGCAGGCGTTCGAGAGCGCGTCCCGGATCCTCAAGGAGACCGGCGCGGCGGCGGTGAAGCTGGAGGGCGGCGAAGCGATGGCGGAGACGGTCGCCTTCCTGAGCCAGCGCGGCATCCCGGTGATCGGCCATGTCGGCCTGACCCCCCAGGCGGTGAACGCGCTCGGCGGCTACGGCACCCGCGGCCGCGGCCAGGCGGAGGCGCGCAAGATCGTCGCCGACGCCCGCGCGATCGACGAGGCGGGCTGCTTCCTGCTCGTGCTCGAAGGCGTGATGGAAGAGCTGGCGGCGGAAATCACCGGGCTGGTCGCCTGCCCGACCATCGGCATCGGCGCCTCGCCCAGCTGCGACGGCCAGGTGCTGGTCACCGAGGACATGCTCGGGCTGTTCGAGCGCACGCCGCGCTTCGTGAAGCGCTATGACGACCTGGCCGGCCGGATCGAGGCCGCCGCCGCCGCCTATGCGGGGGAGGTGCGGAGCCGGGCCTTTCCCGGCGAGGAGCAACTCCAGCGGGCCAAGAAGTAGCAGGGGGACGGATCACTGCTCCCCTCCGTCATCCCGGCGGAAGCCGGGACCTCGGGCCGGAAAGTCTCGGTGGGTCTCCCCAAGGCCCCGGCTTCCGCCGGGGTGACGGGAAGAAGGCCGGTGCCGGAAGGTGCGGGCAATCAAGGCTTCCGTTGCGCGCCCGGCGTGGGTAGAGAAGCGCCCGGGGCAGATGCCGGGCCGCGTTTTTTCGTTCATCCTCAGTATCGCTTTCATCGGCGATGAGGCTTGGGCGGGCGGGGTCGACCGGCGATGAGTTGGAGGTTTTCTTGGCGCTGAGGCCTGTCGACAACGAATCCTTCTATCGCGAGGTCGATGAGGAGCTTCGCCGCGACCAGATGAAATCCTACTGGGAGCGGTACGGAAAGCTCGTCATCGCCGGGATCGTCCTGCTGCTCGCCCTGCTCGCCGGCTACATCTGGTGGCAGAACCAGAAGGAAGTGAAGGCGGGCGAACGGAGCGCGACGCTCGTCGAAGCTTTTGACGACGTCGCCGCCGGCCGCAAGACCGCCGCCCTCCCCAAGCTCGACGGCCTCGTCAAATCCGGATCGGACGGCCACCGCGCCGCGGCGCTGCTCACCAAGGCCGACATCGCCATCGAAGCCGACGACCTGAAGGGCGCGGCCGCCCTCTACAAGCAGATCGCGGACGATGACGGGCTCGCCCAGCCCTATCGCGACCTCGCCTTGGTGAGGATGACCGCGGTGGAGCTGGACAGGATTCCGCCGCAGGCGGTGATCGACCGGCTGAAGGGCCTCGCCGTTGCCGGCAATCCCTGGTTCGGGAGCGCCGGCGAGATGGTCGCGCTTTCCTATCTGAAGCTCAACAAGCCGCAGCAGGCCGCCGGCATCTTCGCCGCCATGGCCAAGGACAAGAAGCTCCCCGACACATTGCGGTCCCGCGCCACCCAGATGGCCGGTTCGCTCGGCGTCGACGCCGTTCAGGAATCGGCGGACGCAACACAGGAAGGTAAATGATGAAGCGGATTCTCCTCGCCCTCGCGGCCGCCGGGCTGCTCGGCGGCTGCGGCGGCCTCGGCATCGGCGGCAAAGGCAAGAAGAACGTGACGCCCACGGTCGGCGAGCGCATCTCCGTCCTCTCGCGCGAGCGCGTGCTCGAAGTCGATCCCGCCCTGAGCGGCGTCGCGGTGACCCTTCCACCGGCTCAGGCCAACGGGGAATGGACCCAGTCGGGCGGCAATGCCGCGAAATCCATGGGGCATCTCGCCCTCGGCTCGGCCCCGGCAATGGCCTGGCGGGTCAGCACCGGCGAAGGCAGCAGCAACCAGGGCCAGCTCGCCTCCTCGCCGGTGATCGGCGAAGGCCGGATCTTCACGATCGACACCAGGGCCGTGGTGCGGGCGATCAGCCCCGAGAACGGCGCCACCATCTGGCAGTCGCAGGTGCGCGGCGAGAACGCCCCCGAAGGGGCGTTGTTCGGCGGCGGAGTGGCCTACGACAACGGCCGGATCTACGCGACCAACGGCGCCGGCGACGCGGCGGCGCTCGACGCCAAGACGGGGGCGCTGGTCTGGCGGGTGCGTCCCGGCGGACCGCTGCGCGGCGCTCCGACAGTCGCCAACGACAATGTCTATGTCGTCAGCCAGGACAACCAGTTGTTCGCGCTCAACCCCGCCAGCGGCGCCACCCGCTGGACCGGCTCGGGCGCGGTCGAGATCGCCGGAATCCTCGGCGCCTCGTCGCCCGCCGCCGCCCAGGGCACGGTCGTCGCCGGCTTCTCGTCGGGCGAACTGAACGCCTATCGCTACGAGAACGGCCAGAATCTCTGGCAGGACGCCCTTGCCCGCACCAGCATTTCGACCAGCGTGACCCAGCTCTCGGACATCGACGCGGATCCGGTGATCGATGCCGGCCGGGTCTTCGCCGTCGGCCAGGGCGGCCGGATGGTCGCGATCGAGCTGATCACCGGCCAGCGCGTCTGGGAGATCAACGTCGCCGGAATCTCGACCCCCTGGGTCGCCGGGGACTGGATCTTCGTCGTCACCGACGAGGCCCAGCTGCTCGCGCTTTCGAGGACCAACGGGCACATCCGCTGGATGACCCAGCTGACCCGCTACCGGGACGTCAAGGACAAGAAGGGGCGGATCGACTGGGTCGGCCCGATCCTCGCCGGCGACCGCCTGGTGCTGGCCAATTCGGCCGGCCAGATCGTCTACGTCTCGCCCTCCGAGGGAAGGGTTCTGGCCACCCAGGACACGAAGATGCCGGTGTCCCTCCAGCCGATCGTCGCCAACAACACGCTCTACGTCCTCCACGACAACGGCCAGCTGACGGCCTGGCGGTAGGAAGAAAGAGCCCCTCCACCGCGCTTCGCGCCGTCCCCCTCCCCGGCAAATGCCGGGGAGGACCTAATCCTCCCCGCGATTTCGCGGGGAGGGGGACCAGCCGAAGGCTGGTGGAGGGGTTCTTCTTCCGTTGACCCTTCAGCCCCTAAAGGGCACGGCGACCCCATGGCGAAGCTTCCCACCGTCGCGATCGTCGGCCGGCCCAATGTCGGCAAGTCGACCCTGTTCAACCGGCTGGTCGGAAGGAAGCTCGCGCTCGTCGACGACCGGCCCGGCGTGACCCGCGACCGGCGCGAGGGGGAGGCGACTTTGCTCGGCCTCGACTTCCGGGTCATCGACACCGCGGGCTACGAGGACGAGGACCCGGACACGCTCCCCGGCCGGATGCGCGCCCAGACCGTCGCCGCGGTCCGGGAGGCCGACGCAGCGCTCTTCCTGATCGACGCCCGCGCCGGCCTGACCCCGCTCGACGAGGAGATCGGCCGCTGGCTGAGGAGCGAGACGACGCCCGTCATCCTCGCCGCCAACAAGGCCGAGGGCCGGGCCGGCGAAGCCGGGATCCTCGAAGCCTGGTCGCTCGGCTTCGGCGAGCCGATCGCGATGAGCGCCGAGCATGGCGAGGGCGTCGTCGACCTGTTCGAGCACCTCCGCCCGCATATCGAGCGCGAGGAGGAAGAGGATGAGGACAGGACCGGGGAGGGGCCGCTCAAGCTCGCCGTCGTCGGCCGGCCCAATGCCGGCAAGTCCACCCTGATCAACCGGATCATGGAGGAGGAAAGGCTGATCACGGGGCCGGAGGCCGGGATCACCCGCGATTCGATCGCGATCGACTGGCTGTGGCGCTCGCCCGGGGGCGAGGAGCGGCCGGTGCGGCTGATCGACACGGCGGGCATGCGCAAGAAGGCCAAGGTCCAGGACAAGCTCGAGAAGCTGGCCGTCGCCGACGGCCTCAGGGCCGTCGATTTCGCGGAGGTCGTCGTCCTCCTGCTCGACGGGACGCTCGGGCTCGAGGCGCAGGATCTCAAGATCGCCGACCGCGTGCTCCAGGAGGGCCGCGCGCTGATCGTCGCGATCAACAAATGGGACGTGGCGCACGACCAGAGCAGCCTCTTCAACGGAATCAAGGCGGCCCTCGGCGAGGGCCTCGCCCAGGCGCCGAACGTGCCTTTGCTCACCGTCTCGGCGAAGACCGGCAAGGGCCTGGACGCCCTGCTCGGCGCCGCCTTCGAGGTGCGCGAGACCTGGTCCAAGCGGGTCTCGACCGGACAGCTCAACCGCTGGTTCGAGGAGGCCGTGGAGAAGAACCCGCCGCCCGCGCCGTCCGGCCGCCGGATCAAGCTGCGCTACATCACCCAGGTCGGCGCGCGGCCGCCGAGCTTCGTCGTCTTCGGAAGCCGGCTGGAAGCGCTTCCGGAAAGCTACCGCCGCTACCTGATGAACGGCATGCGGCGCGAGCTCGGCTTCGGGGCGGTGCCGATCCGCCTCGCCCTTCGCGGCGGCAAGAACCCGTACGATTCCAAGCCCTAGAGTCTGTCCTGATGACATTGAAGCCCATGTTCCCCGGCGAAGGCCGGGGTCCAGCAGCACCACCGGAAGGACTGGATCCCGGCCTTCGCCGGGAAGCGATTCAGCCTCATCAGGACCGACTCTAGCTCCGTCGTTGCGGGGAGCCCTTCGATGCCGGTGCGGCGGCGCTGAGGATAAACTGCGCTCGCGGCAGCGACGAAGCTATCCAGCGAGGCTCGGAGACCCCTCTGGATTGCTTCGCTTCGCTCGCAATGACGGTGCCGGCGTCAACCGGTCCTTTACTCCCGCACGCCTAGGCTCGGTTCGTGGACGAGTGGACCGGGAACGAGGAAGAGGTCGTCGACTGGACGGTCTTCTGTGCGGCGCGCAGCGAGCTGGGCGCGGGATTCGCGCGAATCCTCGGCTATTTCCGGGAGGATGGCGAGAAAGCGGTGAGCCGGATCGAGGCGGCGATGCACGGGCGCGACACGGCCGGCCTCGTCCTCCCCGCGCACACGATGAAGTCCGAGGCCCGGCAATTCGGCGCCGAGCCCCTGGGAGCGCTCGCCGAGGAGATCGAGTTCGGCGCCCGCCGGGCGATCGAGATGGGCTTCTTTCCCGACGACCTGCTGCCGCGGGTCGCCCGTCTCCGACCCCTCTATCTCGAGACGATGGAGCAGCTCGAGGCCGAGGCGAACCCGCTGGTGAAACGGCGGGCGGGGACGTAACCGTCCAACATTCCTCCCCTGCATTTGCAGGGGAGGGGGACCACCCGAAGGGCGGTGGAGGGCCTGCTGAATCCGAAGAACCCCCCTCCACCGCGCTTCGTGCGGTCCCCCTCCCCGCGAAACCGCGGGGAGGATTTCAGGCCCTCCGCATCGGCTGCGCCTCGCCCCGGGCGAGCGAGCGCCACAGCCATTCGAGCGGGCCGTAGAGGAAGCGGTCGAGCCAGGGCTTGGGCCAGAGCAGCATCAGCCCCCACATCGCCAGGACGACCAGCCACAATTGGGCGCGTTCCAGCGTCCCGAACCAGCCGCCGCCATAGCCGTAGAAGAGCGTCGTCATGATCAGGCTGGTGCCCAGATAGTTGGTGAAGGCGGCGCGGCCGGCGGCGGCGATCCGGCCGGCCCACGCGCCCCCCTTGCGGGTCGCGAGGATGATCAGCGCGGCCGTCGCGACGACCATCACGGGCCGGAGCGGCACCGTCGCGGCCATCGACCAGGCCAGGATTCCCGGCACCGAAAAACCGTCCCGGGCGAGCAGCCAGGCGAGCAGGGCATAAGCCGGGATGCCGATCCCGAAGCCGGCGATCGCCGTCCTCCGGTAGCGCGCGGCGCTCCATTTTCCGGTCAGGAAGCCGGATCTGAGGGCCGCCATCCCGAGCAGGAAGTAAGCCAGCGTCTCCCAGCCGAACAAGGCCAGGCCCTTGACCGGAGCAAGCGCCTGGCGGGCGACCCGGTCGGCGACGATGCCGCCATAACCGCCCCGATAGAGAGCCAATTCCTGAGCCTTCGCCTCAGCGCTCATCACTCCGAACTGGTGCTCGAGGCTCTGCCATTCGGCGACCCTCGCGGGAGCCGCGCCGGGCGCCGAGGCGGCCGCCTCGAGCGTCGCCGCCATCCAGGCGAGGCCGGCAAAGATCAGCAGCTGGACCGCCAGCAACCCTAGCGACCAGGCGATCAGCCTGCGCTGGGACAGGCCGCGGAACAGGAAGGCGATCATCCCGATCAGGGCGTAGCCGACCAGAATGTCGCCGAACCAGATCAGATAGAGATGGATGAGGCCGAAGAAGAGCAGCCAGAACATCCGGCGGTAATGGACGATGTCGGCGGGCTCGCCCTTCGCCTCCGCCTGCTCGATCACGAGCAGCATGCTCGCCCCGAACAGGAAGGAGAAGAGGCCGCGCATCTTGCCGTCGACGAAGACGAAGCTGAACGTCCAGGAGGCGAGGTCGCCGTCGCCGATCGGGCCCAAGGCGACCGGGTTCATATAGGCCTGGAACGGCATCGCGAAGGCGACGATGTTCATCGCCAGGATGCCCATCACGGCCACGCCGCGGACGATGTCGAGAGCAAGGATTCGCGGCGGCAGCCCGGTCGCGGCGGTCATCGATTCCCCTCCTTCGAAATCCTCCCCCGCCTTTGCGGGGGAGGGGGACCATGCGAAGCATGGTGGAGGGGTCTTTCCCGACTCCGAAGAGCCCCTCCACCAGCCTTCGGCTGGTCCCCCTCCCCGAGAAATCTCGGGGAGGATTTAGGTTGGGCCGATCGCATAAAGGGCCAGCCTAAACTTCCCACACGGCCCGGGTGCCGCCGCCAGGATAAGCGATGAGGAGCCGGGCGTCCTCGCCGAGCCGCACTTCCGCCGAGTCCGGCACGAGCCAGGCGCTGCCGGGCGGGAGCGGCCGTCCGTCGAGCTCCGCCTCGCCGCCCAGCGGCAGAACCCAGATCGCCCGGCCCGCCGGGGCCCGAAGCCGGCCGTCGGCGGCCCCGTCCAGCCGTTCCATCTGAAAGGCCGGCCCGGCCGCGAGCCGAATCCTACCCTCCCCCAGATCGCGGGGCGGCTGCGGCGCGGGCCGGGCGTCCGGACGCGCGACCGCGAGAGCCTCGTCGAGATGGAGCTCGCGCGGCCGGCCGTAATCGTAGAGCCGGTAGGTCAGATCGATGTTCTGCTGGACCTCGACCAGCGAGACTCCGGCGCCGATGGCGTGGATCGTGCCCGCGGGCGAATAGATGCAATCCCCGGCCCGCACGGGCCGCCAGTCGACCAGATCGAGGATGCTTCCGTCGAGCGCGGCTTCGCGCAGCGCCTGCGGGCCCGCCGGAGCCTTGAGGCCGAGGCCGAGCGTCGAGTCCGGCTCGGCGGCCAGCACCAGCCAGGCTTCATCCTTGCCGCGCGGGAGGCCGCGGGCGCGGGCGGCGTCGTCGTCCGGATGGACCTGAATCGACAGCTTTTCGGAGGTGAAGAGATATTTGAGCAAAAGCGGGTCCGAGTCCCCGCCCGGACCCTCGAACACGATCTCCCCCACCGGCTCAGAGGCGGACGGGACCGGCTCGAACCCCTCGCCGAGGCTTCGGCGGCCCCAGGGCTTCTCGATCCGTCGCGCGCTCAGCGGCAGGGCCGTCATGACTTTCTCCATCCCTTCCGGCGCCTAATCGAACCTGCCGGGGCCTGCCATGCCTTTTTCCGCCGCGCCGGAGGACTCCCGGCTTGCCGATTCGAGGGATCGCGACGGATCAAGCTTTCAGAAGCGCTAGACAATTTGCTCCCACTCTCTATCAGGCCGGAGCCACAGGGTGGCAGGTCTGCTCCGCAAGAAGCCAGGCCTGGGCCGCTCCGCGAGCCCCCCGCCCGCCCCTTCCGAGACACAGCAAGGCTAAGCGAGTTCGATGAGCAGTTCACAAAAGACGGCGTTGATCACCGGCGTCACCGGGCAGGACGGCGCCTATCTCGCCGAGCTGCTTCTCGCCAAGGGCTATGTGGTTCAC
Source organism: Allosphingosinicella sp. (assembly GCA_036382815.1). GTDB lineage: Bacteria > Pseudomonadota > Alphaproteobacteria > Sphingomonadales > Sphingomonadaceae > Allosphingosinicella. The sequence goes on from DASVPM010000161.1 coordinate 12,934, forward strand.
GGCCTGAAGCGCCGCGCGTCGATGTTCAACACCGCGCGAATCGACGGCCTCTACCGCGATCCGCATGAGGAGGGCGTGCGTTTCTTCCTCCACCATGGCGACCTCACCGATTCCACCAACCTGATCCGGATCCTGCAGCAGACGCAGCCCGACGAGGTCTACAACCTCGCGGCGCAGAGCCACGTCGCGGTTTCCTTCGAAGTTCCGGAATATACCGCCAACGCGGACGCGCTCGGCACGCTCCGGCTGCTCGAAGCGATCCGGATCCTCGGCCTCCAGGAGAAGACCCGCTTCTACCAGGCCTCGACCTCCGAGCTTTACGGCCTCGTCCAGGAAACTCCGCAGACCGAGAAGACGCCTTTCTATCCGCGCTCGCCCTACGCGGTGGCCAAGCTCTACGGCTATTGGATCACGGTCAATTATCGCGAGGCGTACGGGCTCTATGCCTGCAACGGGATCCTCTTCAATCACGAGTCGCCCCTGCGCGGCGAGAATTTCGTGACCCGCAAGATCACCCGCGCCCTGGCCCGGATCAAGCTCGGTCTCCAGGACCGGCTCTACCTCGGCAATCTCGATGCGAAGCGCGACTGGGGCCATGCCCGCGACTATGTCGAGATGCAGTGGCTGATGCTCCAGCAGGACGAACCGGAGGATTATGTCATCGCCACCGGAGTCCAGTACAGCGTCCGCGACTTCGTCGCGGCCGCGGCGGCTGAGCTCGGAATCCAGGTCCGCTGGGAGGGCGAGGGCGTCGACGAGAAGGGTTACGACCAGAACGGCCGGTGCATCGTCTCGGTCGACCCGCGCTATTTCCGCCCGACCGAGGTCGAGACGCTTCTCGGCGACGCGAGCAAGGCGCGGGCGAAGCTCGGCTGGACACCGAAGATCAGCTTCGAGGAGCTGGTCAGCGAAATGATCCGCGAGGATCTGCGAAGCGCCGAGCGCGACGAGCTCGTCAAGAAGCACGGCTTCGACGTCAACAACTTCCACGAGTGAGCGGCCGATGAGCGGTCCGGCGCCCGTCGCCCTCGTCACCGGAGTGCAGGGCCAGGACGGCAGCTACATGGCGAAGCTGCTGTGCGCCGAGGGCTGGCATGTGATCGGCACCACGCGGCGCGCCGAGCCGGACCGCGTCGCGGAGCCTCGCGACCGGGGGGTCGAGCTGGTCGAGTGGGACCTCAGGGATCAGGACCGGTTGCTCGATCTGCTTCGGACGGGCCGCCCCTCGCAGATCTACAATTTCGCCGCTTATTCCACCGGATCGGGAATGTACGACGAGCCGCTGGCGATCGCCGAGATAAACGGGCTGGTCGTCACCCGGATCCTCGAGGCGATCCGGGCGGTCGATCCCGCGATCCGCTTCTGCCAGGCCTCGAGCAGCGAGATGTTCGGCCAGCCGGTGGAGAGCCCGCAGCGCGAGGAAACGCCGTTCAATCCGCGCAGCCCTTACGGCGCGGCCAAGCTGTACGGCCACAATATCATCTCCATCTACCGCAGCCGCTTCGACATGTTCGCTTGCTCGGCGATCCTGTTCAACCACGAGAGCCCCTATCGCGCCCTCGATTTCGTCACCCGCAAGGTCAGCCACGCGGCCGCGGCGATCAGGCTCGGCCGCGCCTCGGAGCTGTCGCTCGGCAATCTCGACGCCAGGCGCGACTGGGGCTTCGCCGGCGACACGGTCCGCGCCATGCGGCTGATGCTGCAGGCCGACGAGCCTGCGGATTATGTCGTCGCGACGGGCTCGACCCACAGCGTGCGGGATCTCTGCGAGGTCGCGTTCGCGCATGTAGGACTCGACTATCGCAACTATGTGCGTGTAAGCGCGGCCGATTTCCGGCCTGTCGAGGCTCGGCAACTGGTCGGAGACCCCGCGAAGGCGCAGCGGCGCCTGGGGTGGGAGCCCACGGTCGGCTTCACCGAACTCGTGAGGATGATGGTGGAGGCCGATCTCGATCGCCTTCGCCGCGATGCAGATAGTTCTGGAGCTTAGATGTACACGAAGATCGAACGATGCAGGATTTGCGGCAATAGCGAGCTGGTGCGGGTGCTCGACCTCGGCGAGCAGATGCTCACCGGCGTTTTCCCGGCCGAGCGCGACGCCGATGTCACCGTCGGACCGCTGCGGCTGGTCAAGTGCGCGGGCGGCGAGGAGACTTGCGGCCTTCTCCAGCTCGAGCACAGCTACGATCTCGGCGAGATGTACGGCGACAATTACGGCTATCGCTCCGGCCTCAACGCCAGCATGGTCGCCCATCTCGGCAGGAAGGTGGAGCGGATCGCCGGCCTCGTCAGCCTCAACGCCGGCGACCTCGTCGTCGACATCGGCAGCAACGACAGCACCACCCTGCGGGCCTATTCGCAGCCGGGCCTGACGCTTGTCGGAATCGACCCCACCGGCACCAAGTTCCGCCAATATTATCCCGACCATGTCGAGCTGATCCCGGACTTCTTTTCCTCGAAGCTGCTCCACGAGCGTTTCCCGGGCCGCAAGGCGAAGGTCGTCACCTCCTTTTCGATGTTCTACGACCTGCCGGCGCCGATGGAATTCATGCGGCAGGTCGCGGAGGTGCTCGCCGACGACGGCATCTGGGTGTTCGAGCAGAGCTACATGCCGCTGATGCTCGAGACGAACAGCTACGACACCGTCTGCCACGAGCATCTCGAATTCTACGCGCTTCGGCAGATCAAGTGGATGGCCGACCGGTCAGGGCTGAGGATCGTCGACGTCGAGTTCAACGACGTCAATGGCGGCAGCTTCTCGGTCACGGTCGCGAAGGGCGAGGGAGCGGTTCCGGAGCAGGTCCAGAAAATCCTCGACGACGAGGACCGCGCAGGCCTGTCGACTTTGGCGCCCTATCACGCGTTCGAGGAGCGGGTCCGCCGATCGCGCGACGCGCTGCTCGCTTTCATCGACGGCGCGCGCGCGGAGGGCAAGACCGTCGCCGCGCTCGGTGCGTCGACCAAGGGCAACGTCCTCCTCCAATATTGCGGCCTCGGCGAAGACCGAATCCAGGCGGTCGGCGAGGTTAACCCGGAGAAGTTCGGCTGCTTCACGCCCGGCACCTGGATCCCGATCGTGCCGGAGCGCGAGCTGCTCGGCGAGGGTCCCGATTATCTGATCGTGCTGCCCTGGCACTTCCGCCGTTTCTTCGAGCAATCCCCGGCATTCGCCGGCACCCGGCTGGTCTTCCCGCTGCCGGTTCTCGAAGTCGCCGCGCCGGCCGCGCCGGCGGCGGCCGCGGCTGCGTCCTGAGCGGCCGAGGGGGCGGGATTTGGCGGAGACCAGGCGCATTGTCCCGGTAATACTCTCGGGCGGCGCCGGGACCCGGCTTTGGCCGCTCTCGATCCCGGCCCGGCCCAAGCAGTTCCTCGCGCTCGCCGGCGAACGGACGATGCTCCAGGAAACGGCGCTCCGGGTCGCCGACTCCGGGCTGTTCGAGGCACCGCTGGTGATCGGCAGCGCCGAGCACGCGCCCCTGCTCGCGGCGCAGCTCGCCGAGATCGGCCGTCCTCCCCGGGCGCTCATCCTCGAGCCGAGCGCTCGAAGCACGGCGCCGGCGATCGCCCTCGCGGCGCTCGCCGTCGACCCCGATCAGCTGCTCCTCGTCACGCCGAGCGACCAGGTCGTGAGCGACCGCGCCGCCTTCCGCGCCGCCGTGGCTGCCGCGCGCCCCTTCGCCGAGCAGGACTGGCTGGTCACCTTCGTGATTCGCCCGCGCAGGCCCGAAACCGGCTTCGGTTATATCCGACGCGGCGAGGCCCTCGGGCCCGGCGTGCACCGCGTCGACCGCTTCGTCGAGAAGCCCGACGCCGCCACCGCGCAGCTTTATCTGGACGAAGGCTGCTACGACTGGAACGGCGGCATCTTCCTGTTCCGCGCGGGCCGCTACCTGGAAGCGTTGCGAACCCTCGCGCCGGCGATTTTCGAGGCCGCCTCGGCGGCGATGGCGCACAAGGCCGGGGCCGGCGCCGACATCCGCCCGGATGCCGTCCGTTTCGCCGCGTCTCCCTCGCTGTCGATCGACTATGCCGTGATGGAGAAGGACGCCCGGGTCGCCGTCGTGCCGGTCGAGATGGGCTGGTCCGACATCGGCAGCTGGGACGCGCTTCACGAGATGCGCGAGGCGGATCCGCGCGGCAACGTCGTGGACGGCCCGGTCGCCGTCGTCGACAGCGACAA
>DASVPM010000162.1:0-4224 GCA_036382815.1 Allosphingosinicella sp.
CGGCAGGGACTCGGGACCGGGCCCCGGCCTTCGCCGGGGAGCGTTCGCAATCCAAATCATTGCACCGGAGGCACGAACGTCCGATCTAGGCTGGCATGAGCGACTTCGCGCGGGCGCCGCTGACGGCGATCCTTGGGCCCACCAACACCGGCAAGACCTACCTCGCCGTCGAGCGGATGGCGGCGCATTCGAGCGGGATGATCGGTTTTCCGCTCCGGCTGCTGGCGCGCGAGGTCTATGACCGGGTGGTGGCGATGAAGGGTGCGAACCGGGTCGCACTGATCACCGGCGAGGAGAAGATCCTGCCGAAAGATGCGCGCTGGTTCCTGTGCACCGCCGAATCGATGCCGATGGACAGCGACTTCGCCTTCGTTGCCCTCGACGAGGCGCAGCTCGGCGCCGATCCGGAGCGCGGCCACGTCTTCACGGACCGGATGCTCCACGCCCGCGGCCGCGAGGAGACGATGATCCTCGGCTCGGAGACCCTGAAGCCGATGGTCCGGGCGCTTCTGCCCAAGGCGGAAATCATCACCCGGCCCCGCTTCTCGACCCTCAGCTATGCGGGACCTTCGAAGCTTTCGCGGCTTCCGCCGCGCTCGGCCATCGTCGCTTTCTCGGCCGAGCAGGTCTACGCCGTCGCCGAGATGCTTCGCCGGATGCGCGGCGGAGCGGCGGTGGTGATGGGCGCTCTCTCTCCCCGAACCCGAAACGCCCAGGTCGCGATGTACCAAGCCGGCGAGGTCGATTACCTCGTCGCCACCGATGCGATCGGGATGGGGCTCAACATGGACGTGACCCATGTCGCCTTCGCGGGCCTTTCCAAATATGACGGCCACCGGCGGCGCCGGCTGACCCCGGCCGAGATGGCGCAGATCGCCGGCCGGGCGGGACGGCACCAGCGCGACGGGACGTTCGGGGTCCTGACCCTCGAGGGCGAGAATTCGGCGGAGTTCAGGCCCGAGGAGCTCGAGGCGATCGAGGAGCATCGCTTCGCGCCTCTCGACCACCTTTACTGGCGCGAGGGCGATCCGGATTTCCGGAGCCTCGATGCCCTGGTGCGATCGCTGGAGCGACGGCCGAACGAGCCCGGGCTTCGCGCCGCTCCCGAAGCGATCGACCTCGCCGTGCTGAAGCGGCTGGCGGGGGATGGGGAGGTCGCGGCCCGCGCGCGAGGCCAGGAGGCGGTACGCCGGCTGTGGGCCGCCTGCGGACTGCCCGATTTCCGAAAGACCGGGCCCGAGCATCACGCGCGGCTGGTCGCCCGGCTCTATCTTCACCTCAGCGAGGGCGACGGGCGGATCCCGCACAGCTGGTATTCGGCCCAGGTGGCGCAGCTCGACAACGTCCAGGGCGACATCGAGACGCTCGCCGACCGTCTCGCCGGAGTCAGGACCTGGGCCTATATCGCGCATCGCTCCGACTGGCTCGCCGAGCCGGCGGCGATGGCCGAGCGGACCCGCGAGGTCGAGGAGAGGCTGTCGGACGCCTTGCACGAGCGGCTGACCCAGCGCTTCGTCGACCGGCGAACCTCGGTGCTTCTCAAGGACATCGGCCGCAAGGGCGTCGGCGAGTTCCCGGTCATCGTCGACGAGCAGGGCGAAGTGACGGTCGGCTCCTTCCCGATCGGACGGATGGAGGGCTTCGCCTTCGAGGTCGACCCGACCGCCCGCCACTCCGACCGCAAGATGCTTCTGGCGACGGCGGAGCGGCGGCTGGGCGGCGAATATGAGAAGAGGGCCGCGGCGCTGGCGGCCGACAGCGACGATCATTTCACCTTGCGCACCGAGCCGGGCCAGCCGGTGGCGGTGCTGTGGCGGGGGCATGAAGTGGCCCGGCTCGGCCCGGGCAAGAATCTGCTCAGCCCGCGGGTGATGGTCGACCGGCGGCTCGACCGCCTGTCCGAGCGCGGGCGCGGGATCGTGGTCGAGCGGCTCGATTCCTGGGTCAGGCATCAGGTCGAGCGTTCGCTCGGCCCGCTTCGCCAGGCGGGCCTTGCCGGCCAGGATTCCAAGGCGCCGGCGGCGGTCCGTTCGATCCTCGCGATGCTGGTCGACGAAGGCGGAATCGTCGACCGCGAGGCGGTGGCGAAACCGCTCGCCGCGCTCGACCGGGAGCAGAGGCGCGCGATCACTCGCCTCAAGATCCGGATCGGGGCGCTCGACCTGTTCATGCCCGACGTCCTCAAGCCGGAGGCCCGGCGGTGGCGCTCCGCGCTTCGCGCCGCGGCGGCGGGCGGGCCCATGCCGGAGCTGCCGCCCGAATCGGCCGTCATCCTTCCCTGTCCGCCGGACGGCGAGCGGGCGCGGCTCATGCGCCTCGGCTTCAGACCGCTCGGGCCGCAGATGCTCCGGGTCGACCTGGCCGAGAGGCTGGCACGCCACGCGCACGAGGCTCGCACCGGCAAGCCGCAACCGGTGGTCGACGAAGCGCTCGCGACCTCGCTCGGCCTCCAGCCGCAGGCGGTGGCGAAGCTGATGCGCGACCTCGGCTTCCGGCCTTCGCAGGGCGAGCAGGCCTGGGTCTGGCGAGGCCGGGCCCGGCGGCGCGAAGAGCCGCGCAAGCCGGAGACGGCGAACGCCTTCGCGGCGCTGGCGGGACTGAAACGTGGCTGACGGCCTGCGGCTCGACAAGTTCCTTTGGTTCGCCCGGATCGTGAAGACGAGGGCGCTGGCCCAGGCGATGGCGGAGCAAGGGCGGATAAGGATTGGGGGACGGGTCGTGGACCGCGCGCACGCGCCGGTGCGGGCCGGCGACGTCCTAAGCTTTGCCCAGCGCGGCGCGGTCCGGGTGCTGAGGGTGGAGGCGCTGCCTGCGCGGCGCGGCCCTCCGGCGGAGGCTCGGGCGCTTTACACGGAAATCGAGGGACTAAATTCCTCCCCCGGATTTCCGGGGGAGGGGGACCGCGCGTAGCGCGGTGGAGGGGTTCTGCGGCGCGGGAAAGAACCCCTCCACCAGGCTTCGCCTGGTCCCCCTCCCCGCGAAATCGCGGGGAGGATTTGGAAAAGCGGCCCGTTGACGCGCGGCGCCCCCGCCGACTAGGAACCGGCTCCAGGGAGAAGCCCATGACCTACGTCGTCACCGATGCCTGCATCCGCTGCAAATATATGGATTGCGTCGAGGTCTGCCCGGTCGACTGCTTCTACGAGGGCGAGAACATGCTCGTCATCAACCCTTCGGAATGCATCGACTGCGGCGTGTGCGAGCCCGAATGCCCGGCCGAGGCGATCCTGCCCGACACCGAGGCGGGGCTCGAGCAATGGCTGGAGGTCAACGCCACCTACTCGGCGGAATGGCCCAACCTCACCCGCAAGCGCGAAAGCCCGGCCGACGCCGACGAGCATAAGGGCGAGGAAGGCAAGTTCGACAAATATTTCTCCCCGGAGCCCGGCCAGGGGGATTGACGCTGTTCCCCGGCGAAGGCCGGGGCCCAGTTTGGTAGGCCGGTGCGAGCTGGGCCCCGGCCTTCGCCGGGGAACGCGCCGTCAAAAGGGTAGCTTTTCGGCACCTTTTCGGTTATAAGGGTTCCATCGAAGCGGATGCGACAGGCATTTCGCAACCGGTGGTCACAAGAAGAATCGCCGCACATCGCAGTTTGGAAGCGTCCTTGGGGCGGATGGAATCCGGCGCGGGTGCGGCTGTTCCCAATGGGAAGGTCGAATACATGGCAGCGAAGGCGTTGAGCTTCGACGTTGGCGATTACGTTGTTTACCCCAAGCACGGCGTGGGCCGGGTGATCGAATTGCAGAGCACGGATATCGCCGGCATGCAGCTCGAACTCTACGTGCTGCGGTTCGAGAAGGAAAAGATGACTCTTCGCGTTCCGACCAACAAGGCCGAGAGCGTGGGAATGCGCAAGCTTTCGTCCGACAAGACGATGCAGGAGGCGCTCGCCACCCTCAAGGGCAAGCCCAAGGTGAAGCGCACCATGTGGTCGCGCCGCGCCCAGGAATATGAGGCGAAGATCAACTCGGGCGACCTGGTGTCGATCGCCGAGGTGACCCGCGACCTGTTCCGCGCCGACGACCAGCCCGAGCAGAGCTATTCGGAGCGTCAGATCTTCGAGGCCGCCTCGAGCCGGCTCGCCCGCGAGCTGGCGGCGATGGAGCAGGTCGACGAGCCCGCCGCTTTGGTGAAGATCCTCGAGATCCTCAACAAGGCCGCGGCCATCTACAACCGCGAGAAGGCGACGGTCTGAACTTGCGCTCCCCTCCCTGGAAGGGAGGG
>DASVPM010000163.1:0-5546 GCA_036382815.1 Allosphingosinicella sp.
CAAAGGCAGGTGCCGATCGCCCGCAATTGCTTGTAACCGACGGCCGCCAGGAAATAGCTTCCGGGCGGGACGGCCAGCAGGAAAATGCGGCTGTCCGCGCTCGTGGCGTAGACCCGGCCGGCTTCGGTCTTGATGAGGTTACGGCCCGCCTCGACGTGCGAAGCGGCGAGGACCGGCGGGTCCGCCGGTCCTCGCGGTGCCCCCGCCTCGCGAACGAAGACGAATTCGAACCAGTCCTCCATCACCCGCGGGTCGGTCCGGAAGAGCAGATAGGCGGTGGCGCCACGCGTCGCCACCGCCTCCCCGCTCCGAAGCTGGCGGGCCGCCTGGGCGGCGACCGGCGCCGGGGCCAGCAAGGCCGTCAGCAGGAGGAAAGCTCCGAGCGCCCGGGTCACGGATCGAGCTTTCGGCCGGAGGGCGCAGGGCCGCTGGCGAGCCGGGCCAGCCGAAGCAGGACTTGGTCGGGAGTCCCCGAATTGAGCTGCTTCCACAGCGGGTCCGGCAGGCCGTAGCGGTCATAGCCCTTGAACCCCATGCACTTGCGCAGGTTCGCCGAGGCGATCTTGGCCCGCTCGCCGCCGGCCACCAGGCTGAAGGCGAGGCCGCCGACGAGCGGGCCCATCGGGCCGCCGCTGACGTTGGGCGGAAGGGTCTTCGGATCGGGCGGCAGGCTCCTCGGCTCGCGCGGCCATAGCATAGCGTCGTCGGCGTAGGTCCGGCACTCCACCAGATCGGCGCTCGCCTCGTCGAGCGGCACTCCGGGGCGATGGAAGAAGAAATGGCGGGCGAACGTCTCCTCTGCCGCCGGTCGATAGGCGAGGAACGCGCTTTCGTCGGGCGGAGCGGCTTGGACAACCGGGGCCGCGGCGATGAGGAGCAAAAGTGGATGAACGACCGGCATTCGGCAACGGCTAACCGAGGTTCGGCCGGGAGGGAAGCCCGGAGAATCGCGCTCCCTGGAAGGGAGGGGTCGGTGGGAGTTCCTGCCGCCTTCCGCGGACCCACCCCTGACCCCTCCCTTCCGGGAAGGAGGAGAATCAGCGCCCTAAAACGTGGTCAACGAGGTCCTTGAGCGTCCGGAAGCCCGACAGCCGCATCCCGCCCTCGCCGTTCACCGAGGCGGGCACCAGCGCCCGCTCGAAGCCGAGCTTGGCCGCTTCCTTCAGACGCAGGGGCCCGTGCGCAACCGGTCTCAGCTCGCCGGACAAGGCGACCTCGCCGAACGCCACCGCCTCCGGCGGGACGGGCCGCTCGGCCAGCGCGGAGACTAAAGCCGCAGCCACCGCGAGATCGGCCGCCGGATCGCTCAGCCGGTAGCCTCCGGCGACGTTGAGATAGACTTCGGCGGTCGAGAAGCTGAGGCCGCAGCGCGCCTCGAGGACGGCCAGGATCATCGCGAGCCGGCCCGAATCCCAGCCGACCACGGCGCGGCGCGGGGTCGCTCCGCTGGCGAGACGGACGGTCAGCGCCTGGATCTCGACCAGCACCGGCCGCGTGCCTTCCAGCGCCGGGAAGACGACCGCGCCGGAAACCGCCTCCCCCCGGTGGGTGAGGAACAGCGCGCTCGGATTGCCGACCTCCTCCAGCCCGGCCTCGGCCATGGCGAAGACCCCGATCTCGTCGGTGCCGCCGAAGCGGTTCTTGGTCGCTCGAAGGATCCTGTACTGGTGGCTTCGCTCGCCCTCGAAGGCGAGGACGGTGTCGACCATATGCTCGAGCACGCGCGGCCCGGCGATGGCGCCGTCCTTGGTGACGTGGCCGACGAGGACGAGGGCCGCGCCCGATTCCTTTGCGTAGCGGATGAGCTCGCCGGCCGACGCCCGCACCTGGCTGACCGTTCCGGGAGCCCCCTCGATGAGGTCCGAATACATGGTCTGGATCGAATCGATGACGACGAGAGCGCAGGACGGTCCTTCCGCGAGCGTCGTCAATATGTCCCTGACCGAGGTGGCCGCGGCGAGCTGGACCGGGGCGCCGCCCAGGCCGAGCCGCCGGGCGCGAAGCCGCACCTGATCGGTCGCCTCCTCGCCGGAAATATAGGCGACACCAAGGCCCGCTTCCGCCATCCGGGCGGCGGCCTGGAGCAGCAGGGTCGACTTGCCGATCCCCGGATCGCCGCCGATCAGCGTGGCCGAGCCGGCGACGAGGCCGCCGCCGATGGCCCGGTCGAACTCGCGGATCCCGGTCGACATGCGATCCGGCAAAGCGACGTCGCGATCGAGCCCGACCAGCCCGATCGCCCGGCCGCCGCCGCGCAGATTGTGGCGGGCCGAGAAAGGTGTGACGGCCGCGCCGGCATCCTCGACCAGCGTGTTCCACTCGGTGCAGTCGGGGCACTGGCCCATCCAGCGATTCTGGACCGAACCGCAGGCCTGGCAGACGTAGCGCTTCTTGGGTTTGGCCATCGGGAAGGCTTAGCGCGGGAGCAAGTGGGACGGAAGGGGAACGTTGAAGGCACCTCGTCATCCCGGCCAAAGCCGGGCCTCGGCCGAGGAGTCCCGGCGGGCCTCCCCGAGGGTCCCGGCTTTCGCCCGATTGACGGGGGCGGCGACAAATATGCCGCCTCCCCACCTTTCGTCGGAACCCCCTCCCCTCCCCGGCATTCACTGCGAGCCAGCAATGGAGAGTGCCTTGTTCATCCAGATCCACGCCGACAACCAGATCGACAGCGACAACGAGCGCGACAGCCGACTCGAAGAGCAGATCCGCCAGCGCCTCGCGCGTTTCGAAGGGCGGATCACGGACGTCGAGGTCCATGTCTCCGACGTCAACGGACCGCGCGGCGGCAATGCCGACCTCAGATGCTCGATCGAGGCCCGGGTGAATGGGATTCCCCCGGTCGCCGCGATCGATGAGGGCGACACGGTCGACCGGGCCGTGATCGGCGCCGCCAAGAAGGTGGTTCGCGCGCTCGATCATCAGCTCGGCAAGCTCGCCGATCGGCGGTAAAGTGCTTGCAAATTCTCCCCGAGATTTCTCGGGGAGGGGGACCGCGTGGAGCGCGGTGGAGAGGCTCTTCGGATTCAGCACTCCCCCTCCACCGGCCTACGGCTGGTCCCCCTCCCCTGCAAATGCAGGGGAGGATTTTAGGTACTGGCGCACCCGAGGCCCGAGAAAGTAACCTTCCCCCATGATCCGCGTCGCCAGCTACAATATGAGAAAGGCGATCGGCACCGATCGCCGCCGCCGGCCTGAGCGGACGCTCGAAGTGCTTCGCGAGCTCGACGCCGACGTCATCGCGCTCCAGGAGGCGGACCGGCGTTTCGGCACGCGGGCGAGCGCGATCCCGCTGCACATGATCGACGAACATAGCGACTACAAGCCGGTCGCCTTCGACGCCCGCGACGGCAGCCTCGGCTGGCACGGCAACGCGCTACTGGTGCGCAAATCCGTCGAGGTGCTCCACAAGGAGTTGCTCCATCTCCCCTCGCTCGAGCCCCGGGGCGCGGTAATGGCGGAGATAAGCCTGGGCGGCGAAGAGCTTCGGGTGATCGGGATGCATCTCGATCTTTCCGGGCTTTGGCGGCGCCAGCAGGCCCATTATATCCTCCACCACCTCCAGACCCGCGAACGGCCGATGCCGGCGGTGCTGATGGGCGACCTCAACGAATGGAGCGTCCGGGGCGGCTGCCTCCGAGACTTCGGGCACCATCTCGCCTTCGCCGATTGCGGCCGGAGCTTCCACGTCCGCCGCCCGGTGGCCCGCCTCGACCGCATCATGGTCACACCGGGGCTCGGCATCGAAGAATGCGGGGTCCACCACAGCGCCGCGGCGAGGAAGGCGAGCGATCATTATCCGGTGTGGGCGAAGCTGACACGGGTCTAATCCGTCCTCCCAGCGCAGGCTGGGCGTCGTCAGTTGCCGCCATCCACCGAGTTGTTGCCGCTCTCGTCGCTCTCCGCCGGCGCCGCCGGGGCGGCGCCCGGCTTCTCGTCGAGAAACAGCCAGTCCCTCGGCTCGAGCCTGTAGAACATGTCCATCACTTCGAATTCGAGCCCGCCGGGCTGGCTGCTCGAGCCATTCCAAAGCGCCACGACGCCCGACTTGAGCACCGGGTCGAACATGATCAGCGACCGGTAGCCGCGGACTCCGCCGCGGTGGGCGACGACCCGGTGACCGGCATAATCGTAGATCCGCCAGCCGAGGCCGTAGGCGGCGGTCCGCACCCGCTCGCGGAACTTGCGCATCCGGCCGAGCTCGCCCGGGGTGCTCACCCGCGCGGTCTGGACGGATTCGAGGACCCGGGGGGAAAGCACTCCGGCCTTGAGACCCATCTGCGCCTGCATCCAGATGGCGAGGTCCTTGATCGTCGAATTGACCCCGCCCGCCGCCGGCACCCGGTAATAAGGTTCCGCGACTTCGACCGGCTTCGAATTCTTGCCGCCCACATAAGGCCGGGCCCAGCGTTTCGAAGTGACCAGCGCTTCCCGGCTCATGCTCGCGCCGCTCATTCCCAGCGGCCCGAAAAGCCGCTCGCGGACGGCGTCGGCATAGCTCTGGCCGGTGACTTTCTCGACGACCTCGCTGGCGGCGTCATAAGCGACGTTCTGATAGGCCCAGCAGCTTCCCGGAGAACAAATCGCATTCAGCTGGGCGAGGCCGGCGCGCAGGAAGCGCGGATCCATGCCGTCCTCGAGCTTGGAATCGTTGGCGTGGCTGAACAGGCCGAGGCGGTGGGACAGAAGGTCGGCGACCGTCGCCTTCTGCTCGTTGCCGGCGGGGAGCCGCAGCGACGCCGAATATTTGGCCACCGGCTCGTAAAGCGAGAGCTTCCCCTGGTCGGCGAGCAGGGCGACCATGTCCCCCGCCACCCCCTTGGAAAGTGAAGCCCAGCGGAAGACGGTGTCCGTGGTGACGGCCTCGCCGCTGCCGGCGACCGTCTCGCCATAGCCCTTGAGGAAGCGGATCTCGCCATTCTCGACGACTCCGACGGCGAGCCCGATCATCTGCTGCTTGCGGATCAGCGCCTGCAGGCGCTGGTCGAGGCGCTTGTAGTCCGCGACGCTGCCGGGCGCGTTCTGGCGCTCCTCGATATTGGCGAGCTGCTCGTTGGAGATGCCGAGCTCGGGCTGCGCGGGCGCGCCGCCGCGCACGCTGACATGGGTCGCGGCCCAATAGAGGAAGATGAGGAGAAGACCGGCAACGGGCAGGTACAAAAACGGCCGCTTCAGCACTAATCTCCCGCCGATTCGCGACCGGGCCGGCAGCCTTCGCGCCGGCCCGGTATCGAGATGGTCTACCAGATCCTGATACGCTGTTCAGGCGGCAAATAAAGCTTTCCGTCGCGAACGTTGAACGCCTTGTACCAAGGGTCGAAATTGCGAACGACGTTCGGTCGCAACTGCCCAGGCGTGTGCGGGTCGGTGGTAAGCTGCTGCTGCAGCGCCGCTTCGCGCGTCTTGTTGCGCCACACCTGACCGAAGCCAAGGAAGAAGCGCTGGTCGCCGGTATAGCCGTCGATCACTCGATCCGGCTTCCCGTGAAGCGACATCTTATATGCGTCGTAAGCGATCGCGAGGCCAGCGAGGTCCGCCATGTTCTCGCC
>DASVPM010000164.1:0-23632 GCA_036382815.1 Allosphingosinicella sp.
CTTCGAACTCGCTGGCCATAGCGCGGGATTAGATAAAGCGCCCCTCTCCGTCACCCTTGAACTTGTTCCAGGGCCCGGCTCGACGGCCGGGAGCCGGCTCGACCCCGAATGCTGAAACGCCTTCGGCCTGAGGACGGGGGAAGCGGCAAGGCTTGCTCCAACGACCCCGCCCCGCCAGAGTCGCGCCCATCATGCCGATGCCCCCGCCCCCCGAAGACCTCGCCGGCCTGTCGCTCGCCGAAATCGCCCGGCTGGCGGAGGAAAAGAAGCTGCCGCCCGTCGACAAGTGGAACCCCTCCCACTGCGGCGACAGCGAGATGCGCATCGCCCGCGACGGCACCTGGTATCATCAGGGCAGCCCGATCGGGCGGCAGGCCATGGTGCGCCTGTTCTCCACCATCCTCCGGCGCGAGCCCGACAACCGCTTCGTTCTGGTGACGCCGGTCGAGAAGCTCGACATAGAGGTCGAGGACGCCCCGTTCGTCGCGGTCGAGCTCAAGATCGAGGGCGATGGGGAGGGGGCGTCCATGGCCTTCCGGCTCAATACCGGAGACGTCGTCATCGCCGGCCCCGATCACCCGATCCGGTTCGAATCGGGGCCGGAAGGGCCGCACCCCTATGTCCATGTCCGGGGCGGGCTCGACGCACTCGTCGCCCGCCCGGTCTATTACGAGCTGGCGGAGCTCGCGCTCGCGGCAGGAGATCCGCCCGGCCTTTGGAGCGGGGGAGTCTTCTTCCGCATGGATTCGGCGTGACCGGGCTTGCCGAGCGGCTTCGCGACGCCCTCGAGCGGGGCCATCGGCGCCGGCCGGTGCTTCTCGAAGGCGACGTCCTGGAGGGGGCCGACGGCGACCTCACTCCCGCGGCGGTGCTGGTGGCGGTCGTCGACCACCCGTCGCCGACGGTCATCCTTACCGAGCGCCCCAAGACGATGCGCAAGCATCCGGGGCAGATCAGCTTCCCCGGCGGGCGGATCGATCCGGAGGATGAGGGACCGATCGCCGCCGCGCTGCGCGAGGCCGAGGAGGAGATCGCGCTTCCCCGCGGCTGCGTCGAGGTGATCGGGGCCGCCGACCCGTATCGCACGGTCACCGGCTTCGAAGTCATTCCGATCGTCGGAGTCGTTCCGCCCGGCCTCGACCTTGAACCGCAGCCCGGCGAGGTCGCCGCGATGTTCGAGGCGCCGCTCGATTATCTGCTCGATCCGCGCCGCCAGGTCGTGCGCACCGCGGTATGGCAGGGCCGGGAGCGCAGCTATTACGAGATAGAATGGGAAGGCCGGCGGATCTGGGGCGCGACCGCGGCGATGATCGTCAATCTGTCGCGGCGCCTGGAGCTGGTGCGGTGAAGCTGCCGGGAGCGTCCTGGCAGCGGCGCGAAGGCATGAAGCCCCTGCTCGCGGCCCTGGGGGCGAAGGACGGCGACACGCGCTATGTCGGCGGCTGCGTCCGCGACACCCTGCTCGGGCTTCCGGTGAGCGACGTCGACCTCGCCACCCGGCTGCCCCCGCGGGAGGTGATGGAGCGGCTCGCCAGGGCGCGGATCAAGTCGGTGCCGACCGGCCTCGCCCACGGTACGATCACCGCGGTCGTCGCCGGCAAGCCGGTCGAGGTGACCACCCTGAGGCGCGACGTCGCCACGGACGGCCGCCGGGCCACCATCGCCTATACCGGCGACTGGCGGGAGGACGCGGCCCGCCGCGACTTCACCATCAACGCCCTGCTCGCCGATCCGGCGACGCTCGAAATATTCGACTATTTCGGAGGCGAGGCGGACCTCGCGGCGCGCCGGGTGCGCTTCATCGGGGATCCGCTCACCCGGATCGCCGAGGATCATCTTCGGATCCTGCGCTTCTTCCGCTTCTTCGCCCGGTTCGGGTCGGGCGATCCCGATTGCGCGGCGCTCGAGGCCTGCGCCGAGCGCGCCAACGACCTGATGGCTCTGTCGCGGGAGCGGATCGCGGACGAGCTGACCAAATTGCTGGCCCTGCCGGATCCGGTCGCGGCCGTCCGGCTGATGATCGGGCGCTTCATCCTGATGCCCGTGCTCCCCGAGATCGACTCGGACGGGGTGGAGCGGCTGGCAAGGCTGGTGCGGCGCGAGGAGGAGGCCGGAGCAGCACCTCACCCGCTCCGGCGACTCGCCGCCTTGCTGCCGGCCGACGAGGAGAAAGCGGCGGCCGTCGCCGCCCGCCTCCGATTGTCGAACCGCTCGGCAAAGAGGCTCGCGGCGGCGGCCCGGCGCGATCCGGGCGATGCGCGGCGCCCGGAAGTCCTCGCCTATGCGATCGGGGCCGAGGAGGCGGTGGACCGGATCCTGCTCGGAGACGGCGAGCCGCGGGCGATCGCGGCCCTCGCCGACTGGCAGCGCCCGCGGCTTCGGGTCGCCGGCGGCGAGATCATCGCGATGGGCCTGACGCCCGGCCCGATCGTGGCGCGCACCCTGCAGGCGATCGAGCGGGAATGGGCGGAAGCGGGCTTCCCGCCGGATGCCGCCGCCCAGCGGGCGATCGCCCGGCGCCACGTCGACCGGGCCTTGCGAGAAAGCGGGTAGGCCGCCGCTCAGCCGAACGGCTTTTCCTTCGGGAAACCGTTCGGGGGCATCCTTCCGGCCGCGCCGCGCGCTGCGCGCCAGGGGTTCATGTCCGCCTCGGTGCGGGTCCGGCCGCTGTCGCCGCCCATCGGCCAGCTCAATCCCTCGCCGAAGCGGAAGCTGGTCGCGTCGGCGAGGCCGCCGTCGCGGTAGCGCTGGAGCTGGACGCCCTGGCCGCGGCCCATTACGGGAAGCTCGGCGAGCGGGTAGACGACCAGCTTCCGGTTCTCCCCGATCACGCCGACATAATCATGGTCCTCGCCGATCGGTCGCACCGTCTTCAGCCGGGCG
Organism: Allosphingosinicella sp.; assembly: GCA_036382815.1. Classification (GTDB taxonomy): domain Bacteria; phylum Pseudomonadota; class Alphaproteobacteria; order Sphingomonadales; family Sphingomonadaceae; genus Allosphingosinicella. Next base: position 2,884 of record DASVPM010000164.1, read on the forward strand.
CCGGGCTTGAGGTTGACGACCTGCTTGCCCTTGCGCGTCTCGGCGACGGCCGCCGCCGCCGAAGTGATGAAGCCCCGGCCGTCGCTGGTGGCGAGCAGCAGCCTGCGGGCTGCCGCGGCCCGGAACAGGGTGACGATATTGCCCTCGCCCTCGACGTCGACCATCAGCTTGATCGGCTCGCCGAAGCCGCGCCCGCCGGGCAGGCGATCGGCGGCGAGCGTGTAGAAGCGGCCGTCGGCGGCGGCGAGCAGCAATTTGTCGGTGGTGTGGGCGTGGAAGAAGAAGCGGCCGCCGTCGCCCTCCTTGAACTTGAGCGCCTCCGATTCCGCGGGGTCGACATGGCCCTTCATCGCGCGGATCCAGCCCCGCTGGGACATGATCACGGTGATCGGCTCGCGCTCTATCATGGCCTCGAGCGGGATCTCGCGCGCCGGCGCGGCTTCCTCGATCAGGGTGCGGCGGCGGCCGATCTCGGTCGCCTGGCCGAAGCGGTCGCGCAGGCCGGTGAGGTCCTTCACCAGCCGCCTGCGCTGCAGCTTAGGGTCGCTGACCAGGGCTTCGAGACCTTCGCGCTCCGCGATCAGCTTGTCCCGCTCTCCTCTGAGCTGCATCTCCTCGAGCCTGCGCAGGGAGCGAAGGCGCATGTTGAGGATGGCCTCGGCCTGGCGGTCGTTGAGCTCGAACTCGGCCATCATCACCGGCTTGGGCTCGTCCTCGGTGCGGATGATCTCGATCACCCGGTCGAGGTTGAGAAAGGCGACGATATAGCCTTCGAGAAGCTCGAGCCGGTCGTCGATCTTGCCGATCCGAAATTGCGACCGCCGCATCAGGACGCTGAACTGATGCGCCACCCAGGCCGACAGGACCTCCTTGAGGCCCATCACCCGCGGGGTCCGGTCGGCGTCGAGGACGTTCATGTTGAGCGGCACCCGAACCTCGAGGTCGGTCAGCCGGAACAGGCTTTCCTTCAGAAGCTGGGGATCGATGGTCCGACTTCGAGGCTCGATCACGATCCGGATCTGCGCGTCCGATTCGTCGCGGACATCGGCGAGAATGGGCAGCTTCTTGTCGGAGATCAGGGCCGCGATCTGCTCGATCAGCTTGTTCTTCGGTACCTGGTAGGGGATTTCGGAGATGACGAGCTGCCACATCCCGTTCGGCAATTTCTCGATGCCGTTCGGCTCCCATTCCGAATCGGCGTTCTTCCCGGTCGAGAAGCGCCCGCGCACCCGGAACGCGCCGCGTCCGGTGGCATAAGCGGCGGCGATCGCTTCCGGGCTGTCGACCAGCACCCCGCCGGTCGGGAAATCCGGTCCCTTCATCGTCTCCATCAGCGCGGAATGATCGGCCTTGGGGTCCTTGATCAGCACGATGGCGGTGTCGACGACCTCGGCGAGGTTGTGGGGGGGAATCGAGGTCGCCATGCCGACGGCGATGCCGCTGGCGCCGTTGGCGAGGAGGTTGGGGAACAGGCCCGGAAAGACTTCCGGCTCCTCTTCCTCGCCATTGTAGGTGGGGCGGTAGTCGACCGTGCCCTCGTCGAGGCCGGCCATCAGCTCGATCGCGGCCGGGGTCAGCCGGGCCTCCGTGTAACGGTAGGCCGCGGCGTTATCGCCGTCGATATTCCCGAAATTGCCCTGGCCGTCGACCAGCGGGTAGCGGAGCGAGAAATCCTGCGCGAGCCGGACCATCGCGTCGTAGACCGACTGGTCCCCGTGCGGGTGATATTTGCCGATCGTGTCGCCGACCACCCGGGCGCACTTCTTGTAGCCCGCGGCCGGATCGAGCCGGAGAAGCCGCATCGCCCAGAGCAGGCGCCGGTGAACGGGCTTCAGTCCGTCGCGAACGTCGGGCAGCGAGCGGGCCGTGATCGTGGACAAGGCATAGACGAGGTAACGCTGCGAGAGCGCGTCTTCGAAACTGTGGTTCTGGATCGGATCGATATCGTTGACGGTGTCGGACATGGCCGACCGATAGCAGCGGGATTCGGGCGAAGCGACACCCGTCTTGTCGATTGTCTACCAATAAGATAATGTTACAACGATAGACAGAAGACCAGTCGACGACAGGAGAGAGAGGATGCGCAAGGCCCTTGGACTGCTTCTCCTTTTTACCGCCGCCGGTTGCGGCCAATCGCCGAACGAGGCGTCGAGCGACCGGCAATTGAGCCAGAACAGCGCCGATGTGGAGGCCACCGCGGACAGCAGCGGAACCGCGGAACGCGGCGCCGGGCCCACTGTCGCGGTCACCGCGGCTCCGGGCGTCGCGTTCAACTATCGGTACGCGTTCAGAGCGCCCAAGGAGCGCGTCCAGTCCCTCCAGGAACAGCATGCCCAGGCCTGCGAGAAGCGGGGCCTCGCGCAGTGTCGGATCACCGGACTTCGCTACCGTCTGGTCGGCGACGATATCGAGGCCATGCTGGCTTTCAAGGTCGACCCCGCGATCGCGCGCGAGTTCGGCAAGCAGGGCATCGACGCGGTCGTCAGGGCGGAGGGCATGCTGGTCGACGCCGAGATCGGCGGCGAGGATGTCGGCGGCAAGATCACTGTCGCGAAGCGCGAGGAAGGAAGTCTCGAAGAGGAGCTGAAACGGGTCGAGGGAGAGCTGGCGCGCGCCGGCTTGCGCAGCTCGGAGCGGGCGGAGCTCCAGATCCAGGCCCAGCAGCTGAGGGACCGGATGCGCGCGTCCCAGGCCGTCCGCAGGGATCATCAGGAATCGCTGGCGACGACCCCGATGGTCTTCAATTACGGCTCCGGCGATCTCGCTCCCGGCTTCGGCGGCCGGCCCAGCTTCGGAAAGGCGCTCAGTGAGGCGGTCGACAATTTCCTCGGCGGTCTCGCCTGGATCTTCATCGCGCTGGTGACCCTGCTGCCCTGGGCGATCGTGATCGGGTTGCTGGCCTGGGCCGCGCGCAAGCTCGGCCGCCGCTTCAACCTGCGGGCGCCGACTCCGGAGGCGTGAAAGCCTCGGCCGGGCCTGCCAGCGCGTCGGCCGCGATCTCGGCGAGCAGCCAGTCGCGGAACGCGCGGATCTTGGCCCGGCCGCGTTTCTGCTCGGGATAGACGAGCCACAAAGCGGGACCGGTGACCACGACCAGCTCGAATGGCTGGACGAGGCGGCCCGAGGCGAGCTCGCTTCGCCAGTAGAAGGGGGTGAGCAACCCGACGCCGTGGCCGGCGAGCGCGGCATTACCCTCGAGCGCCTGCGAATCGAGCCGTATACCCTGGCGCCGCGCGTCGTCGGGCAAGGCGATGCCGGAGGCCTCGAGCCATTGCTTCCACCACTCGTCCTGCGGGTTGAGGCGGGGAACCCGAAGCAGATCCTCCGGCCGCCGGAGGCCGTGGCGCTCTCGAAAGTCGGGGGTGCAGGCGGGCGTGGCGTGGAGGCAGAAGAGGAAATGCTGCCTGAGCCCGGCCCATGGCCCTCTTCCCATCCGCACCGCGACATCGACATCGTCGCGGGCGAAGTCGGTCAGGGCGTTGGACGTGAGGAGACGCACCGCCAGTTCCGGCCGGGCGATCTGGAAACCGCCAAGCCGCGCGGCAAGCCAGTTGGAGGCGAAAGTCTGGGCGGTGCTGATGGCGAGGACGCCCTCATCGTCGTCGACCAGGCCGGAAAAGCCTTCGCCGAGACGGTCGAACGCGTCCGAGACCACCGGCGCCAGCTTGCGCCCCGCCTCGCTCAGGGTCACCCGTCGTTTCGAGCGCACGAACAGGGGCAGGCCGAGCCGCTCCTCGAGCAGGCGGATCTGGTAGCTGACCGCCGCCTGGGTCATCCCCAGCTCGCTCGCGGCAAGGGTGAAATTCTCATGCCGGGCGGCGGCTTCGAACACCCGGACGGAGGCGAGGGGCGGGAGGTGGCGCATCGCAAAGATGATAAGTTCAGCTTATCACCTGCGTCCAGCCTTTAGTTGGACGGTGCCGCAGCTCCGACCTTATCTGGCTCCTATCAAGCGCCGCACCGGGCGGCGCCCATCCAAGGAGTGATTAAATGCGCGACGAAATGGACAGCCGCCTCTGGGTGGGCCACGGCCACGCTTTCTCGACCGAGATCGCGCGGTTCTTCACCAGCGCCGCCGCCAATATCGGAGAGGTGTTCAGGCGCCTCAACGAGATCCAGTTCGACGCCCCCTGGAAGCGCGACGCCCACAAGCCCGGCCAGGCCTGAAAAGCCCCTTCGCGGGAAGGAGATTCGACATGCGCAACCTCAGCCTCAAGCTCGCCCCGATCTTCCTCGCGCTGACGCTCAGCGTTACAGGAGTGACGCTCGCCGCCACCGACTCCGCCCCCACCCTGCCGGGCCCGATCGCCCCCTTCGGCTGCTACACCTGACGCGCAGCCGGGGGCGCGCCGGGAGTGCCCTCTCCTCCCGGCGCCGCTTCCCCCCCACCTCCTCCGCGCGCGGACGAAAGGGCGCCGGCAATTGCCACCTCCACGGGTCCCCGCTACCGCCGCCGGATGCGTCCAGCCCTTGCACTTGCCCTCGTCGCGGCGCTAGCCGCCTGCTCGGTGTCCGATCCCCCCGCCTCGCCGCTTGTCACCCAGGCCGAGCTGATGAAGTGGCCGGACCTGCTCGAACGCACCCGGCCCGATCCCCACGCGACGATCGCTTACGGCGAAGACCAGATGCAGAAGGTCGACCTCTGGCTGCCCGCCGGCAGAGGCCCGCACCCGACCGTGCTGATGGTCCATGGCGGCTGCTGGCAGACCGAGATCGCCGACCGGCGGATCATGAACTGGATCGCCGACGATCTGAGGAAACGCGGGATCGCGGTCTGGAACATCGACTATCGGGGAGTCGACCGGACCGGGGGCGGCTATCCCGGAACCTTCAATGACACGGCGGCGGCGGCCGAGGCTCTGCGCGGCCATGCCGAACGCTATAAGCTCGACATCCGGCCGCTCGTCGCGATCGGGCATTCGGCTGGCGGACATCTCGCGCTCTGGCTTGCAGCACGGCGTTCGCAGGCCGCGCGCTCCCCGGGGCCCCTGGTCCCGCGCGGAAGTCCACTGCTCGCCCCGGATCCCCTCCCCATCGACACGGTGATCAGCCTCGGCGGCCTCCCGGATCTCGAGCTTGCCGCGACTCCGCCCGGCAGCGGCTGCGGGACCGAGGTGATCGAGAAGCTGGTTGGGCCGCCCACATTGAACAGCCGCAATGTCTACGCCGATACCTCGATACCCCGCCTCGCCCCGCTCGGCATCCGCCAGGTCCTGATCAACGGTCTGCAGGACCGGATCATCCCGACCGCCTATGCCGGGGATTATGCCGCGAAGATGCGCGCGGCCGGCGACCGGGTGAAGGTGCGGATGATCGACCGGACCGGCCATGTCGAGCTGATCGCGCCCGAAACCGCCGCCTGGGCCGCGGCGGTCGAGGAAATCGAGGTCGCCCTCCGCCGTCATGCGGGCAAGAAAAGGTGATCACCCTCGACCAGGTCCGCGCCCTCGACTCGGCCGACCCGCTCGGGCGCTTCCGGGATCGTTTCTTCCTCCCCGAGGGAATCATCTACCTGGACGGCAACTCGCTCGGAGCCCTTCCCAAGGCGGCGGCGGCCCGGCAGCGGGCGATGGTCGAGGAGGAGTGGGGCTGCGAGCTCATCCGAAGCTGGAACACGCGCGGCTGGATCGAGGCGCCCCAGCGGGTCGGAGCGAAGATCGCCGCGCTGATCGGAGCCAAGCCGAACGAGGTCATCGTCGCCGATTCGACCTCGGTGAACCTGTTCAAGCTCATCGTCGCCGCGGCCGCCCTCGCCCCCGGGCGGCGGCAGATCCTCTCCGAAGCGGGCAATTTCCACACCGACCTCCACATCGCCTCCGGCGCCGCCGAGCTGTCCGGACTTCGGCTCGAGGTCGTGGAGCGCGAGGGCATCGAGGCCGCGACCGCGATCGGCCCGGACACCAACCTGCTCCTGCTCACCCACGTCCATTTCAAGGCCGGCTTCCGATTCGACATGGCCGAGATGACTGCCCGGGCGAAGGCGGCGGGCGCCCTGACCCTGTGGGACCTCAGCCACAGCGCCGGCGCCGTGCCGCTCGATCTCAACGGCGCGGGGGCCGAGCTCGCCGTCGGCTGCGGGTACAAATATCTCAACGGCGGGCCCGGCGCGCCCGCCTTCCTCTACGTCGCCGAATCTCTCCAGGACCGGCTGATGCCGCCGCTGCGCGGCTGGATGGGCCATGCCGAGCCTTTCGCCTTCACCGATGATTATCGGCCCGCACCGGGAATCGACCGCTTCCTCGTCGGGACTCCGCCGATGCTCAGCCTGGCGGCGCTCGAAAGCGGGGTGGAGAGCTTCGAGGGGGCGGACAAGCATTTGCTCTGGGCCAAGTCCGTCGCCCAGTTCAATCTCTTCGCCGATCTCGTCGAGGCCGGCTGCCCCGAGCTCGCCTGCGTCTCGCCGCGGGACCCCGAGCGGCGCGGAAGCCATATCAGCTTCCGCCACCCCAACGCCTTCGAGCTCTGCCAGGCGCTGATCGCCGACGGGGTGATCGGCGACTTCCGCGCGCCCGACATCGTCCGCTTCGGACTCACCCCGCTCTATCTTGGATTCGAGGATGTCTGGCAGGCGGCCGAGCGGATGCGCGCGATCCTCGATTCCGGCCGCTGGCGCGATCCCCGGTTCGCCGTGCGCGGGACAGTCACGTAAAATCCTCTTGTGTATTAATAGAATAACACACTATGGTCGGCTGCGAATTCAAACCGCGAGAAAACCGTGAGAGGTGTCCGATGAATGCCAAGTCCCTCCTTCTTGCCGCCTGCGCTGCCATGACCGTCGCCGGCATTCCCGCCGTGGCCCAGAGCGACGTGCCGCTGATCCCCCGTGAGAAAATCTTCGGCAATCCGACCAAGGCGGCGGGCCGCCTCTCGCCTGACGGCAAATGGCTGAGTTGGATCGCGCCGAAGGACGGAGTACTCAACATCCACGTCGCGCCGGCGGCCAATCCGGCGGCGGTGCGAGCGCTCACCAGCGAAACCAAGCGCCCGATCCGCCAGTATTTCTGGTCGCCGGACAGCAAGCAGATCCTGTTCATCAACGACAAGGGCGGCGACGAGAATTTCCTCCTCTACGGAGTCGATGTGACCTCCGGGGAGCAGCGCACGCTGACGCCGTTCGATAAGACCCGGGTTCAGATCGTCAACATCTCCAACGAGGTGCCCGGACGGATCCTCGTCGGGGTCAATAATCGCGATCCCAAGTGGCACGACGTCCACAGCCTCGACATGAGGACCGGCAAGCTCAGCCCGGTGCTGATCAACAGCGGCGGCTATTCCAACTTCCTCGCCGACGAACAGCTCAACGTCCGGATCGCCGCCAAGTCGCGGCCCGACGGGGGCACCGATTTCTACCGGGTCGCGAACAACGTCGTCGAGGCGCAGCCGTTCGAGCAGGTGACCCTCGAGGACTCGCAGACCACCCGGCCGATCGGCTTCACCGCCGACGGCAAGACGCTTTACTGGCTGGACAGCCGCGGCCGGGATACGGCCGCGGCCATTGCCCAGGACGTGGCGAGCGGCCGCAAGACCGTCGTGGCCGAAAACTCGAAAGCCGATATCGGCGGCGCCATGGCCAACCCGCGGACGGGCCGGATCGAGGCCTATGCGGTCAATTATCTCAAGAACGAGTGGGTGCCCGTGGGCGGCGCGGTCAAATCCGACCTCGACTTTCTGAAGAGCCGCCTGAAGGGCGAGATCAGCGTCACTTCCCGCACCGACGCCGACGATAAGTGGATCGTGGCCGTCGACCCGGTTACCGCGCCCTCCAGCGCCCATCTCTACGACCGCAAGGCCAAGACCCTCACCAAGCTCTATACCAGCCGGCCCGAGCTCGAAGGCGCTCCGCTGGCGCCGATGCATCCGGTGGAGATCAAGACCCGCGACGGTCTCACCATGGTTTCCTATCTCACCCTGCCGGCGGGCAGCGACCCCGACGGGGACGGCCGCCCGAACAAGGCGGTACCCCTGGTGCTCATGGTCCATGGCGGTCCGTGGGGCCGCGACGCCTACGGCTACGACCCTTACGCCCAGTGGCTTTCCAACCGCGGCTATGCGGTGCTGGCGGCGAATTTCCGATCCTCGACCGGCTTCGGAAAGAAGTTCACCTCGGCCGGCGACCTGCAATGGGGCCGCAAGATGCAGGACGATCTCGACGACGCCGTCGCCTGGGCGGTCGGCAGGGGCGTCACGACCGCCGACAAGGTGGCGATAATGGGCGGATCCTATGGCGGCTATGCGGTGCTCGCCGGCCTCGCCTTCACGCCGGACCGCTTCGCCTGCGGAGTCGACATCGTCGGGCCGTCCAACCTCAGCACGCTGCTCGGCACCATCCCGCCTTATTGGGAGGCGATCCGCGCCCAGTTCTACAAGAGGATGGGCGATCCGACGACGGAAGAGGGCAAAGCGCTGCTCCGCGAACGCTCGCCCTTGTTCAAGGCCGACCAGATCCGCAGGCCCCTGCTGATCGGCCAGGGCGCCAACGATCCGCGGGTCAACGTCAACGAATCCCAGCAGATCGTCGATGCTCTCAAGGCCAAGAGCATCCCCGTCACCTACGTCGTCTTCCCCGACGAGGGCCACGGCTTCGCCCGCCCCCAGAACAATATCGCCTTCAACGCGGTGGCGGAGAACTTCCTCGCCAAGTGCCTGGGCGGACGGGCGGAGCCGATCGGCCCGGCGCTGAAGGCTTCGAGCGCGCAGGTCCCTTATGGGGCGGAGTTCGCGCCGGGGCTGGCGGAGGCTTTGCGGAAATAAAACTACCCTCCCCGCCTCGGGGGGGGGAGGAAAAGTAGCACGGGCCGGCCGAGGATCGGTGAGGAATCCTGGTTGAGCGAGCAATCGTGACCATTCACAACAGGCTTGGGGCGCGATATCTCACGAGCACTGGGGTGCCGCGCCGTGGAGTTGATCTCGAAAATTGTGGGAGCCCAGGGTCGAAGCCGATTTTACGGCGTGATGTTTGCCGACCTTGCCTACACCAAATCGCTGAATCGGTCTGCGGACCTGTATCTCTCGGTGACGCCTGCTGGCCTCGCGAGGAAGATCAAGCAGGACGTCCAGACCCTGCTCCTGGTGTTCGACGTCGTCCACTTTCCGATGGGCCAGTTTTATTTCCCCGGCGACGAACTGGATAAACGTGCCGCTGCAGCCTTTTTCAACGACGAATGCGTCAAGACGCTCTGCCAACACGGGCTCATCTCGACCACGCATCAGGTGCACGATCGCAACCGATACGCTCAATTCTACGCTGATGAGCGTGAGCGGTTCGAATGGAAATTCGCCAGCCTCCCCGACCTCCCGGTGACTGAAGCTTTCGCCTTCACCAATGGCGCCTTCGATTTCGACAACGATCTGGCAGCGGAGCTCGCCTTCCGCGACCTCATGCTCAAGATGGCCTTGCTTGAACGCCCGCTCGGGGACGATTATCGACGGGCACAGCGGGCGGTGGAAGATACGTTGCGTGAGAATAAGAACCAGTTTTCGCTCGAGTCCTTTCTAGTCCGGGCGCTCGGCTCGATTCGAGACCCCAAGGCGAGGAGCATCTTGGTGAGCGCTGCTCATCAGGCCTATTTCGTCCAGCCTGACCATTTGTCGACGGCGCAGCCTGATCGGGAGCTGGTCTCGTTCAAGACTTTCGACCGGGAAGCGCCGAGCGCACAGGCTTTGTTCGAAGGTGACAGGTACTCCTATTTCCTGTCTTCACCCGAGTTCGTTCGCTCCTTTCTCCTCCAGTGGATCCCCAGCCGGGAGCTGGCGGCCCTCTTCGCCGCCAAATGCGATGCGTTGGAAGAGGTCCGGCGGGACTATAGATGGCATGAGTTCGTCGAGCATTTTCACGCCAGGATCGTTCCCGGCATGGCCGGCCTGCTGCGCGAAGCCGCACTGACCAGCGCAGGCGCCGATAGCCGAAGGGGCGGACTGGGCGCAGACACCCGTGCGCCTGGAATGGAGCTGCTGGAGGCGCTTACGCGAACGGTGAAGTTCGGCGAGATTCTGGCGCTCGCCTACCGCAGCTATTTTGTGAAAAACATGATCCAGAACTGGAGAAACTCGGAAGTGCGTGAGTTCGTCTTTCATCTTCGCCATTGTGCCCGAAGGCTGCAGGTAGACCGGTGAAAAGCCCGGAAGCCGAGAGGAAGCTCAACGACATACGGTCGAGAAAGACGCCTTACTGTCTGGTACGAGGCGGCTTGGCTCTGACGATTACCAAGGATGTTTATCCGACCTCCGAATTGTCCGAGTTGCTGGTCGATGTCATGGACGATCCGCGATGGGGCATCCAGCCAGGGGCAACCGTGCTGGATTACGGGACCGGAACGGGGTTCCTGGCGATCAGCGCGGCTCTGCGGGGAGCCACGGTGATCGCGACCGACATCAGCGGCGCCGCTGTTCAGTGCGCGGCGCTGAATGCTGACGCTTTCGGCGTCCGGCAAGCCATCGATCTGAGAGTCGGTGCCGAGCTGGCTCCGATTCGAGCCGGCGAGAGGTTTGACGCCATCTACGCCGGCCTGCCCTGGGACGACGAACCGGCCGCCGACATGGTGGAGCGCTCCCTCTTCGACGAGGGCTTTGCAATGAGACGCGCGCTTTTCCGCAGAGGCCATGAGTTGCTGCGGCCCGGAGGCCATCTTGTCCTCAGTTCGGTCGAAGGGCACCGCGAAGCTTATCCTGAAGCTTACCCCCCTGCCTTGAATTTCACGATCGCCGCTTCGCGGAAGATCTACGGCCTCGATCACTTCGCGCTCGTTGCCTCGTTCCGGAAACCGGACGACTGAAGGAAGGGAGGGCGGGGACTCACACGCCGATATCCTCCCACTCTTCGAACACCGCCCTCGGCACCTCGACTCCCTCGCGCTCGTCGTCCCAGATGAGGTGCATCAGCCACCAGCGCGTCCCGTCGTTGAACAGGTGCGCGCAGTTCATGCCGCGCTTGATCAGCGCGCCGCCCTCCGGCGCGGTCCGCGCCTCATAGGCCGAAAAGACCTGCGCGACGTTGCCGAAGCGGACGACGCGCCGTTCCGTCTCCACCTCGTAGAAGGGCATCCCGGCGAGCAGGGCCTTCGCATTGGCCTCATAGGCGTCGCCGGAGAAAGAGTAAGCGACCGGCTTTCCGGTCTCGTCGAGACGGGTCCGCACCAGCCTGACGTCAGGGTGGTAGAGTCGCCTCGACAGCTCGAAATCCTGGCCCCCCGGAGGCCCGGAAATGGAGCTGTACAGCGCCGTCATCAGCTGGTCGATCGTCGCGAATTCCCCTGTCCCGTCCGCCATGCGCCTCTCCCGCCTCGGGCGGCCACATTGCACAAACAGGGGGCTTCCGCTATGGGCCGGAGCCCGTCCGCCGCGCCGCGCCCGGGGCCGATCTTTCCTAGTCCCCGGAGGACCTCCCAGCCCATGTCCCGCCGCCGCCAGATCTACGAAGGCAAGGCCAAGATCCTCTACGAGGGCCCGGAGCCGGGCACGCTCATCCAATATTTCAAGGACGACGCGACCGCCTTCAATGCGCAGAAGCGCGGCACCATCTCGGGCAAGGGCGTGCTCAACAACCGGATCTCCGAGCACATCTTCACCTTGCTCGGCCAGATCGGCATCCCGCACCATTTCATCCGCCGCCTCAACATGCGCGAGCAGTTGATCCGCCAAGTCGAGATCATCCCGATCGAAGTGGTGGTGAGGAACGTCGCCGCCGGCACCCTCTCGACCCGGCTCGGGATCGAGGAGGGGACCCAGCTGCCGCGCGCCATCCTCGAATATTTCTACAAGGACGACGCGCTCGGTGACCCGATGATCGCCGACGAGCATATCGCCTGCTTCGGCTGGGCCAGCCAGGAGGAGATGAACGACATCGCCGACATGGCGGTACGCGTGAACGATTTCCTGTGCGGCCTGTTCGCGGGGATCGGAATCCGCCTCGTCGACTTCAAGCTCGAGTTCGGCCGGATCTGGGAGAATGAATATCCCCGCGTCATCCTCGCCGACGAGATCAGCCCCGACGGCTGCCGCCTGTGGGACATGACGACCAACGAGAAGCTCGACAAGGACCGCTTCCGCCGCGACCTCGGCGGCGAGGCCGAAGCCTATCAGGAAGTGGCCCGGCGGCTGGGCCTGATGCCGGAGGGCGACGGCAACATGGTCCTCGACCTCGACAAGCACCGGCAGAAGAAGGGGCGCTGAGCCCGATCCATCGGCTCGTCACCTGGTTCAGGCGAAGCCTTCATCCGGCGCCATTGCTTTCGCCGCCGGCATAATGGCCTTCCTCGAACTGCCAAAGACCCGCCGCTTCGCCTTCCTCCAGCAGGGCGTAGACGGCGTGCACGTCGGTGCCCGGCGGGATGTCGATGGCGTAAAGTCGCCGCTCATCGGCCCCGGAGCCCTCGAAAGTGCACCCCAGGGCCTTGAACCGCTCCCAATGCTCCAGGAAGTGGTCATGCGATTTGCCCGGCGGAAGCTTCACCCGATAGGTGGAATGCCCGCCCCGCGCGGCGATCTTAGAAAAGAAGAGGCGGCCCTCCTCTTTCGAAACCTCGAATCGATCGCCGAAGCTGATGCCGTAAGTATGAAAGGGTGAGTTATCGAGACGAAACGTGCCGTCCGGCAAAGGGTCGGCATGCATGTTCTCGACGCTGCCATCAGGTAGGCGAAATGCGATCTTCATCTTGGGTGCCCGTAATTGTCGATGCTCCTGCGGAGCCTCTCGATTTCCTCATCGCGTTTCCGGCGCCACGCCTCCCACTCCTCGACGCTCTTGGATCCTTTCGAGCGATTGCACGTGCGGCAGGAGTCTCGCTCATTCTCCTCCGAATCGTTGCCGCCGCGCTTTCTGGGATCGATATGATCGCGTTCGCGTGAATTGGGATGGCCCGGTTCGTTGGTGGTTTCCTCATCGCAGTAGACGCACGGGACCCCGTCCTTCGACTCGCGCACTTCGGGTGACTCCGCCGGAAAGCGTTTGCCGGCACCCGGCCCACCGGTCGCCCCCCGCTTGCCGTCCCTGCCCGGCTCGCGATCGGAAACCACCGCTTCGTCGCTCGAAAGAAGGCCGTGTTCGTACAGGAACTTGTAGGAGGCGAAGGCGAGCGTATCGATGAAGCTGGAAGAATCGTATGTGCAGGTTTGCGATCGGTCGGCGTGCATGACACAGCTGAATTTCCCGGTCGGATCACGCTTGTTGAGGGGATCGTTGCCCACATAGGCATAAGCGTTGATATCGTCCACATATCCGACCGGGTCCGTCTGCATGAACCGCCCGAGCGTCGGCGAGTAGATCCGGGCCTTGTAATAATACATTCCGAGCTCGGGAATCCAGGCTTGGCCGGTATAGCCGAACCGGCCCGAGTTGGCCGCATTGGGAATTCCCCAGGCGTCATAGCCGTTGACGGCAAGCGCGTTGCCGCTGTCGTCGGCGAGGGCGACGACCGAGCCCTGGTGGTCGGCATGGTAGAAGCGGTGCACCGGCCCCCCGGTCAATTCATAGAGGACCAGCGGCTCGTCGGCCCCCGGACCGTGCACGTAGACGCGCGGACGGGCGCCATTGACGTCATATTCCTCGACCAGCCTGTCCCCATCGTAGACGAAGCGAGTGATGCCCCCGCCGCCGGCTCCGCTCGTCTGCCACAGCCGGCCGAGCGGATCGTAGGCGAGAGTCGCGCTTTTCAGGCCTGATGCCGAGACCAGGCGGTTTTCCGAATCGTAGACGTAGCTGCTCGAACCGTCGGACTTGAGGTTGCCGTTGGCGTCGTAATCGAAGGTTGCCGGCCCGGCGACGGTATATTGGTTGAGGCCGTTCACCGCATAGGCGCGGCTGACGTTATAGGCCGTGTTGGAAGCGTAGGAATCGTTTGAATTGGTTCGGCTTACGACCTGCGAGGCTGGATTGTAGCCGAAGGTCAAAGCCTGATCGGCGGCGGTGCCCGCGAGCCCGCGGTTAAGGCCGTTGAGCCGGCCCGCCGGATCGTAGCCGTAAGCGAGCGTGGAGGTGGATCCGGCGCCGGTGACCAAGCTCGAGCGACGGCCGTTCGAGTCATAGCTCAGGCGGACGATCGGGGTCGCGCCCTCCCTGTAGACGGTCATCCGGCCCAGCAGGTCGAAATCGTAAGCTGCGTAATAATCGGAGGAGCCGGCCAAGGCGATCCGGTTTCCGGCGGCGTCATATTGCGAAGAGAATGTCCGTGCGGTGCCGTCCATGTTCGTGGTCGACGTCGAGAGCCGCCCGAAACTGTCGAAGCTGTTGGTAATGCCGACGCCCGCGGCGGAGCCGAACCGGGCGTAGGTCTGAAGCCCGCGCAGATCGTAGCCGTAGAACACGCTGTAGCCGGCCGCGCCCGTCACCGAGGCGGGGACGCTCTTCTGCTTCATCCGGTTGAGGTCGTCATAGAGGAAGGTCAGGCTCACGCCATCCCGCTTCCTCAGCGTCGTCCGGTTGGCGTTCGCATCGTAGGCGTAGCCTTCGAAGTCGCCGGTCAGGCAGTCGCCGCCGAGGGCGCCGGCGGTCGTCTTCGACGGGAAGATCCAGCAACTCTGGCGGTCATGCCCGTCGTATCGCATCTCCGCCCGGTTGCCGTTGGCATCGATCACCGCTTTTTGCCGGCCGTTGGAAGTATATTCGTAGCCGGCGTAATTTTGCTGCAGGGTCGCGGGAAAGCCGTTGGCGGTGGTGATCCCATAGGCCTTTTGCACCGTCGTCAGCTGCCCGGCCCAATCGTAGACGTTGCGCGTGATCCGATCGGGTCCGAAGCCGCCTTGGGCGCCGAGGCCGCAGGCCGAGGCGGGGAGGGTGCCGAAGGCCGCCGGATTCATCCGGATCGCCGTGCATTCGAGGCGTCCCACCGGATCGTAGCCAAATTGCGTGAGCGACTGCGTGACTCCGCCGCCGACCAGGCTCTCGGTCGCCTTTCGGCCGACGGCATCGTAGGCCATCACGGCCTTGCGATCGACGCTCATCGCCGCCAGCGCGGGGTCGGATCGATCGGCCGCGCTTCCCGTCTCCACCAGCGTCGGTCGGTTGTCGCCATCATAGGTCGTGCGAGTCACCGGCACCGGCAGCGGGCCGGCACCGTCGGGGTCCGAACCCATCGTCGCCACCAGCCGGCGCAGAGCGTCGTAGACATGGCGGGTGGTGTCGCCATTGCCCGCCAGCGGCCCATCGACCGACACCAGATTGCCGAAAGGGTCATAGGTCTTGGTGACGGTCGCGCTCGCCGAATAATCGCCGGCCCGGACCGTCTCCGTGGCGACGAGGAGATTGTCGTCGAAGGTATAGCTCGTGACTACTTCGTCCGCGGTGCCGGCGCAGCTCGCCTGGGTGCGGCAGATCGAGGTCGACTGGAGCCTCCAGATCGGGGTCTCGTTCACCAGCACACCCGAGGCGTTCAATACCTTCGCCGAATATTGGGCATAGGTGTAGCGTATCTGCGGCCGAACGCCGTTGTCGTCGGCCGGCAGGGTCTTGGTGAGCAAGCCGCCGTGCACTGGATCGTAGGTGAAGTCGGTTCGCTTGCCGCGCGCGTCGATCTCGTAGCTCGGCTTGTGGCAATAGATCAGCGTCCCGACGGTGCAATTCGGCCAATAGCCCTTCGTCCAGGTCAGCGTCGGCCCGCCGACGCTGGCCTTGGGGATCAGGGTGGTGCTCAGGAGGTTCTGGGGCCCGTAGACGGCCCCCCAATCCCAGGTGACCTTGTTTCCTTCGTGAAAGGTGACGCTCGTGGTTCTGTTGATGGCTTGGCCGGGGAGCGCGGTGTTGCCGAATTGGTCGACGAATGTGTAAGTCGTCGTCCGGCCCAGCTCGTCGGTGAAGGTCCCGGCGTTACGGGTGAGGATCTTGCCGAGCGGGTTGGTTCTCGTTGCCGATTGAGCGGTGCCGCATGACCCGCTCCAACCGTAATCCCACGTCCCGCCTGCGTCCTGAGCCCTCCAGACGGTGCTCGTGTCGATGCACGAACCGTAGATCTGCCGGCCGTAATAAGCGGGATGCGGCCCCCCGGTCGGTGAGTAGGTATGGTAGACATAGCTTCGGATGACGCCGGCGCCGCTGGTGATCTGCGTGGACCATTGTCCGCTCTGGACCTGCTGAGGCGCGTTGTAGACGACGCTGCGCAGGCCCGAGGTAGTGGCGGTGACGTTGTTCGAGGCGTCGGTGGCCCAGCTGATCGCCGGCCAGGCATAGGACCCGGTGCAGGTTGCGGCCGCCGCGTCGCAATAGGCGTAGCGCCGGTTGGCGAGGGTCACCTTCTTGAGCTTGAACGTGGTGCCGGCGGGCTCCCATTCCACGTTGAGCTGGTAGCCGGCGTTGCTTCGGATCGACCTCAGCTTGCCGCGTATGTCGCCGGTGCTTGGAATGCTCGAATAGGCGTAGGTCAGGGTTTCGCCGTCCGGGCGGACCAGTGTCGTCAGGTAGGAATCGGGATAGAGATTGGGAGAGGTCTGGTTGTTCTGGCCGGTGCTTGCGAAGTTCCAGCGTGTGCCGTCGCCTTCCGTGATCCCGCTCGTCCCTCCGATGATTCCGTCGGGATAGCTCCGGGCCGTGCCGTCGCCGAAGGTGTTGCTCACGACCCGGCTGCCGAGGACGACGTAATCGCTGAAACGAGGATAGCTCCCGGCCACGTAATGGAAGCCGCCGAGCGGCGTGCCGCCATAGCCTCCGCCGCCTTCGGTGATCTCGAGCGCCGGAGATTCGGCCGATCCGATCGAGATGGCGCTGTCGACGGCGACCCGGCGGCCATTGAGCAGATCGATGCCGGCGGCGTCGGGCGCGACCATCTGGGGTAGCGGCGGGCCGTCGCCCGCGGAGCCGCTGGTCGGCGTTTGCGCAAGGGCCGGCGCGGCGAGCCCGACGCCCACCAGGGCAAGGCAGAGGCGCCTGAGACGCGCGGGAGGGAACCGGGTCATCAGCACTGCCCCTGGATGATGTTGAGGTTGAAGGTCCCGGTCGCTGTCGCGCCCAGCGAATCCTGCACCGTGTAGGTGATGACGGCCGTGCCGGTGCCGCTGTTGTTCGAACGGAATATGATCCGGGGATCGCTGTCGAGCACCATCCCGAGGCTTCCGGAATAAGAAACCGAGACCAGGCTCAGCGGCGTGTTGCCGTCCGGATCGTAATCGTTGTCCAGCACGTAGAAGGACGACTGGAACTGGCATCTCATCATCTCGCCGCTATCGGCGACCGCGACCGGCGGCTGGTTCCCCGGCGGCGGCGGTGGCGGGGGCGGGGGCGGCGGCGGAGGTGGTGGGGGCGGCGGCGGGGGCGGAGGCGGCGGGGGCGGTGGGGGCGGTGGCGGCGGCGGGGGCGGCGGAGGCGGTGGGGGCGCGCTCACGCCGGTTGCCGAATAGCCCGATCGATTGCCCGCCGGATCATAAGCGATGCCCGTGTTGACGCCATTGTTGACCGTGCCGGTGGTCGACGTCGCCGTCAGCCGGCCGAGCGCATCGTACGAATAGGTCGTCGTCTCGCCCGCCACGGCGGCCGTGGCCAGAGCCGGCACCGATGTCGCCAGCAGATAAACGGAAGGTCGCCGCATTCATGCCCCCAAAATAAGCGCGACGGCTTCGCAAGGCGGCAGGCCTGCCCGACTCGATCGCGGAACAATTGGAGAACATGGAAAATCCTACACTGCAACTCCAATTCGGTCCGAATCGGTTTTTGCACCCGCATGCGAAAAAGGCCCCGCCGTCTCCGGCAGGCCTCGGGCCATTCGGCTTTTCCTGAGCCTGATCAGTTCGCGGCGGCGGGGCCGCCTATGGCGATGCGGGTGGCGGCGGCGGCGCGCTGCTGGACCGACTGGAGGTAGCTGGTCGACTGGAGGAAGGGGACCGGGTTGACCGCCTTGCCGTCGATCCGGACCTCGTAATGAAGGTGGCTTCCGGTCGAGCGGCCGGTCGAGCCCATAAGGGCGATCATGTCCCCGCGCTTCACCTTCTGGCCGGCGGCGACCATCGACTTGGAAAGGTGGCCGTAGCGGGTCTGGATGCCATGGCCGTGATCGAGCTCGACGAGGTTGCCGTAGCCGCCATTATTATATTCGGAGCGCTGAACGACGCCGTCGGCGGTGGCGTAGATCGGGGTTCCGATCGGCCCCGCGAGGTCGATCCCGGCGTGCATCGCGGCGCGGCCCTTGAACGGGTCGGAGCGGACTCCGTAGCCCGAGGTGAAATTGGTGCCGTGGACCGGTTCGGCCGACGGAATGGCGACGGTGCCCTGCTCGAGCTGGTCGAGCCGGGTCCAGCTGTTGAAGAGCGCCTTGAAATTGGGATCGGCGGCGCGGACCGTCTCGACCGCTTCGAACGGACCGCCGACTCCGGTCTGGAGGCGGCTGGGCTCGAGGCCGAGGCGGCGGACTTCGCTGGCGGTGAGCTGGTAGCGCCGCTGGGCGGCTTCCTTGATGACGGCGACGTCGGCCTGCATCGAGGCGAGCTCGCGCTCCATCCGGGCGACGTCGGCGTTGGAAGGGGCGGCGGCGGCGCCGGCGAGCTGGGCCGCGGCGAAGATCGACCAGAAGAGAAGCATGAGGGCGGCGAGGGCGGTCGCGGCCTGGATCCCGGAACCGATCCGGAATCGGCGCAAGGCCTTGCCGTCATGGAGAAAAATATCGCGCGGCTTGAACATCGTGCGGAACATTCCGGAGATCCCCGCATTGTTTGTCTTAGTCAGCACCATCAAATCCCCGACTGGCCGCCCCTTACTGGGCGCGGCCACGCACAAGCGCGACCGAAAGCATTAAATCTAAGGCGTTTCCGCCCCCTCGATACGTCAGGGAGTTGCCCCCTCCGCGACGTGTGAGCTGAGACTGTTAAACATCTCCTGCCACGGCAAGCGGCGAGTAGTAATCGCGGGACAGACCGGCTTCATCGCGCGCTGAATCGTTGAATGGAGGCTTCAGAGCGCCTTTGAAATGCGCGCCGACCAGTCGTCGCCAGGTCGCGACGGGCTCGATTCCGTGCGATTCACAGCCCCATCGGAACCAATAAGATCCGGCCGCGACATGCCTTATCTCGTCGCGGTAGATTCGTCCCAGGATCGCGGCCGAACGCGCATCGCCGGCCGCCTCGAACCGGGCGACGGCAGCCGGAGTGACGTCGAGACCGCGCGCCTCGAGCACCATCGGGACGACCGCGAGGCGGGCGAGCGGATCGCCGGCGGTCGCCGCCGCCGCTTCCCACAAGCCGTCATGGGCGGGGAGGTCGCCATAGCCCGAGCCGAGCGATTTCAGGCGCCGATCGAGCAAGGCGAAATGCATCGCCTCATCGGCGCCGACGGCCAACCAATCGTCGACGAAGGCCCTCGGCAAGGCGCCGCCGAACCGCCCGGCAAGGTCGAAGGCGAGGTCGATCGCGGAAAATTCGATGTGGGCCAGCGCGTGAAGCATCGCGATCCGGCCCCGCTCCGAGCCCCCTCGCCCGCGCTTCGGCATCTGCGACGGGGCCAGAAGCGGCGGGCGTCCGGGGCGCGCCGGGGAATCGGGCATCGCGACGTCGAATTCATGGGCGAGATCGCCGCCGCGCCAGGCCCGCGCCGCCGACCGGGCCGATCGCACCTTCGCGCGCGGATCGGCGGTGAGGAGGACGGCGCGGCAGGCCTGAGCGACGGTGGCAGGGCGATTGATCATCGCGCCGCTATAGGTCCGTCATTGCGAGGAGCGAAGCGACGCGGCAATCCAGCGGCCTCACAACCAGACTGGATTGCGCCGCTTCGTCCCCGGCGGTTTCGTTGCATAACGGCCGAGCAGAGCTTTTATGCGTGCGAGCGGCATTCTTCTATAGTCGGAGTCACGGCGCAGGGCGGGCGCGGAAATGGCGCGCGGCCACGAGGGCGATCGGCAAACCTACCAGGACGCAATGGGAGAAGAGCGCGTTCGCGATGCCCCAGGCGGTGTGCGGGAGCGGCGCCTCGGGCCAGCGGAGCGGCTTCACCACCCAGTACATGATCAGCCAGAGGAGGAAGCCGTAGGCGAGGCCGCCGGCGACAGGATGGCGAACCAGCGCCGCAATCCGCCGCGCCGCCAGGAAGTAAGCCCCCGCCATGCAGGCCATGATCGTGAAATGGACGGCGAGGCCGATGAGGCTTGAGGCCGCCCCCATCCTGTAGACGCCTTCCCCGAAGGGGCCGCTGGCAACATAGGTCAGCACGTCCGCCGGCATCATCCCCGCCATTCCGGCGAAGACGAAGGCCGACAGGATATCGAGCGCTCCGGCCACCGCGGTGGCGATCAGGATCGGTCTGAGCATGGTCGTCCCCCGAAGTGAGGTTCGGCGGGACATGGAAAGGAGTCAAGGATGTCTGGAAGCCCCTCTCCGGCGAGAACGGGAGAGGGACGGCGTTTAAGCCGCCGCCGGTTCGCTTCCCATAAGCCTCGGGAAGAAGCCCTCGTGCGCGTTGCGCAGCACGGCGAGGGGGATTGCGTGGTCGCCTTCGGGAAGCTCGAAGATGAGGCGTGTGCCGCAGGTTCGCCCGACGGCTTCGACCTCGACTCCGGCGGCATGAGCGCGGGCGAGGAAGGTGAGCAGGCAATTGTCGCAGATGGTCGCGACGTAGAGGCCCTGGTCCTCGGCGAACAGGGCCGCGTTGCTCTCCGGCCGGAGCTTGTTGATCATCGCTCCGACATTCCCCGCCAGGGCCATTTCGGCGAGGGCGACGGCGAGTCCGCCGTCGGCGACGTCGTGGCAGGCGGTGATCGCCCCTCCGGCGATGGCGGCCCGGACGAACTCGCCGGCGGAGCGCTCGGCGGGATGGTCGACGGGCGGCGGCGGGCCGTCCTCGCGACCG
>DASVPM010000165.1:0-5458 GCA_036382815.1 Allosphingosinicella sp.
CCGTCGTCCGCTGGACCGAGAGCGAGACGGGCGGCCTCGACCCGCGCCGCAACGTCGAGCCGGTTCTCGTCGAGACGACCAGCTTCGACGGCGAGAAGGTGTCCGGCTTCCTCTACCGCCCCGATCCGGCC
Organism: Allosphingosinicella sp.; assembly: GCA_036382815.1. Taxonomy (GTDB): domain Bacteria; phylum Pseudomonadota; class Alphaproteobacteria; order Sphingomonadales; family Sphingomonadaceae; genus Allosphingosinicella. Next base: position 132 of record DASVPM010000165.1, read on the forward strand.
CGCTTCCCGGGCCGCCGACCGATGATCATGAGCATCCACGGCGGCCCGGAGGGGCAGTCGCGGCCCGGCTTCCTGGGGCGCAATAACTATCTGTTGAACGAGCTCGGAATCGCGCTCTTCTACCCGAACGTCCGGGGCTCGACCGGCTTCGGCAAGCGCTTCGTCGCGCTCGACAACGGCCCCGACCTTCGCGAGAATTCGGTCAGGGACATCGGCGCCTTCCTCGACATACTCGCCCGCGATCCCGCCCTCGATCGGGCCCGCTTCGCCGAGACCGGCGGAAGCTATGGCGGCTATATGTGCTACGCCAGCGCGATCCGCTTCGGGGATCGCTTCAAGGCGGCGAACTGCATCGTCGCCATCTCCAATTTCGTCACCTTCCTCGAAAACACGCAATCCTACCGCCGCGACCTCAGGCGGGTCGAATATGGCGACGAGCGCGATCCGGCGCAGAGGAAGAAGCTGCTCGCCATTTCGCCGCTCACCCGCATCAAGGAGCTCCGCCTGCCGCTGATGGTCCAGACCGGCGGCAACGATCCGCGCGTGCCGGCCTCCGAAGCCGAGCAGGCGGTCAAGGCCGTGCGCCGCAACGACGGCACCGCCTGGCACCTCCTGGCCCAGGACGAGGGCCACGGCTTCGCCAAGAAGGCCAACCAGGACTACGCCTTCTGGGCGAGCCTCCTGTTCTGGCAACGCAACCTGCTCGGCGAACGGCGCTAGCCCCTAAGATCCTCCCCCGGATTTCGGGGGGAGGGGGACCATGCGAAGCATGGTGGAGGGGTTCTTCGGTCTCTGAAAGGCCCCTCCACCGCACTTCGTGCGGTCCCCCTCCCCTGCAAATGCAGGGGAGGATTTTCGGCAGCTACCGCGCCTTACCCGCCAGCCATTCCTCGATCGCCCGGTAGGCCGAACGCCCCCGCGGCGGATCGTCGCCGAGCCCCGTCGCGAAATAGGCGATCCCGCGTCCTGTCGCCGGGTCGATCCACAGGCCGGAGCGCAGGCCGTAGGCGTCGCCGGCGTGCCCCACCCGCGGTCTGCCGTCGCCGAACGGGTCGTCCTTCGGGGCACATTGGGCGAGGACCTGAATGGCGAGGCCGTAGCCGCAATAGAAGCTGCCCTCGGTCTCGCCGTTGCTACCGTCGAAGCGCCAGTGGAGGCGCTCCATTTCCGAGAGGCTGGCTTCCGACAGGAACCGGCTTCCGTCGGCCAGCCGGCCGCGGCGCAGGAGCAGGCCGCCGACCCTGGCGAGGTCGCGGACCGAGATTCGGAGGCCGCCCTGGGGAGAGAAGAGGGCGCCGTTGCTTCCCAGGCGGTAGGCGGAGAGGTCGCAGCTTCCGTCCGCTGCGGGAACCACCGGGCAGGCCGGTCGGACGCCTTTCAGGTCGTCGCGCACCACCGTCCCGTCGGGGGCGTAGAGCACGACTGCGCGGCCGATCGCCCGCTCGGAGCAGGTCGTCCAGTTGAAGCAGGCTTCGAGGCCCAGCGGCTTCAGCACCAGCCGGTCCATCAGCCGGTCGAACCGCTCGCCGGTCGCCTGTTCCATGACGGAGGCGATCACCGGAAAGCCCAGGTTTGAATAACGGAAGAAGCTTCCCGGCGGATGCTCGCGGTCCCAGGCTTCAGGCGCCGCGACCGCCTTTTCGACGGTCATGTCGAGGGGCAGGGCGTAGCTGACGTCGTCGCGAAGGCTCGATCGGTGCGAGAGGAGGAGCCGGAGCGTGATCGGCCGGTCCGGGAAGGACGGATTGCGAAGGGTCCAGCCGAGACGCCCCGAGACGTCCTCGTCGAGGTCGAGCTTGCCCTGCTCGACCAGACGCATCACGCCCAGGGCGACGTGGAGCTTGCTGATCGACGCGATCCGGACCGGGTCGTCGATAGTAAGCGCCCGCGCCGCGGATCGGTCGGCGAGGCCCGAGGCTCCCGAGCGGGTGATGCCGCGCGAATCGAAGGTCGCCCAGGCGTAGTTGCCATGAGCCGGAGGCGGCTCGGCCGGGACCGTCGCGCACCCGCCGGCCAGGGCCACGAGCCACAGGAGCAGAATGAGCTTCATCGGATTACCGCCCCTGTTGTCCATCGGGGGAGCCTAGAGCCTGGGCGGTCGAACTGGAAACCCCCTGTTCCCCGGCGACGGCCGGGGCCCAGCGGCACCGCCTGAAGCCTGGATCGCGGCTTCGGCCGGGAAACGAAGCGCCCGGCGAGCCCGATTGATGGAGAAAAATGCATTCCGCTGGGATAAGCTTTCATCGGGCAGCCTCCGGCTGCCGGGATCCCGCGAATCGGAGGTAGGCGTGCAAGCTGCGACGCAAATAGAATTCTGGCGAAACTCGCGTCCCGGCCGAACCCTGGCCCGAATTTTTTCCGCGTGCCGTGTCCAACTCGTCCAAGTCGTCCATTTTGGCTTGCTGCTCGCACTGGTCGGCGACCCCGCCGCCGCCCGGTCGCCGGCGCCGCGCGAATGGGCGCCGGCCCAGGCCCGGGAGATACTCGACAAGACCCAGACGATCCGGCTCGCCCCCTCGCTCGCCCACCTCTCGCCGGGTGAACGGATCGCGGTCACAAAATTGCTCGAGGTCGGCCGGATTTTCCAGGACGTCTACGAGCAGCAGCGGCACCGCAACGCCCTCGCCGTCCGCGCAGCCCTCGCGAAGCGCACCGACCCGCAGGGCCGGGATCTCTACACGCTCTACCGCCTCAACCAGGGTCCGATCGCGACGACGCTCGAGAATAAGCGCGAGCCCGCCCTCGCCGTCGCCGACGCGCCGCCGGGAAAGAACGTTTATCCCTGGGACCTCACCAGGGCGGAGCTCGACGCCTACCTCGCCGCCCATCCGGACGCGCGCGCCCGGCTTACCGACCTGCGCTCGGTCGTCCGCCGCGCGGAAATGGCCGTGCTGAAGCGCGACCTCGCCAAGCTCCGCCAATATCCCGTCCTCGACACGCTCCATCCCGGCCTTCGCGCCCGGATCGAGACGCTCGCCCGAAAACCGAACCGGGCGATCCTCTACGCCGTTCCCTATTCCCTCGCTTATGCCGACGAGATGGTCCGCAGCCACGGCCTCCTCAACCAGGCGGCGGATGCCGTTTCGGGCTCCGACCCGCAATTCGCCCGCTACCTTCGCAACCGCGCCCGCGACCTGCTCAGCGACGATTACGAATCGGGCGACGCTGCCTGGCTGAAGGGCAGGTTCAACAACCTCAATGCCCAGATCGGCGCCTACGAGACCTATGACGACGAGCTGCTCGGCACCCGCGCCTTCTACGGCCTCAGCCTGCTCGCCACCCGGACGAAAGAATCGGCCGAGCTTCGCGAGGCGATGAAAGGCATCCAGGAGCTCGAGAACTCGCTGCCCTACGAGCGCCGGCGGCGGGTGATGGAGGACATTCCCGTCGGGGTCTACGACGTCATCGCCGATTTCGGCCAGACCCGCGGCGGCAACACCGCGACCAACCTGCCCAACGAAGCCTATCTGGTCGAGCGCTACGGAAGCATCATCCTGCTTCGCGCCAACATCATGCGCAATCCCGACCTTTTCAAAGGTTCGGGCGACATATTCGGGGCCGCCGTGGTTCCAGGGCAGGCCGGCCATCTCACTCCCGACGGAAATTTCTACCGGACGCTCTGGCACGAGGTCGGCCATTATCTCGGCCCCGACGTCACGGCATCGGGCCGGACCCTCGATTCGATCGGCGCCGACGCCAATCTCCTCGAGGAGATGAAGGCCGATCTCGTGTCCCTCTACGTGGCGAAGGAGCTGCGCCGGCGCGGCTATTACAGCGAGGACCAGCTGCGCTCGCTCTACGCCAGCGGTATCCTTCGCGCGCTCCAGAACAACAAGCCGCGCCGCGAGCAGCCCTACAACATGATGCAGCTTATGCAGTGGAACTGGTTCCTCGACCGCAAGGTGCTGAGCTTCGATCCCGCGACGACGAAGCTGACCATCGACTATGACCGCTATCATGAGGCGGTGCGCGACCTCCTGAAGCAGGTGATCGCGATCCAGGAGGCCGGCGACGCCGCGGCGGCGGCGGCATTCGTCGACCGCTGGGGCAAGTGGGACGAGAATTTGCACGGCAAGGTCGCGGCGAATATCAGGGCGCAGCAGCGCTATCGGTTCAGATTGTTCGAATATGAGGTGTTGGGGGCGGCTCAGCGCTGAGGAGCTCCGTCATTGCGAGGAGCCGATCCAGCGGGCCTCGGAGGCTTCGCTACGCTCGCAATGACGGCGACGAAAGAAAGCGCACGATCTCGTCCGCCGCTTCCTCGGGCGTCATCGCCGCGGCGTCGATCCGGATCTCCGGAGCCTCAGGCGCTTCGTAGGGCGAGCCGATTCCGGTGAAATTGGGAATCCGGCCGTCTCTCGCCTTGGCGTAGAGGCCCTTCGGGTCCCGCTCTTCCGCCACGGTAAGCGGAACGTCGACGAAGATCTCGACGAACTCGCCCTCGCCCAGCATCTCGCGAACCATCCGCCGCTCGGCCCGGAACGGGCTGATGAAGGCGGCGAGAACGATCAGCCCGGCGTCGAGCATCAGCCGCGCCGTCTCCCCCACGCGGCGGATATTCTCCGCCCGGTCGGCGTCGGAGAAGCCGAGGTCGCGGTTGAGGCCGAGGCGAACATTGTCGCCGTCGAGCAGGAAGGTATGCCGCCCGGCGAGGTGAAGCTTCTTCTCGACCAGGTTGGCGATGGTCGACTTGCCGGCGCCCGAGAGGCCGGTGAACCAGAGCAGCCGAGGCGTCTGCCCCTTCATCGCCGCGCGCGATTGGGGAGTCACGTCGAGCGCCTGGGCGTGGAGGTTCTGCGAGCGGCGAAGGGCGTGGCGGATGAGGCCCGCGCCGACGGTCTCGTCTGTCACCCGGTCGATGAGAATGAAGCCGCCGAGGTCGCGATTCTCCTCGTAAGCCTCGAACACGAGAGGCCGGTCGGTCCACAGATTGGCGACACCGATTCCGTTGAGCTGCAACCCGTGCGCCGGCACCTGCTCGAGCGTGTTGACGTCGATTTCGTATTTGGGCGTGTGGATCGTCGCCAGCGCGTTCTGCGCCGCCAGCTTCAGCCCATATTGGCGCCCCGCGACCAGCTCCTCGTCAGCCATCCAGACGATCACCGCCTCGAACTGGTCTGCGGCCTCGGGCGGATAGGCGGCGGAGGCGACGACGTCGCCGCGCGAGCAATCCACCTCCTGCGCGAAGGACAGCATCACCGACTGGCCCTTCACGGCCTCGCCGAGCTCGGCATGGCCTAGGCCGATTCGGGCGACGGTCGCCCTCGTGCCGGCCGGCATCACCCGCACCCGGTCGCCCGGTTTGACCGATCCTGCGGCCACCAGGC
>DASVPM010000166.1:0-3229 GCA_036382815.1 Allosphingosinicella sp.
GGAATGGCCGCGATGGCGGGCGCTGTCGTTGGTCACGACGAGATGTGCGGGATCGAGGGCGGCGCGCAGCCGTCGCTCGATCTCGGGGGCGATTCCGCCGGTGAAAGCTTGAGTCATCCCGCCTATATAGGCCGTTTGATCGCGAAGGTGAGTGCGTGGCGAGTGCAGGCGGAAGGCAGACGAGGTTCCACGGCCGGGCGGAGGCGCGGGGGACCTGCGCGCATCCGGGCTGCGAGGCCGCGGGCGAGTTCCGCGCCCCCGCCGGGCGCGGCCCCAGCTTCGACGGCCCCGGCGACTGGCGCTGGCTGTGCCTCGACCATGTCCGCGAGTTCAACGCCGGCTACAATTATTTCGAGGGCATGAGCGCCGACGAGATCCAGGCCGCCAACAATCCCTATGGCGGGTGGGACCGCGAGACCCGCGCCTTCGCCCATATGGGCGCCGACGGGCCCCCGAAATGGGCCGATTTCCACGATCCCCTGGACGCGATCGGCGCCCGCTTCCGCCGGGCCGCCGCGGAAGGACCGAGGCTCGACGGGCGCGAATTGAGCGAGCCCGACCGCAAGTCGCTTCGAATCCTCGGCCTCGGCACCGACGCCGACCGCCGGTCGCTCCGCCGCCGCTACGCCGACCTGCTGCGCCGCTACCATCCCGACCATAATGGCGGCGACCGCGGCCACGAGAAGGCTTTGCAGTCGGTGATAGAGGCTTATACGCACCTCAAGTCGAGGCCGGCCTTCGCGTAGGTGCGTCGATACGGGCCTTCGCCGACCTCAGCCCTACTCAGGATGGGCGGATGCTGATAGGGACGCCGGTCACAGCCCCCGCTCATCCTGAGTAGCCGCCGAGCGAAGTCGAAGCGGCGTATCGAAGGGCGAATCGAAGGCCCAGCTTGGAAAGTTGATTCGAATGTCCGATCTGCCAAATGCCAACCCCGCCAGCCGCGGCGCCGTGATCATGGACGCGCCCGACCAGATGCGGAAGGTGCGCGACCTGTTCGGGATCGACAGCGACATGGAGGTTCCCGCCTTCTCGGAGGCGGACGAACGCGTGCCGGATCTCGATCCCGCCTATGTGTTCGATGCGGACACCACCCTCGCCATCTGCGCGGGCTTCGGGAAGAACCGCCGGGTCATGATCCAGGGCTATCACGGCACCGGAAAGTCGACCCATGTCGAGCAGGTCGCCGCCCGGCTGAACTGGCCGCTGATCCGGATCAACCTCGACGCCCACATCTCGCGAATCGACCTGATCGGCCGCGACGCCATCGTCCTTCGCGAGGGCCAGCAGGTCACCGAGTTCCGCGAGGGGCTTCTCCCATGGGCGCTCCAGACCCCGACCGCTCTCGTCTTCGACGAATATGACGCCGGCCGGCCCGACGTCATGTTCGTCATCCAGCGCGTGCTCGAAACCGAGGGCAAATTGACCCTGCTCGACCAGAATCGGGTGATCCGTCCGCACCCCTATTTCCGCCTGTTCGCGACCACCAACACGGTCGGCCTCGGCGACACCACGGGCCTCTATCACGGCACCCAGCAGATCAACCAGGGCCAGATGGACCGCTGGAACATCGTCGTGACGTTGAACTACCTGCCGGCCGAGATCGAGGCCCGCATCGTCCTCGCCAAGAGCGGCGAATATGATCATGAAGGCGGCCGCGCCGAGGTCGAGAAGATGATCAAGGTCGCCGACCTCACCCGCCAGGGCTTCGTCAACGGCGACATCTCGACCGTGATGAGCCCGCGCACCGTGATCAGCTGGGCCCAGAACGCGCTCATCTTCAACGACGTCGGCTTCGCCTTCCGGCTCACCTTCCTCAATAAGTGCGACGAGGCGGAGCGGCCTTTGGTGGCGGAATATTATCAGCGCGTCTTCGGCAAGGACCTGCCGGAGAGCGTCGCGGCCAAGGCATAGTGATCCCCTCTCCCTATAGGGGAGAGGGAGGGGCCCGCCTGCCGAAGGCAGGTGGGAGGGTGAGGGCCTGATGGACCCGAACCCGCACCGCCCTCACCCCCCCATTGCTGACGCAATGGGTCCCCCCCTCTCCCCTGCAGGGAGAGGGATGTGAGCAACGACAACCCACTCGAAGCCTTCCGCCAGGTGCTGGCCGGCGCCGCGCGGGCGATCGCGCGCGAGCCGGAGCTCGAGCTCGGCTTCACCGCCGATTCGCCCTCGACCTCGGGCAAGAGCGTGAAGGTGCCGATGCCCGGGCGCTCGCTGGCCGCGAAGGAGGTCGCCGAGGCGCGCGGCTATGCGGACGCCGCGGCGCTCAAGCTTCGCCATCACAATGTCGCGATGCACAGCCGCGGCGCTCCCGCCGACGAGGTGGCCCGGGCGGTGTTCGACGCGGTCGAGCAGGCGCGGGTCGAGGCGCTCGGCGCCCGGGCGATGACGGGCGTCCGCGCCAATCTCGCTCAGGCCGTCGAGATGCGGATGCGCACCGATCCGATCACCCGGGCCCGCAACCGGGCCGAGGTTCCGCTCGGAACCGCGCTGGGCCTCAAGGTCCGCGAGCGGCTGACGGGCGAAGCTCCGCCCGAGGCGGCGCGCGCCGGAATCGGCCTCGTCTCGGACTGGATCGAGGACAAGGCCGGCGCCGATCTCGACGCGCTCGGACTCGTGCTCGACGACCAGGCCGCCTTCGCCACGCTCGCCACCAAGCTGCTTCGCGACCTCGAGCTGATCGAGGGCGAGGCCGATCCCGACGCGGGCGAGGAGGGCGACGGCAGCGGCCAGGACAAGGGCGACGAAGGCGACAGCCAGGACGAGGAGGACGAAGGCGGCTCCGACGGCCAGACCGAGATGCGGGTCGAGCAGGGCGAGGGCGACGAGGAGGAAGGCGAGCGCGACTGGTCCGAAGAGGAGATGGGCGAGGGCGAGGAGGGCATGGGCGAGGAAGGCGAGGAGGGAATGCTCCCGGTCCGCCCGAACCGTCCGCTGTCCGACCTTCCGCCGCAGTTCGACTACCGGATCTTCACCACCCGCTACGACGAGGTGGTCGAGGCGACGGAGCTTTGCGACGAGGAGGAGCTCGGCCGGCTTCGCGCCTATCTCGACCAGCAGCTCGTGCACCTCCAGAGCGCCGTCACCAAGCTCGCCAACCGGCTTCAGCGCCGGCTGATGGCCCAGCAGAACCGGAGCTGGGACTTCGACCAGGAGGAAGGTCTTCTCGACGCCGCCCGGCTGGCCCGGGTCATCGTCAATCCGGCGCACTCGCTGAGCTACAAGA
>DASVPM010000167.1:0-5653 GCA_036382815.1 Allosphingosinicella sp.
ATCGACTGCTGCACTTCGGGGGGAGGCTGGCCCTTTGAAAGTCTCTCCCCATTGCCGATCAGCCGGGCAATCGACTCGCCAATGTTCCGGCAGTCTTTGTCGATCGAGCCGAGGAACGATACGGCGTTGAGCCGATCCCGCGTGCGCGCGTCGGATCTTCTTTAATCTGATCTTTTCCGGGCCGCGAAGGGAGACGATCGAGAAAAATCGTTTTCGAGCGCGCCCGCCGCGCCGCCGGATCCTGGGCCCGGCGGTTTTCAAAGCCGGGGAGGCCGTGCTATGGGCCCGCGGATGGGGCAGGACAGGGTTGAACAGGCAATCGGCCGGATCGAGCGAGCGCTCGCCCGGATCGAGACGGCGGCCGGCCGGGCCTCGGCTTCGACCTCCACCGCCGACGGTGCGCTGAAGGAAGCGCATGAGGCGCTCCGCGGCCGGGTTCGCGACGCCCTCGCCCAACTCGACGGCCTCATCGAAGCGGCGGAGGGGCGCTGATGGCGTCGGTCGAGGTCGAGATCGCGGCCCGCAAATATTCGGTCGCCTGCCGCGACGGCGAGGAGGCGCATCTGCGCTCGGTCGCGGCGATCGTCGATTCCAAGGCGCAGGACGCCGCCGCGGCGCTCGGAAGCCTCAGCGAGGCGCGGCAGCTGCTCTTCGCCTCCCTCCTCCTCGCCGACGAATTGAAGGAGCACCGGTCGGGCCAGCCCCCGGCCCCGCAGGCCCCGACGGCGGCTCCGCCCGGCATCGACCCGGGCATCGTCGACGCTCTGGAGCGGCTGGCCGGGCGGGTCGAAAGGCTCGCCGACACGATCGAGCGCGGCGCCGAGGCTTCCTAGGGCGGGCGGCCCCGGTTCGCAAAAAGGCGAAGGCACAAAGACAGGCCATCCTCCCGGACTTGATCCGGGATCCATGAACGCCCCCGCACGGGACGCTCGCCGGCCCTTGTTGAGGGATTCCGCCTTCGCCGGAATGACGGTATTGGAAGGCGCTTCGCCGTTGTCAGTGGCAAGCGCCCACCCTAGATAGGGCCCGACGGGTACTGCCCGGTGCGCGCTTTAGAACATCCCTGGGCGATAAGCATCCTAGGGGGCTATCCCTGGCCGGGCCCTGGTTCGGCACATATGGCCCCCACCTGACGTTGACGCGTCAGAGGATATTCAAGCAAACGGCCATGGTGGTCCCGTCACCCTCCCCTTCCGACAAGATCGGGCTGCGCCGCCAGGCGCTGGCGGAGCGGCGCGCTTATGCGGGCTCGCTTGCCGCGGAGGTGCGGGCCGAGCTCGAGCTCAAGCTGGCGCAGATCGTCCTTCCGCGCCTGATCGGCGCGAGGATCGTCGCCGGCTACCACCCGCTCAGGGACGAGATCAGCCCCTACCCCATCCTCGACCGGCTCGGCGAAGGCCAGCGCGCCGCCCTCCCCTGGTTCCTCGATCGCGACGCCCGGATGCTGTTCCGCGAGGCTCCGGCGGCCGAGCCGAGCCCGTGGGGCGTGCTTCAGCCCCCGGCCGGGGCGGAAGCGCTGGCCCCGGACGCCGTCCTCGTCCCGCTCGTCGCCGCGGACCGCCGCGGCAATCGAATCGGCCACGGCAAGGGCCATTACGACCGGGCGCTCTCGCATCTGCGCGAAGGCGGCCGGGTCTTCACCATCGGCCTTGCCTGGGACTCCCAGATCCTCGCCGGGCCGATCCCCGCCGACCCCTGGGACGTCCCGCTCGACGCGCTCGCCACCCCGGGCGAATGGATCGACTGCCGATGAACGCCCCCAGGCCGAGCTGGCGAAAGCCGGCCGGAATCCTCATGATCCTGCTCCTGATCGCCACCTGGGGCTTCGTCGTCGTGACCGTCGCGGAGGCGCTGCCGGCTTTGCCCTGGCCGCTGAAGGCGCTGTTCTTCGTCGCCGCCGGGATCGTCTGGATCCTGCCCCTGAAGCCGCTGCTGCGATGGATGGAGACGGGCCGGTGGCGGGCGTGAACGTTGCCGGGGCCGCTCAGCTCTCCGTATAGCGCAGAAGCAGCCAGTCCCGGCCCGCGATCAGCCGGGCCAGCCGATCGGCCGCCGCCGGCGGGGTCCCGGCGTAGAGCGAAGCGAGCTCCGCCGCGAGCGACCGGGCCGGACCCTCGCCCAGCGTTCCGCTGCGCCGGAAGGCCAGATAGCGCGAGCCGATCCCGAACAGCGCCAGTCCGTAAGCCGATTCCAGATGCCGGGCCAAAGCGTGGTTCTGCATCGGGCTCAGATCGCAAGCGAAATAGCCGTTTGGAAAGGCGGCGATCGAGTCGGCGGCGGAGTCGACCGGGACGAACTGGAAGAGCACGTGCTTCTCGAGCGACAGGCCGAGCGCGCGGTCGGGATCGGCGTTGACGGCGACGAAATCGTTGCCCTCGCCGTCCGGCGTGAATTCGAGCAGGCCGGCGAGCTGCGCCAGTCCGACCGGCCGGGCCTTGTCCAGCAGATTGGCGAGCCTGAGCGGGAATTCCTCGGGGCGGCTGAAATAGCCCTGATGCTCGCCGCCGTCGAACAGCTCTTCGGGAAGGGCCGAAAGGTCGCGGTCCACGTCGTCCAGCCCGAAAGCCTCGGTGGCGTGGCCGCAAGTGTAGCAGGCCTGGTCGAGATCATCGAGCGTGGCGAGGACGACGCGCCCGGGTCGTTCCTGCTGCAAAGCCGAGTGAACCGTCATCAGCTGCGCGAAAGAGGACAAATTATGGGCGGTGACGCCGTCGCAGAGCCATTCGCAGAAGGTCGCCGGCCTTCCTTCGGCGAACGGAACCAGCCGCAGCGGCGCAGGGCGTCCCCATCCGAACATCGGCCCAGATGGACAGACCAAGCGGGCCGCCGTCAAGCGCCTGTGCGGGCGGAAAACACTGACGGTATTGATTTTCCCCTCCGCCGGCCCGGAGGGGGAGCAAGGCGACGCCGGCTATTTCCCGATTTCGCGCCAGCTCTTCTCGCTCACTTCGACTCCGTGCTTCCTGGCCGCCGCCTCGATCCGTTTCCAGGCGGCGTCGCGGTCCGAGTCGCTGACGCCCTTCACCTGGTTGAAGCGGGCGATGGCGTTCCTGACGTGGGCGGCGTTTTCCAGCGGTTCCTTGCGCTGCTCGGGGAAGGCGAAATCCCGTTTCTCAAGCGCGTCGCGTTCCTCGTTGCCAAGCTTGGACATCCGGTTCCTCCTTCGCGACCGCCATGGCCGGTCGGCGGGTCAACCTGCGAGACCCGGCGCCGTTCCGAAGCACGGCGAGCGATGACAGCCGCTCAAGACCGTGCATCTGCACGCTCGAGGACGTTGAGACCCGAAAAGCCATGCTGGCGCCGTTTTGAGCCGTGCGGACCCAAAACGGCTTCCGGCGCGGGAGTCCGCGCGGCAAAGGAAACATGCCGAACCGCTACCCAAGGGAGTGCCCCGATGACCATCACCATCACCGCCTTCGAATCCTCCCCCGACGAGGGCCAGGGGCAGGCTCGCGACATGCGGGTGCGGTGGGCGCTCGAGGAGGTGGGGCAGCCCTATGCCGTGCGCCTGCTCTCGTTCGAAGCGATGAAGCAGCCCGAGCATCTCGCGCCACCCGTTCGGGCAGATCCCGACCTATCAGGAAGGGGCGCTCGTCCTGTTCGAATCGGGGGCGATCATCCTCCATATCGCCGAGCGCCATCCGGGGCTGCTTCCGGACGATCCGGACGGCCGGGCGCGGGCGGTCGCGTGGATGTGGGCGGCGCTCAACACGGTCGAGCCGCCGATCGTCGAGCTCGAAGCCGCGATGATCCTCGAGCCCGGGGAAAGTTGGTATGCGCAGCGCCTCCCGATCCTCCAGGACCGGATCCGGGCCCGCCTCGACCCGCTTTCCGCGCGGCTCGGCGATCGGCAGTGGCTCGACGGCGGGTTCAGCGCCGGCGATCTGCTGATGGTGACGGTGCTTCGCCGGCTGGACGGATGGGGCATCCTGGAAGGCTATCCGAACCTTTTCGACTATGTCTCCCGAGGCGAGGCCCGGCCCGCCTACAAGCGCGCCTTCGCCGACCAGCTGGCGGTGTTCACCCGGAGCAAGGCGGGCGGGTGAAGATTCGATTCCTCCCCGAGCTTGCTCGGGGAGGGGGACCGCGCCGCGAAGCGGCGTGGTGGAGGGGCAAGCCGCCGCAAGGTTGCACGACGGTAAAATTCATCTAAAAGCACGGTCATATGAGTCCGGAATGCTCAAAAACATCGCACCCCAGGCCTCGGGACGGAACCATCCTCCAGTCCCGCCGACTCCGCCGCCGGATGAGCCTTCCCGAAATCCTTCTCTGGCGTGAACTTCGTACTCGGCCGGCCGGCCTCAAATTCCGCCGGCAGCACCCCAGCGGCCCCTACACGCTCGACTTCTACTGCAACGATGCGCGGTTAGCGATCGAAGTTGATGGCGAGGCTCACGAGCAAGAGGGACGACGCAATCGCGACGCGGTCCGCGACGCCTGTCTCGCGCGGGTTGGAATCGAAACGTTGCGCATCCCGGCGATCGACGTGCTGCACGACCTGGAGGGGGCGCTTCGCCGCGTAATGGCGATTGCGACGGCCCGTCTTCCCCTCCACCACCCGGCTGCGCCGGGCGGTCCCCCTCCCCGAGACAAGCTCGGGGAGGAATGACGGTCCAGCTTCCGGAACCAAAGGCCCTCCCCCCGCTTCTGCTGGAATGGGCTGCTCATCCGCCGCACCGGGCGCGAAGGCGCGGATCGCCAATCCGGCGCTGAAGCCGCTCGAATTCCTCGTCGGCGAATGGAGCACGGAGGGGGCCCATCCGGCGGGGACCGCCGAGACGCTGCGCGGCCGGACGAGCTTTTCCTGGCATGAAGGCGGGGCCTTCCTGATCATGCGCTCGCGTGTCGAGCATGACCAGTTCCCGGACGGCATCGCCGTCATCATCGCCGGTGAAAGCGGCGACAGGCTGGAGAGCAAGGGCCGGATGTCGGAGCGCGGCGGGGACTGGGCCGACGACCTGTCGCAGGTGTTCGTCCGGCTATCCTAATTCCTCCCCGGCTTTTGCCGGGGAGGGGGACCATGCGCAGCATGGTGGAAGGGTCCTTCCGGATTCCGAAGAAACCCCTCCACCGCGCTTCGCGCGGTCCCCCTCCCCGCGAAATCGCGGGGAGGATTTAATCCCCGTCCGACCCGGCCAGGGCCTCGCAGAGGCGGTCGGTCGCGAGCGCGATCCGGGATTCGGCGGTCTCGCGGTTCGACGGGTCGTTGCGGACCTCGCGGGTCTCGGTGTTGAAGGCGAGGAGGGTGCCGGCGCGCTGGCCGGGGCAGAGGCTGAGATAGGCGCGAAAGCCGTTCTGGTCGCCGTTGTGGCCGACGAAGCGCACCCCCCTCCCCTCGTCGAGGAAGAAGGAGAGGCCGCTTTGAGTGGTCCTGGCCATCCGGCCCTGGGTGAAATCGGCTCCGGCCGATATTTGCGGAGTCCACATCTCCTCCAGCGAGGACCGCTTGAGGACGAGGTCGTAATCCGCCCGGCGCTTCGGATCGCCCAGCAGGAAGGCGACATATCTGGCCATGTCGGGCATCGGCGCGTTGAGGCCGCCGTTGGAGACGGTGACGCCGGTGTCGACGTCGAAGGGCGCCGCGACCCGCTTGCCGTCCCTCATATGATAGCTGTGCGAGCGGTGGCGCAGGAGATGGGGCGGGGTGCGGTCG
>DASVPM010000168.1:0-5944 GCA_036382815.1 Allosphingosinicella sp.
AGCGACTTCACCTCGGTGCCGGTCAGGGCGATCCCCGCCTCGTAGGTCGATTCGACGGCATAATCGAAGCGCGCGCGCCGGTTCTCGGCGACGACCTTCTGCTTGTCGAACGTGGCTGGGCGGGGACGGACCATTTAAACTAAAATTCCTCCCCGAGATTTCCCGGGGAGGGGGACCGCGCGAAGCGCGGTGGAGGGGTTCTTCGACGCAGGAAGGCCCCTCCACCAGGCTTCGCCTGGTCCCCCTCCCCTGCAAAGGCAGGGGAGGAATTTAGGAAGCCAAGCACTCACAACAACCCCGCGTGTTCGAGGGCTGCATCGACGGCCTTCCGGCTGGCTTCGGGAGGCGGTGTCATCGGCAGGCGAAGGTCGGAGTGAAATTCAGGGCGCACCCGGGCCAGCGCATATTTCACGGGGCCCGGCGAGGCGTCGGTGAACAAGGCGGCATGGAGCGGATAGAGCTTGTCCTGGAGTTTCAAAGCCCCGTGCCAATCCCCTGACAAACAAGCATTCTGGAACTCGGCGCAGAGCCTCGGAGCGACGTTGGCGGTGACCGAGATGCACCCCGTCCCGCCCATCGCCGAGAAGCCCAGGGCCATGTCGTCATTGCCCGAGAGCTGGACGAAATCCTCGCCGCAGGCGGCGCGCTGGGCCGAGACCCGGGCGAGGTTGCCGGTGGCGTCCTTCACGCCGATCACGTTGGCGATCCTGGCCAGCCGAGCCATCGTCTCGACCGAGATGTCGGTGATCGTCCGGGCCGGAACATTGTAGAGGATGATCGGAATTTCGACCGCCTCGGCGACGGCGGCGAGGTGGGCGTAGATGCCCTCCTGGCTGGGACGGTTGTAATAAGGCGGGACGTGGAGCGCCGCATCCGCTCCGGCCGCCTTGGCCGAACGGGTCAGCTCGATTGCGTGAGCGGTGTCGTTGGAGCCGCAGCCGGCGATGACCTTCACCCGCCGGCCGGCGCCTTCGATCGCGAGCTCGATCACCCGCCGATGCTCGGCGGAAGTCAGGGTCGCCGATTCGCCGGTCGTGCCGCACGGGACCAGCGCATGGCTTCCTTCCGCCACCTGCCAGCGCACGAAGTCGAGAAAAGCGCGTTCGTCCAACGCTTCGTCCCGGAAAATCGTCACCAGAGCCGGGATCGACCCGCGGAACATCACAAGACTCCTTCACGTGAGGCTGCAAGCCGACAATAAGGACCTTACCGGGGCCGGCCGTTCAGGGCCTGATAAGGAGGGGGTTGGCATTCTGTCCAGCATGCAGAAAAAAGCTTTGATCCTGAGCCTGTTGGGCGTGTCCGCAATGTCCGTCGCTGCGGTCGCGACGGGCGTGAGGCCGGCGCACGTCGCCCGCATCCTGCCCGCCGCGGTTCAAAGCGCGGTCGTGCCCGTGCAGCAACCCCAGCCCGCGCCGCGTCCCGTCCCGGCTTATTCCCCCGTCCCGGCCGGGGTCGCCGCGGACCTCGCCCGCTGGAACAGCCTCAGGCAGACCGACAGCCTTCCCTTTTCCTCCTACGCCTCCTTCCTGATGAGCCATCGCGGCTGGCCCGGCGAGACGGCGATGCGCAAGACGGCGGAGAAGGCCAATGCCGACGGCGGCGCCGCCTTCGAGGTGATCGGCTTCTTCAGCGCCTTCCCGCCGCTGACGCCGGCCGGCCACGCCCGCCACGCTTTCGCCCTCCAGGCCTCCGGGCGGGGCGCCGAGGCGCTCGAGGCGGCACGCAAGGCCTGGACCGGCGGAGTACTTCCCCCGACCGACGAGGCGCGGATCCTCAGCCAGTTCGCCGGCCAGCTGAGCAGCGCAGACCATGACGCCCGGCTTGAGGCCCTGCTCGGCAACGGCGACACCCAGAGCGCCGCCCGGCAGCTGCCCCTGGCGTCGGCGCAGCGCCAGGCGCTCTACGCCACCCGGCTCGCGCTCCAGACCCGCGCGTCCGACGCCGCCGGCCGGCTGGCGATGCTTGGCAATGTCGAAGGCGATCCCGGCCTGCTGATGGACCGCGCCAACTGGCTCCGAGCCACCGGCCAGAGCCTCGCCGCCCGGCAGCTGATGGCGCAGCCCCATCGCCTGTCGAGGCCCCCGGCCAACGCCGAGAAATGGTTCGAGACGATGATGACCCTGGCCAAGGGCGCGGCCAACGACGCTCAATGGTCGACGGCCTATGGAATCGCGTCGCAGGTCGACGACGCCTATGCGCCCGGCACCGACGTCAGCAGCCGTTCCTATGGCGAGCGCGACGAATATACCAACCTCGCCTGGCTTGCCGGAACCGCGGCGACGAAGCTGGGCCGTCACGCCGACGCGTCGCGGATGTTCGATCGCTACGGCCGCGCCGCCAAATCGTCGCAGACCCGGACCAAGGGCTACTATTGGGCGGCGCGCTCGGCTTTCATGGCCGGGCAGCAGGCGCAGTCCAATTCCTATCTCGAGCAGGCGGCGGCCAGCCCCGACCAGTTTTACGGGCAGCTCGCCCTGGAGCGGCTCGGGCGCCGGGTCACTCCCCCCTCCCCCTCCCTGGCGTCTCCCTCGCCGGCGCAGCGCACCGCCTTTGCGGCCCGGCCTCTGGTCCAGGCGACCAAGGCGCTTGGCGACATGGGCCGGTGGAGCGATCAGTCCCTGTTCGTCCGGGCCCTCGCCGAGCAGGCCGACACGGAAAGCGACCGAATCCTCGCCGCGCAGTTCGGCCGGACGATCGGACGCCAGGATCTCGGAGTCTGGGTCGCCCGGGAGGCGCGCAACAAAGGCCAGAGCTTCTACGATCCGGCGGGTTTCCCGGAAGTCACCCTGCCCCCGGCCTATCAGCATCACTGGGCGCTGGCCCACGGCATCACCCGGCAGGAAAGCTCGTTCGACCGCGCCGCGACGAGTCCCGTCGGAGCCCGCGGGCTCATGCAGCTCATGCCGGGTACGGCCCGCGAGCAGGCCGGAAAGATCGGCCTGCCCTACGATTTCGGCCGGCTGACCAGCGATCCCGCCTATAACGTCATGCTCGGCTCGAGCTATTTCGGGCGGCTGCTCGACGAATGGGGCGGCCAGGCCGCCATGGCCGTCGCGAGCTACAACGCGGGGGCCGGCAATGTCCGCAAATGGGTCCGCGCGAACGGCGACCCGCGCGGCGGGACGGACATCGTGACCTGGATCGAGGCCATCCCCTATTCCGAGACCCGCAATTACGTCCAGCGCGTGCTCGAGAATGCGGTGGTCTACGACGCCATCCGGGCCCAGCGGGGCGGCGGGCCGCCGAACCGGCTGTCTTATTATTTGGGCAAGAGCGGTCCGGGCTAGCGGGAAATTCCTCCCCAGGATTTCCTGGGGAGGGGGACCGCGCGCAGCGCGGTGGAGGGGTTTTTCGGACTCAGCGAGAACCCCTCCACCGGCTTGCAGCCGGTCCCCCTCCCCGGCAAAAGCCGGGGAGGAATGAAACAACCCAATTACATCACCCCGGCCGGCTACCGCCGCCTGCGCGAGGAATATGAGGCCCTGTTCGCCGTCGAGCGGCCCAAGCTCGTCGAGACGATCTCCTGGGCCGCGGGCAATGGCGACCGGTCGGAGAATGGCGACTATATCTACGGCCGCAAGCGCCTTCGCGAAATCGACCGGCGGCTCGGCTGGCTGTCGCGGCGGATGAAGGACGCGAAGGTCGTCGACCCGTCGGCCCAGCCGGAACGGGGCAAGGTCTATTTCGGAGCGACGGTGACCCTCGCCGACGAGCAGGACAACCGGCGGACCGTGACCCTTGTCGGAGAGGACGAGACGGACGCCGCGAACGGCCGGATCGCCTGGACCTCGCCGATCGGCCGCGCCATCCGAGGCGGCGCCGTTGGGGACCTGCGCCGGGTCACCCTCCCCGCGGGCGAGCGCGAGCTGGAGATCGTCGCGATCGACTATCCCGAAGGGCGCTGACCGTCCCTCTCGTCACCCCAGCGAAGGCTGGGGTCCATGCGGACTCAGCATGGATGCCAGCCTTCGCTGGCATGACGTCACTCCCCGAACGCTTCCCGGGCCAACCTCTCCACCTCCGGGTCCGCTTCCGGCGGCTTGGGCGGGCAGGCCGCCTCCAGCGCCTCCGCCACCGCGGTCAGCGCCGCGATCCGGGCGGCCTTTTTGTTGTTGCCGTCGATGACGGTCCAGGGTCCCCAGCGCGTGTTCGTGCACTCGAACATCTGCCGCGCCGCCGCCAGATAATCCTCCCGCCGGGCCCGATTGCGGAAATCTTCGGCGGTGACCTTCCAGCGTTTCCACGGATGGTCGAGGCGGGCCTTCAGGCGCTCGTCCTGCGTCTCCTGGGTGACGTGGAAGAACAATTTGACGATCGTCGTTCCGTCATAGACCTGCTGGGCCTCGAACTCGTTGATCTCGTCATAGGCCCGGCGCCATTCCGCCTCCGACGCGAAGCCTTCGACCCGTTCGACGAGCACGCGGCCGTACCAACTGCGGTCGAAGATCGCGATCTCGCCGGCACCGGGAAGCTTGTTCCAGAAGCGCCAGAGGAAGTGGCGGGCTTTCTCTTCCACCGTCGGCGCCTTGACCGGCCAGACCTGGAAGGCGCGCGGGTCCCAGCCCGAGGTCAGCCGCTGGATCGCCCCGCCCTTGCCCGCGGCGTCCCAGCCCTCGCAGACGACCAGGCTGCGCCGCTCGTGGACGATATGGGCGACGAGGATCCTGCCCAGCCTGTCCTGGAGTGCAGCGAGGTCGTCGGAATAATTGCCGCGATGGCGGGCGCCGGCTTCGTAGTCGGAAAGGTCGATCGTCATGGCGGCTCCTGCAATCCTCCCCGCGATTTCGCGGGGAGGGGGACCATGCGAAGCATGGTGGAGGGGTTCCTCGGAGTCAGCAAGGCCCCTCCACCGCGCTTCGCGCGGTCTCCCTCCCCTGCAAATGCAGGGGAGGATTTTATTCCGGCGCCACCGCCCTGGCCGGGTCCTTCTTCGCCGCGCCCGCGGGCTCGACGATCCGGATATTGAGCTCTCGAAGCTGCTTCGCGCTGACCACGCCCGGGGCGCCCATCATCAGGTCCTCGGCGCGCTGGTTCATCGGGAAAAGGACGACCTCGCGGATGTTGGGCTCGCCGGCGAGCAGCATCACAATCCGGTCGATACCCGGTGCCGAGCCGCCGTGCGGCGGGGCGCCGAACTTGAAGGCGTTGATCATGCCCGAGAAATTGAGGTCGACGTCTTCCTTCGAATAGCCGGCGATCTCGAACGCCTTGTACATGATGTCGGGCCGGTGGTTGCGGATCGCCCCCGAGCTCAGCTCGACGCCGTTGCAGACGATGTCGTACTGGAAAGCGAGGATGTCGAGCGGGTCCTTCGTCTCGAGCGCCTCGAGCTCGCCCTGCGGCATCGAGAAGGGATTGTGGGAGAAGTCGACCTTCTTCGCCTCCTCGTCATATTCGAACATCGGGAAGTCGACGATCCAGCAGAAGCGGAACTCGTTTTCATCGATCAGCGCGAGCTGCTCGGCGACCCGGGTCCGGGCCAGGCCGGCAAGCTTCGCGGCCTGCGCTTCCTTGCCGCCGGCGAAGAAGATCCCGTCGTCGGGGCCGAGGCCCAGCTCGGCGATCAGCCTGCGCATGCCCTCGTCGCCGTGGTTCTTGGCGATCGGCCCGCCCAGCTCGCCGCCTTTCTGGGTGACGTAGCCGAGGCCGGCATGGCCTTCGGAGCGCGCCCATTCGTTCATCTCGTCGAAGAACTTGCGGCTCTTGTCGGCGGTGTTCGGTGCCGGGATAGCGCGGACGACGCCGCCGCCTTCGACAATCTTGCCGAACAGGCCGAAACCGGACCCGACGAAATGGTTGGAGACGTCGGTGATGATCAGCGGGTTGCGGAGGTCGGGCTTGTCGTTGCCGTATTTCAGCATCGACTCGCGGTACGGGATGCGCGGGAAGGTGCCCGCAGGAGTGACGCTACGGCCATCCGCAAACTCCTCGAACACCCCTG
>DASVPM010000169.1:0-23670 GCA_036382815.1 Allosphingosinicella sp.
ATGGGCGCAATCCCCGACCGCCTCGGCGACGCTGTCGAACACCCGCGCCCGCTCCAGCACGATGTCTGCCCCCGAGGCCGCCGGGCCCGCCGAGGGATTGGGCCACCCGTCCCGAGGCGCCACCAGCCTCAGATCCTTGAGGCCGAAATTGAGCATTGCCCGGGCGGCCTTGCCGATATTCTCGCCGAGTTGCGGCCGGACGAGGACGATCGCGGGGGGTCTTCCCACGTTCTCGGCTTCGCTCGAAGGGGTGTCTCGACTTCGCTCCACATGAACGGGCAGAGTAGCGGCATCCCCGTCCGTTCGCCCCGAGCGAAGTCGAGGGGCCCCGTCGAGCGAAGCCGAGACCCTTTCGGCGCGCTCCTTCGGGGGGATTGCGGCCTCGCTCAGGCGTTTCCAATTCCCAGCGATCAGCGCTTCCTTCTTAGCCCGCGACCAGCCCTTGACCCGAAGCTCGGCCTCGAGCGCCTCCGCGCGTGTCGGAAACTCCTCGGCCCACATGAACTCGACCGGTCGCTTGTCATAAGTATAGCCCTTGATCGCCCCGCTCTGGTGCTCGGCTATGCGGCGGTCAATGTCGTCGGTATGGCCCGTATAGTAGATGCCGTTCGAGCAACGCAGGATATAGGTCCAGAAGCTCATGGAAAATCTCGGCTCGCTCGAAAGGGTGTCTCGACTTCGCTCGACACGAACGGGTGAGGACGCTGGGGCCATATCCGTTCGCCCCGAGCGAAGTCGAGGGGGCCTGTCGAGCGAAGCCGAGATGCGAGGCTAAGATCCCTCCCCAGCCTCGCCGACGCTCCCCGCAAACTCCTCGAAGTCCCTCGCCTCCGTGAAATCCTTGTACACGCTGGCGAACCGTATGTAGGCGACCGGATCGAGGGCCTTGAGGCCGTCCATCACCAGCTCGCCGATCCGGGTCGACGCGATCTCGCTGTCGCCGCTGGTCTCGATCTGGCGCTGGAGCGACGAGACGAGGCGGTCGATCCGCTCCTGGGGAACGGGGCGCTTGCGGCAGGCGATGGCGATCGAGCGTTCGAGCTTGGTGCGGTCGAACGGCTCGCGGCGATTGCCCGCCTTGACCACCGTCAGGTCGCGCAATTGCACCCGCTCGAACGTCGTGAACCGGGCGCTGCACTCCTCGCACTGCCGGCGGCGGCGGATCGAGGCGCCGTCCTCGGTGGGGCGGCTGTCCTTGACCTGGCTGTTCTCGTGGGAGCAGAACGGGCAGCGCAATTACTGATCCTGATAGATCGGGAACCGGGCGCACAGGGCGCGTACCCGCCCTTTGACCTCCGCTTCGACCGCGCCATTGCCTTCCTCGCCATTGTCGCGCAGACCTTCGAGCACGTCGGCGACCATGTCGGCGATATCGCGGAACTCCGCGACCCCGAAGCCGCGGGTGGTTCCGGCCGGCGAGCCCACGCGGATCCCGCTGGTCTTGACCGGGGGCAGGGGGTCGAACGGGATGCCGTTCTTGTTGCAGGTGATGGACGCGCGCTCGAGCGCTTCGTCGGCGTCCTTGCCGGTGATTCCGAGCGGCCTGAGGTCGACGAGGGCGACATGGGTGTCGGTGCCCCCGGAGACGAGGTCCGCGCCGCGCTCCTTGAGCCGCCCCGCGAGCGCCTTGGCGTTTTCGATCACGGCCCTGGCGTAGCTCTTGAACTCCGGCTGCAGCGCCTCTCCGAACGCCACCGCCTTGGCGGCGATGACGTGCATCAGCGGACCGCCCTGCAAGCCAGGGAACACGGCCGAGTTGACCTTCTTGGCGATGGCCTCGTCGTCGGTCAGGACCATTCCGCCGCGCGGCCCGCGAAGGGTCTTGTGGGTGGTGGTGGTGACGACATGGGCGTGGCCGAACGGGGTGGGGTGCTCCCCGGCCGCGACGAGGCCGGCGAAATGGGCCATGTCGACCATGAAGGTCGCGCCCACCTCGTCGGCGATGGCGCGGAACCGGGCAAAGTCGATGTGGCGCGGATAGGCCGATCCGCCGGCGATGATCAGCCTCGGCCGGTGCTCCGTCGCCAGCGCCTCGACCTGGTCGAAGTCGATTCGGTCGTCGTCGCGGCGCACGCCGTACTGGATGGCGTTGAACCATTTGCCGGACAAAGCCGGCTTGGCCCCGTGGGTGAGGTGGCCGCCGGCGTCCAGCGACATTCCCAGGATGGTATCGCCCGGCTTGGTGAGGGCGAGCATCACCGCGCCGTTCGCCTGGGCCCCGCTATGGGGCTGGACGTTGACGAACCCGCAGCCGAAAAGCTGCTTGGCCCGCTCGATCGCCAGAGTCTCCACGGCGTCCGACGGCGCGCAGCCCTGATAATAACGCCGGCCAGGATAGCCCTCGGCATATTTGTTGGTGAGCACCGAGCCTTGCGCCTCGAGCACGGCCTTGGAGACTATATTCTCCGACGCGATCAGCTCGATCTGGTTCTGCTGCCGATCGAGCTCGGCGGCGATCGCCCCGGCGACGGCGCCGTCGGCTTCCCTGAGGCGCCCGGTGAAGAAGCCCGAATGCTGGACCTCGGCGAAATCGAATGCGGAAGCGCTGCTCATGCATTTTCCCTGGCGAAGTGTGGATGGCTTAGCTTGTCGACCCGGCGCTGGTGGCGTCCGCCGCCGAACGGCGTGGCGAGGAACTGGTCGACGATATCGCGCGCCGCCTCGATCCCGATCAGCCGGGCCCCCATGGCCACGACGTTGGCGTCGTTATGGTCGCGCGCGAGCCGGGCCGAGAGGCCTTCCGAGACGAGCGCGCAGCGGCACGCGGGATGGCGATTGACCGAGATGGAGATACCGATTCCTGTGCCGCACAAGGCGATTCCGCGCTGCGCCTCGCCCGAGGCGACGGCCTCGGCCATGCGGTAGCCGTAATCGGGATAGTCGACGCTGTCGGTGGAGGTCGTGCCGAGGTCGAGCACTTCATAGCCGCCCGAGCGCAGATGCTCGATCAGAAGCATCTTCATCTCGAAAGCGGCATGATCGGCGACGATGGCGATGCGCTCGGCCAAGGGGGGACTCCGGCGATGGGCTTGAGCTACTTCGTGTAGTGGATGGCGGGTGCCATTGCCACCACGGATTGCCTTCCGTCGCGGTCATTGCGAGCGTCGCGAAGCAATCCAGTTTCGCGCCTCGCTCAGGGGCCGCGGCTGGATTGCCGCGTCGCTGCGCTCTTCGCGATGACGGATTAGGCCGCGGCGCGCAGCTCCAGCCGGTCCCAGATCTCGACCAGCGCCTTCGCCAGCTCGCGCATCATCGCTTCGTCGTGGCGCGGGCCCGGCGTGAAGCGCAGGCGCTCGGTGCCGCGCGGGACGGTGGGATAATTGATCGGCTGGACGTAGCAGCCATATTCGGCGAGCAATATGTCGCTGATCTTCTTGGCCTTGACCGGATCGCCGACCATCAGCGGAACGATGTGGGTGGTGGACGGCATCACCGGCAGATGCGCCTCCTCGAAGATCGCCTTGAGCCGCCCGGCGTTGACCTGTTGCGCCTCGCGCTCGGCGCAGGAAGCCTTGAGATGCCGGACGCTCGCCAAAGCCCCGGCGACCAGCACCGGCGACAGCGAGGTGGTGAAGATGAAGCCGGGCGCATAGCTCCTGACGACGTCGACGATGTTGCGGTCGGCGGCGATATAGCCGCCCATCACTCCGAACGCCTTGCCGAGCGTGCCCTCGATGATGGTGATCCGCCGGGCGACGTCGTCGCGCTCGGAAATCCCCCCGCCGCGCGCCCCGTACATGCCGACGGCGTGGACCTCGTCGAGATAGGTGATCGCGTTATATTTGTCCGCGAGGTCGCAGACCGCGGCGATCGGCGCGACGTCTCCGTCCATCGAATAGACGCTCTCGAAGGCGATCAGCTTGGGAGCGTCCGGATCGGCCTCGGCGAGGAGGCTCTCGAGATGCTCCAGGTCGTTGTGCCGGAATACCTGCTTCTCGCAGCCCGAGGCGCGGATTCCGGCGATCATCGAGGCATGATTGAGCTCGTCGGAGAAGATGATGCAGCCGGGCAGGAGCTTGGCGACGGTGGAGAGGGTCGCCTCGTTCGAGATGTAACCCGAGGTGAAGAGCAGGGCCGCTTCCTTGCCGTGAAGGTCGGCGAGCTCGGCCTCGAGCTCGACATGATAATGGGTGTTTCCGCCGATGTTGCGGGTGCCGCCGGAGCCGGCGCCGACGTCGTGAAGGGCCTCCTCCATCGCGGCGACCACGTCCGGATGCTGGCCCATGCACAGATAGTCGTTGGAGCACCAGACGGTGATCGGCTTGGGTCCGTTGTGGCCGGCGAAGCAGCGGGCGTTGGGGAAGGTGCCCTTGTTGCGCAGGATGTCGATGAACACGCGATAGCGCCCCTCGGCATGAAGCCGATCGATCGCCTGCGCGAAGATGCGATTGTAGTCCACGCCTGCTCCCCGGGAGTCCCTGGAACCTTATTAGCCGATTTCCGGGCCGATTGGCTAGACACGGTTTCCCCTCTCCCGCCCTTCGCGCGAGAGGGGTTAAAGCCGCTCCAGGCGGGTCAGCCCGTAGCGGGCGAGGCCGGGTCGATAGGCTTCGACGTCGGTGCCCCGGCCGGTGAAGAGGGCAACGCCTTCGGGCGCCGCGTCCGCCCATTCGAGACGACGGGTCAGCCAGGCGGTGCGGCGGGCGATTCCCTCCTTGCCGTCGACGAATCGGACGAGGCGGGGGGCGGCGGCGGCCAGCTCCGCCTCGACCAGCGGGAAATGGGTGCAGGCGAGAACGATCGTGTCGATCCGGTCGCCGCCGGGCTGTCCGAACAGCCCGTCCAGGGCGCGGCGGCAGGCGCCCGCGGGCCCCGATTCGCCGCGAAGCTTCGCCTCGGCGAAGTCGACCAGCTCGGCCGAACCGTGGCGGACCACGGTGCAGTCCGAAGCGAATTCATGGGAAAGCCGGTCGACATAGGGCTGGCGGACCGTTGCCTCGGTGCCGAGAACTCCGATGGTCCGGCTCGTCGACAGCTGCGCCGCCGGCTTGATCGCGGGGACGGTGCCGACGACGGGCAGGTCGAGCGCGCCGCGGACCGCGTCGAGCGCGATGGTCGAGGCCGTGTTGCAGGCGATGACGATCAGCTCCGGGTCGAAGCGCTCGGCGAGCCGGCCGAGCAAGGCCGGGACTCGCGCCTCGATCTCCGCCGGGCGCTTGGTGCCGTAGGGGTAGCCCGCGCTGTCCGCCGCGTAGACCAACGGCGCCGTCGGCATCAGCGTGCGGATCGCGCCGAGGACGGAAAGGCCGCCGACCCCGGAATCGAAGATGAGGAGCGGGCGGGCGGACATGGCAGAGCGCCTTAGCCGCATGCTCCCCTGCCTGGAAGAGAGGCCGGGAGCGGGCCCGCCGAAGGCGGTCGAGGCTCAGACGCCGCAAAAGCCCGCTTCGCTCGCCGACCCACCCCTCCGACCCCTCCCTTTCGGCGAGGGCGGGCACCCGGTTCATCGTTTTTAACGGATACGATTGCACCCTCTCAGCGATTTGCTAAAGTCCGTCGCCGTGGACCTGCCCCCTTTCGCCCCCCCGCTGCTCGCCTTGCTGCTCGGCTATGCGCTGGGCTCGATCCCGTTCGGGATCCTGCTCACCCGGCTGACCGGCGCGGGCGACCTCAGGCAGATCGGCTCGGGCAATATCGGGGCCACCAACGTCCTGAGGACGGGGCGCAAGGGTCTCGCCGCCGCCACTCTCCTCCTCGACGGCGCCAAGGGCACGGCCGCCCTGCTGCTCGCCGGCTGGATGTTTCCCGGGACGGTGCAGCTCGCCGCGATCGGCGCGATGGTGGGCCATCTCTGGCCGGTCTGGCTTCGCTTCGCGGGCGGGAAGGGAATCGCGACCTATTTCGGGATCGTGCTCGGCTTCACGCTCGCCGACGGGCTCTCCGGCTGGGTCCCCGTCGCCTACGCCGGCGCCTGGCTGGGCACCTTGGCGCTGACCCGCTATTCCTCGCTCGGCGGGCTCTTCGCGGCGCTAGTCGCCCCTGTCGCGGCGGCGGTGGCCGGACGCTTCGACCTGGCCCTGCTTTTCGCCGGGTTCACCCTGCTGGCGTTCTGGAAGCACCGGGAGAATATCGTTCGCCTCGCGGCCGGAACCGAGTCGCGGGTCGGCGGTGCCTGAGGCCTCGAACGACCAGATTGCCCGGCTTCGGCTTATTCGCTCGGAGAATATCGGGCCGATCACCTATTTCCAGCTCCTCGCCCGCTTCGGATCCGCCGCCGCCGCGCTCGAAGCGATTCCGGACCTTGCCGCCCGCGGCGGCGGCCGTGCTCCGCGGCTCGCCTCCCGCTCGGCGATCGAGCGCGAGATGGAGCAGGTGGAGCGGATGGGCGCGCGCTATCTGTTCCTCGGCCAGGGGCTCTATCCGCCGCTGCTGGCGGAGCTCGAGACGGCGCCGCCGGCCCTGATTGTGAAGGGCCATCCGACCCTTCTCGACCGGCCGGGCGTGGCCATGGTCGGGGCTCGCAACGCGTCCGCCGCCGCCTGCCGCTTCGCGCGCTCGCTGGCGCAGGCGCTGGGGGAAGCTGGGACGGTCGTCGTCTCCGGCCTCGCCCGCGGAATCGACTCCGCGGCCCATGACGGGGCTCTCGACACCGGCACCGTCGCCGTCGTCGCGGGCGGACTGGACATTTATTATCCGCCGGAGAACGAGGCGCGGCAGCGGGCGATCGCCGAGCGCGGGCTGGTCGTCTCCGAACAGCCCCCCGGAATCGAGCCGCGCTCGCGCCATTTCCCGTCGCGCAACCGGATCATCGCCGGTCTTGCCCACGGCACGGTCGTGGTCGAGGCCGCGCCACGCTCGGGTTCGCTGATCACGGCGCGCTGCGCGGCCGAATGCGGGCGGGAAGTGATGGCGGTGCCGGGCTCGCCGCTCGATCCGCGGGCCCAGGGCTGCAACCAGCTGATCCGCGAAGGCGCGACCCTGATCCAGTCGGCCGAAGACGTCCTCGAGGCGCTTGCCCCCTCCCGGGTCCGGCCCTTCCGGCAGCCGGAGCGGGATTACGGAAGACCGGAGGTGGCGGTGGATGCCGACGACGAAGCGCGGGCGACGGTCACGCAAATGCTCAACGGCACGCCGGTTCCGGTCAACGAGCTGATCCGGCAATCGGGCCTGCCGCCCGCGGTGGTCCAGACGGTGCTGCTCGAGCTGGAGCTGGCGGGACGGCTGGAGCGCCACGCGGGAGGCCGGGCCAGCCTGATGTGAACCCTGGGGCGACGAACCCCGCCGAGCGCCGTCAGCTTGCGTTCAGGTAATCGCTGCTGTTCTATGTGACGTTGTAACATTCACATTGGGGAGAATGTCCATGCGTCACGTCGCCCGGTTCGGGATCGCCGGCCTCAGCACAATCGGCCTTTGCCTGGCCGCTGCCGGCGTTGTCCCGGGAGAAGCCGCACAGGGCCGGGAGCCGCTCTGCCGCCGGGCGGCGACCCTCCCGGTCTTGCCGCCCGAGCCCGCATTTCGCGATCGTGACCAGGATCGTACCCCGCCGCCGGGAATGCCCGTGCCGCTGCTGGAGGCCGCGCCGGTCATGCCCGCCCCGCCGCCGCCCCCGCCGCCCCCGCCGCCTGCCTATGCGCCCGAGCCGGTGCCGTCGGCCGAAGCCTCCAGCGCCGATTCGATCACCGTCACCGGAAGCCGGGCCGACGGCGCCATGCCGGCGCCTGCCGCGCCCGTTTCGAGGGCCGACCGCGCCGCCGAATCGCGAACCCCGCTGAGTTATCACCGCCCGCCGCGGCCGCGTCCCGAGCCGCAGTCGGGGCTGCTCACCGCCGGCGACCATGACGACCTTCTCAACCCCGAACTCTATGCCGGCTATGCGGGCAATTATCTCCAGCGCAGCAACCTTCGGGACCTCCCGAGGCTGGACACGCGCCGCGTGCTGACCGTTGCCGTCCAGGACGAAGCGGGACGGCCGGTGCCCTTCGCCCGGGTCACACTGACCTGCGCCGACGGCAACACGCTCTCGCTCGCCACCGTCGCCGACGGCACGGCGGTCTTCCATCCGGCCCTCGACCGGCTCGGCGGCAGCGTCCGGCTCAGCGTGCCGGGCGCGCCGGGGCGCAGGATCGAGATCGCCGATTCGGCGGGCTCGCAGCGCCAGAGCGTCACCGTCCGCTCCGGCGCGGTGCCGGTCCGCAAGTTCGACCTCCTGCTCGCGATCGACACGACCGGAAGCATGGGCGACGAGATTGCCTATCTGAAGTCCGAGCTTCGTACGATCCTCGCCGATATCCGGCGAAGCCATCCCGGGCTCGACATCCGCGTCGGCCTCGTCGCCTACAAGGACGAGGGCGACGAGTATGTCACGCGCACCTACCCGTTCGTCTCGAGCCTCGATTCCATGCAGGCCAACCTGCAGGCGCAATATGCCGGCGGCGGCGGAGATTATCCCGAGGCGATGGACCTCGCGCTGGCCCGCGCCGTCGCCCAGGATTGGCGCCCGGACGCGGTCAAGTCGCTCCTCCTCGTCGCCGATGCGCCTCCGCACGACGAGAATATCGGCCGGGCCTGGCACGTCGCGGAGGCCGCCCGGGCGAAGCGTATCCAGATCGTCCCGGTCGCCGCTTCGGGGGTCGGGGACGTCGCCGAATATGTGATGCGGGCGATGGCGGCGGCCACCCAGTCGCGCTACATCTTCCTGACCGACGACAGCGGCATCGGCAATCCCCACGCCACTCCGGCTGTCGACTGCTTCCTGGTTACCCGCCTCGACCGCCTGGTCCGCCGGGTGCTCGACAGCCAGATATCCGGCCGCCGGGTTGAGCCGAGGGAAGGCGAGGTGATCCGCTCGGTCGGCCGCTACGAAGGCGGCAAGTGCGTGCTTCCTCCCGATTATCAGAGGTGGGAGCAATATTGAGGCGGCACGTCGCCCCGGCGCAGGGTGGGGCCTCGCGGGGTGAAGACCGCGGCGCTCTTACCCCCACGGGATCCCAGCCTTCGCCGGGATGACGTTCGACGAGGCGGGCTTGACGGGGCTCGGGCGGGGTCCCCACCCTATACGCGTACGCGTGAAGGATCCCCATGAAGCTTGTCGTCGTCGAATCGCCCGCCAAGGCGAAAACCATCGAGAAATATCTCGGCGCCGGTTACCGGGTGCTGGCCTCCTACGGCCATGTCCGCGATCTTCCGCCCAAGGACGGCTCGGTCGATCCCGATGCTGGCTTCGCCATGGAATGGGAGACCTATGCCGACAAAGCCCGCCAGCTGAAGGCGATTACCGACGAGGCCAAGAAGGCGACCTCGCTGATCCTCGCCACCGATCCGGACCGTGAAGGGGAGGCGATCAGCTGGCACGTCCAGGAGGTATTGAGGAAGCGCAAGGCGCTCCCCGCCGACGTCGAGCGGGTCACCTTCAACGCCATCACCAAGGCGACGGTGACCGAGGCGATGAAGCATCCCCGGGCCCTCGACGAGGATCTGATCGACGCCTACCGCGCCCGCCGCGCGCTCGATTACCTCGTCGGCTTCACCCTCTCGCCGGTCCTTTGGCGCAAGCTGCCCGGGGCGAAGTCGGCCGGCCGTGTCCAGTCCGTGGCGCTTCGCCTCGTCGTCGACCGCGAGCGAGAGATCGAGCTTTTCCGGGCCCAGGAATATTGGAGCGTGGCAGCGCTGATGGAGTCTGACGGGCAGGAGTTCCTCGCCCGTCTGGTCCGATTCAAGGGCGAGAAGCTCGACCGTCTCTCGATCGGCGACCGGGGCACGGCGGAGGCCGCCAAGGCCGCGGTCGAGGCCGGCCGCTTCTCGGTCGCCTCGGTCGAGACCAAGCCGCTCAGCCGCAACCCGCCGCCGCCCTTCACCACCTCGACCCTCCAGCAGGAGGCCGCGCGCAAGCTCGGCTTCGCCGCCAGCCACACGATGCGCGTCGCCCAGGCGCTCTACGAGGAGGGCTCGATCACCTACATGCGAACCGACGGAGTCCAGATGGCGCCCGAAGCCGTCTCCGCCGCCCGCCGGGCCGTCGCCGACCGGTTCGACGCCGGCTACGTCCCGGACAAGCCGCGCCATTACGAGACCAAGGCCAAGAACGCCCAGGAAGCGCACGAGGCGATCCGCCCCACGGATTTCGGCCGCGATCGGGCGGGCTCGGGCGACCATGGCCGCCTCTACGAGCTGATCTGGAAGCGGGCGCTCGCGAGCCAGATGGCCTCTGCCCGCATCGAGCGGACCACCGCCGAGCTCACCGACGGCACCGGGCAGACCGGGCTCCGCGCGACCGGCCAGGTCGTCCTCTTCCCCGGCTTCCTCGCCCTCTACGAGGAAGGCCGCGACGATGCCGAGGACGACGAGTCCCGCCGCCTGCCGAGGCTTCGCGAGGGGGACGCTCCGGCCAAGAAGAAGGTCATGGCCGAGCAGCATTTCACCCAGCCGCCGCCGCGTTATTCGGAAGCGAGCCTGGTCAAGAAGATGGAGGAGCTCGGCATCGGCCGCCCCTCGACCTATGCCGCGACCCTCCAGACGCTCAAGGACCGGGGCTATGTCGAGCTGGAGAAGAACCGCTTCATTCCGCAGGAGAGCGGGCGGCTCCTGACCGCCTTCCTCGAGCGTTTCTTCGAGCGCTACGTGTCGTTCGACTTTACCGCACACCTCGAGGACGAGCTCGACGACATTTCGGGCGGCCGCGCCCAGTGGCAGGCCGTGCTCGAGGCCTTTTGGAAGGACTTCAAGCCGAAGACCGCCGAGATGATGGAGCAGCAACCCTCCGCGATCACCGCGGCGCTTGACGATTTCCTCTCGCCTTGGCTGTTCCCGGACAAGGAGGATGGAAGCGACGCCCGCCTCTGCCCGGCCTGCGGCGACGGCCGGCTCGCGCTTCGCGGTGGCCGCTTCGGCGCCTTCGTCGCCTGCTCCAACTATCCCGAGTGCAAATTCACCCGCCGCTTCGGCCAGGGCGGCGAGGACGGCGCCGCCGACGAGGGCCCGGAAATCCTCGGCAAGCACCCCGAGACCGGCGAGGACATCAGCCGCAAGACCGGCCGCTTCGGGCCCTATATCGAAATGGGGCAGGGCAAGGAGGCGAAGAGGGCCTCCATCCCCAAGGACGCCGGCGAGCTCGACCTCGACCTCGCGGTGCGCCTGCTGTCGCTGCCCCGGACCGTCGGGATCCATCCGGAGAGCGGCAACCCGATCACCGCGTCGATCGGCCGCTACGGGCCCTATCTCGCCCATGACGGCAAATATGCGAAGCTCGGTTCGACCGCGGAAGTGTTCGAGACGGGCATGAACGCCGCGGTGGTCAAGCTCGCCGAGGCCGCGGCGGGCGGCGGCCGGGCGCGAGGCTCGCGCGAGCCATTGAAGGTGCTCGGAACCCATCCCCGCACCGAGCTCGAGATCAGGCTGATGGAGGGGCGCTTCGGACCCTACGTCACCGACGGCACGACCAATGCCACCCTTCCCAAGTCGCTCGCGCCCAAGCAGCTCACCCTCGAGGAGGCCGCCCAGCTCATCGACGACCGGGCCGCCAAGGGACCGCCGGCGAAGAAGGGGCGCGGCCGCAAGCCCGCCGCGAAGAAAGCGCCGGCCAAGAAGGCGCCCGCCAAGAAGAAGGGCTGATGCGGCGGAGCTGGACCCTGGTCGGGCTCGGAGTCACCGCCGAGCTCATGGCCTTGGCCTTGTGGGCCTTCGTCGGGCCTTATGAGAGCCTGTTCTGGCCGTTCCTCGCGCTGTCGCTCGTCGCCGGTCTCGCCGGCGCCTGGATCGTGCTCGCGACCATGTTCGACCTGACCTTCCACCGACCGCGCGGCGACCGGCTTCGCCCGGTGCGCGGCTTCGACCTGGTGCTCGGAAGCGCGATGTTCCTCCTCGCTCTGCTGCAGCTCCGCGACGCGTTGGGTCAGCTCCCGGCCTGAGGTCTTGCTACTTCCGGCGGTGGTGGCGATCATGGCGCATGAAGTTTCTCGCTTCCTTGCTGGCTTTGGCGGCAACGCCCTCTTCTGCGCAAATCACGGCAGCCCCGCCCGCTTCGGTCGCCGCCGTCGTTTCCGAGGGGAGCACGGCATTGATCGTTCGCTACCGTGCGGCCGCGGCGCTCTGCCGCGGCGCCGAACAGAATGTGCTTCTGGCGGAGGAGCCGCTTCCTCGCCTGTTCCGGTCGGCTGCGGGCGAGACGGAATCCGCCTGGACGGTGCGGCTCCGGTATCGAGTGGACCGCTTCGGCCGTCCGCATCGGATCAACCGGATCGCGCCCGGACCGGCGGCGGCCGACGAGCGCGACGTACCAGCGGCTTTCGCCGCGTGGCGCTTCAGGCCCGGCCGCGAGCGTTCGGACTGCGAGATCGGCTTCCGGGCCGAGCCGGTGAGCATCGACCGCGCCGACGCCGACAGCCTTCATCGCTATCTCGTGCTTCGCCGGGTCCTCCCTGATTCGTCGAGCGACGGCGGCCGGGCCGCTCGCCGGATACAACCCTCGGGCAGGGTCTGCGCCGATGGCAGCTTCGCAAGCGAGCGGAGCGTCGCTTATCCCGATTGGCGGGCGATCGGCCTGCCGGCGGGCACATTCACCTTCAGCCGCCTCCGGGGTGACGTGAAGGCGGATGGCGTGCCGGAAAACGTTCGAGTGATCGCCTCTTCCGGCAATGACGAGATGAACCGGCAGTCAGTCGAGGCGGTAAACCGGTCCCGCTTCCCGGGCGGTGCGCGCCACGACTGCCTGTTCTACTATATCGGCTGGCGAGAGAGACCGCTCGAGGCGCCGGCACAGCCCGCGGTCTCCGAATTTCGCGACTCCGAGGCGAACTGTCCAAGCTCGCCTGCCTGGGTGCGGCCGCCCCGGTTCACTCATCCTCCCGCCTTCAAGGCGCGCCGGATCGAAGGCTGGGCGATCCTGCGCTACGACCTCTCCCCGGCGGGCGCGGTCATCGAGCCGACGGTGCTCGCCGCCGAGCCGGCGTCGGCGTTCGGCGAAGCGGCCTCGATCGGCCTAGCCGCCGGAGTCGGCGGGCCATCCGCTTCCGGGTATCGCGGCTGCATCGAGCGGGTCGAATTCAGGTTGCCCTTTCAGCGCTCGAAGAGCAGCCAAGGCAAGCCGGGTCTCTGACGATTCGAATGCTTCGCATCGCCGGCGCCAGGCCGTCGAAGATATGGACCTTGCCGGCGGCCTCCCCTCCGAAGCCGACGATCTGCCGAATCGCCTCGACCGCCGCCCAGGTGCCGGCGATCCCAGCCATCGCGCCGAGCACGCCGAGCTCCGCGCAGCTGTCGCAATCGTCGGCGTCGAAAGCATTGCCCACGAAGCAGCGGTAGCAGGGCTTGTCGGGCTCCCACCCTCGCCAGGTACCGATCTGGATCTGGAACTGGCCGATCGCCGCTGAGACGAGCGGGAGGCGCAAGGCGGTGCAGGTATCGGAGACGAGCAGGCGGGTCGCGAAATTGTCGCTTCCGTCGATAACGACGCTTGCACCGGCGAGCAGCGCACCGGCATTAAGCGCGGTCAGCCGCTCGGGCGTCTCCAGCAATTGCGTATCCCGGTTGAGCCGCTCCACGGCCTCCCCCGCGACTTCGACCTTGGGCCGCCCGACATCGGCGGTCCCGAACAGGACCTGGCGCTGCAGATTGTCGAGCGAGACGTCGTCGTCGTCGATCACCCGTATCGATCCGATCCCGGCCGCCGCGAGATACTGCAGGGCGGGCGATCCGATCCCGCCCGCTCCGATCATGACGACCGCCGAGCCGAGCAGCTTGCGCTGGCCCTCGCCCCCGATCTCCTTGAGTACGAGATGGCGGGCGTAGCGGTCGAGCTGATCGTCGCTGAGGCTCACCGGCCGGTCGAGCCGAAGCCTTCGGCGCCCCGCCCGGTCGAATCCAGGTCGCCCACTTCCCTGAGTCGCGCGCGCTGCACCGGCGCCGGCACCAGCTGGGCGATGCGGTCGCCCCGGCTGATGCGAAACGCCGAGTCGCCCAGATTGATGAGGATCACCTTCACCTCGCCCCGATAATCGGAATCGACCGTGCCCGGCGTGTTGAGGCAGGTAATCCCGTTTTTCGCCGCCAGCCCCGAACGGGGCCGCACCTGGATTTCATACCCTTGGGGGATGGCAACCGCGAAGCCGGTCCTCACCGGCCGGCGCTCGCCCGGCTCGAGAGTGCAATCCTCCGCCGACCTGACGTCCATCCCGGCGGCGCCGTCGGTCTCATAAGAGGGGAGGGGCAGGTCCTGCCCGTTTTCGAGTCGCTTGAGGGCAATGTCTATTTCAGCCCAGGGCATCGGAGATCCTTTCTGCGAGACGTCGGGCGATCTCCTCCTTGGGAGCTTCGTCCCAGGTTTCGACTCCCTCCGCGGTGATCAGGTGGACGAGGTTGCGGTCGCCGCCCATGACGTCGCCGGAGACGTCATTGGCAACGATCCAGTCGCAGCCCTTCCGCTGGCGCTTGGCCCCGGCCTCCTCGACTACGTCCTGCGTCTCGGCCGCGAAGCCGATCAGCAATTCGGGCCGTTTCGAATGGACGGCCAGCTCCGCAAGGATGTCCGGATTTTCCCTCCAGCTCAGACTGGGCGGACCGCCGGCCTTCTTGAGCTTGGAACCGGCCGCCTCGACTCCCCAGTCGGCGACCGCGGCGACCAGGACCGCGGCGTCCGCCGGGAGCGACCGCTCGACCGCGGACCGCATCTGGGCGGCGGTTTCGACAT
The DNA here is from genome assembly GCA_036382815.1 of Allosphingosinicella sp. Classification (GTDB taxonomy): domain Bacteria; phylum Pseudomonadota; class Alphaproteobacteria; order Sphingomonadales; family Sphingomonadaceae; genus Allosphingosinicella. The sequence goes on from DASVPM010000169.1 coordinate 14,621, forward strand.
CGATCCGGTCGACTCCGGCCGGCGTTCCGGGGGTCGCGGGACCGGCGACCAGAGTGACCCGCGCCCCGAGAGCCGCGAGTGCCGACGCGATCGCGAAGCCCTGTTTCCCCGAGGACCGGTTGGCGATCACCCGCACCGGATCGATCGGCTCGTGCGTCGGACCAGCCGTGACGATGACGTGACGGCCGGCCAGTCGTCCCTTCGAAGCGAAATGCGTTCCGATCGCCTCCAGGATGCGCTCGGGCTCCGGAAGCCGCCCCGGGCCATATTCGCCGCACGCCATTTCGCCCTCGTCGGGCTCGAGGACCGTCATCCCGTCGGCGCGCAGCCGTTCGACGTTGCGCCGGGTGGCCTCATGCCGCCACATCCTGACGTTCATCGCCGGCGCGGCGAGCACCGGCTTGTCGGTGGCCAGCAGCAGCGTGGTGGCGAGATCGTCGGCGATCCCCGCCGCCATCTTCGCCATCAGGTCGGCCGTCGCCGGGCAGACCACGACCAGGTCCGCCTCGCGGCTGAGCTGGATATGCCCCATTTCCGCCTCGTCTTTGAGGTCCCACAGGCTGGTATGGACCGGCTGCTCGGAAAGCGCGGCGAGGGTCATGGGCGTGACGAATTGGCTACCCCCCGCCGTCAGGACGCAGCGCACGCTTGCGCCGCTCTTGCGGATCAGGCGGATGAGTTCGCAAGCCTTGTAGGCCGCGATCCCGCCACCGACGATGAGGAGGATGCGCTTGCCGTTCATGGCGCCCTTGTGGCGGCGTAGGCCGAAGGTGTCGAGGAGAGCCCGGCCACCATCGTCCTCTTGTCCACCTCGGCGAGAGGGCCCGGAGCCAAATCATCCGGAATCGACCGGAGCCTTGCCGCCGGACTCATGTGAGTAGCGTGATCGCCCCAGCGCCGACTGCCGCCGAGAGCAGTGCGGTGATCGCGTACCGCCAGTATCGCCGCGGCTTCACCACCACGACCTCCGCCAGCGGGGGGTCCGGCGGCGCGGCGCCGGGGGGCGGGTAATAATGGTCGATCCGGCGGATCAGCTCCGGTATCTTCGCAAAAGTCCGGAAATCGCGGACGATCCGGTCGGCCAGCGCCGCCTCCGGCCCGAGCTCGCCGCGCACCCATTCCCTCAGGAAGGGCTCGGCGGTCTCCCACATGTTGATGTCGGGGTCGAGCGCGTGGGCGACGCCTTCCTCCATCACCATCGTCTTCTGGAGGAGGAGGAGATGCGGCTGGGTCGGCATCTCGAAGTCGCGGGTGATGGTGAACAGCCCGTCGAGCATCTGGCCGATCGAGATGTCCTTGACCGGGAGCCCCCGGATCGGCTCGCCGACCGCCCTAAGCGCGGTCGCGAACTCGTCGACGTCGTGGTGACCGGGGACATATTGCGCCTCGAAATGGATTTCCGCGACCCGGCGGTAATTGCCGGTGAGGAGCCCGTAGAGGATCTCGGCCAGCCAGACGCGCGACTGGCGGTCGATCCGGCCCATGATCCCGAAATCGATCGCCGCAAGCCGGCCGTCGGGGAGGGCGAAGAGATTGCCCTGGTGGAGATCGGCGTGGAAGAAGCCGTCGATCACCGACTGGCGAAGGAAGGCGCGGACCAGGGTCGCCGCGAGCGCCTTGAGGTCGTGCCCCGCCTCGACCAGCGCCTCCCGGTCGGTAAGCTTGATCCCGTCTATCCATTCGAGGGTCAGCACCCGGCGCGAGGTGCGCGTCCAGTCGATGGCCGGGACGTAGAAGCCGCTTTCCGCGACCAGGTTCTCGCGAAGCTCCGAGGCCGAGGCGGCCTCCCGGCGGAGGTCGAGCTCGCGTGCCGTCCATTGCTTGAAATAGGCGATGACCGCTCTTGGCCGGAGGCGCGCGGCCTCGCCGCCCATATTCTCGATCTGGGCGGCCGCCCAGGCATAGGTGTCGAGGGCCCGGGCGAAATCGTCCTCGATATTGGGCCGAAGCACCTTCACAGCGACCAGCTTGCCGTCGATCGTGTGGGCGCGGTGGACCTGGGCGATCGAGGCGGCGCCGACCGGCTCCGGATCGATGTCCGAAAAGACCTCTTCCAGCGGCTTCTCGAGGCCGGTCTCGATCGCCTGGCGGACCTGCTCGAACGGCGCCGGGGGCAGGCTGTCCTGGAGAAGCTGGAGGTCGCGGGCCGCCTCGACTCCGACCAGGTCGGGCCGGGTCGCAAGCGCCTGGCCGAACTTGATCGCCGCCGGGCCGAGCTCGACGAAGGCTTCGCCATAAGCGGGCACGCGCGGAATCCGGGCGCCGAAGCGGGCGATCCTGGCGAGCCGCCGAACCGGCTGCGGCGTGTTTGGATCGCGCTCGATGCCGCGCAGCGCCCCGTGCCGGGCAAGCACCCGGCCCCACTTCAGAAGCCGCCAGACATGGACGATCGGACGGGTCATGAACCCCCGCCGTGGACGCGGTCGCCGTCATCCCGCCGAAGACCGGGACCTCCGGACAAGATGTCTCGGCGGATCTCCCCGAGGTCCCGGCTTCCGCCGGGATGACGCGAAGGGGCCATCAGATCTTCCACCCGCTGTGGATCGCCACCAACCCCCCCAGAATCGGTTCGGCCTTCACCCGCGCGAATCCGGCCTTTCCGATCATTTCGGAGAATTTCTCCATCGGCGGGAAGCGGCGGATCGACTCCACGAGATACCGGTAGCTCTCCTCGTCCCGCGCGACGACCTTCCCGATCCGCGGCACCGCGTGCATCGAATAAGCGTCGTAGACCGAGGCGAAGCCCGGCCAGCGTGTGGTCGAGAATTCGAGGCAGAAGAAGCGGCCGCCCGTCTTCAGAATGCGGTGCGCCTCCTTCAGCGCCGCCTCGATCTCGGTGACGTTTCGGATCCCGAAAGCGATCGTGTAGGCGTCGAACGCGCCGTCGCCGAAGCTGAGGCTCTCGGCATTCTCGACCGCCCACCCCAGCCCTTCGATGTTACGCTTCTGCGCCCGCTGGCGGCCGACCTCAAGCATATCGGGATTGATGTCGGCGACCATGACCTTCGCGCCGTGCCGGGCCAGCCGGAACGCGATGTCGCCCGTTCCGCCGGCCATGTCCAGGATGGTCTCCCCCTTGCGCGGCCTTATCCGCCGGACGAACAGATCCTTCCATCGGCGGTGGAGGCCGCCCGACATGAGGTCGTTCATCAGGTCGTAGCGCCGGGCGACGCTGGAGAAGACGGCGCCGACCCGCCGGGTCTTCTCCTCGGGCGGCACATCCTCGAAACCGAAAGAAACCTTGTCCATCGCGCCCGCCTCTAGCAGGGGTTTCGGCGCATGTGCACTCTTCCCGTCATGCCAGCGAAGGCTGGCATCCCAGGGGGCGAAAGGCCCCGTCGTTCTTCGCCCCACGGGGCTCCAGCCTTCGCCGGGGCGACGCGCAATGCCTGAGCTGCCGGAGGTCGAAACCACGGTACGTGGACTTGCGCCCGTGCTGGAAGGCCGCCGGCTGGTCTCGGTCGAGGCGCGCCGGGCGGACCTTCGCCGGGCCTTTCCGCCCGATCTTCGCCAGCGTCTGACCGGGGCGACCGTCACCGGGCTGTCGCGCCGCGCGAAATACGGCCTCATCGCCACCGACCGGGGCGATACGCTGGTCTTCCACCTCGGCATGTCGGGCCGCTGGCGGATCGATCCGGCCGAGCTCGGCGCCCACGACCATTTTCTGCTCGAAACCGACGAGGGCAGGCGGGCGGCCCTCAACGATCCGCGCCGCTTCGGTTCGCTCGACCTGGTCCCCTCGGCCGAGCTTGAGCAGCTGCCCGCCTTCGCGGCGATGGGGCCGGAGCCCCTCGGCCCGGAATTCAGCGCCGCCTACCTTCTCGAGGCTCTCGACGGCCGCTCGGCGCCGATCAAGGCCATGCTCCTCGACCAGCGGATCGTCGCCGGGCTCGGCAACATCTACGTCTGCGAGGCGCTGCACATGGCCGGGATCGCGCCCTCGCGCGCGGGAGGCCGCATCTCGAAACCGCGGCTGGAGCGCCTGGTGGAGGCGATTCGGGCGGTTCTTCTCGCCGCCATCGATGCAGGAGGCTCCTCGCTTCGCGATTATGCGCGGCCCTCGGGCGAGCTCGGCTATTTTTCGAAGCAATGGCGAGTCTACGGCCGGGAAGGGGAGACCTGCCATTGCGGAAGCGTGATTCGCCGGCGAGTCGATTCCGGCCGATCGACCTTCTATTGCCCTCGCTGCCAGCGCTCTTGAGGTTGACCTTTCGGGCGCGGCTGGCGTAGAGGCGCAGCCGAGCGGGTGCGGTGGTTTGGCCGCGCCCTTTTCATTTTAGACAAGAGGCACTCAGACGATGGCGAACACGCCGCAGGCAAAGAAGCGAATCCGCCGCAACCAGCGCCGGACCGAGATCAACCGGACGCGCGTCAGCCGGATCCGCACCTTCGTCAAGCAGGTCGAGGCGGCGATCGAGGCCGGCGACAAGGACCAGGCGCTCGCCGCCATCTCCCGCGTCCAGCCGGAGCTTGCCCGCGGGGTGGCCAAGGGCATCTTCCACAAGAACACGGCGGCCCGCAAATTTTCGAGGCTCACGCGCCGTATCGCCGCGCTCGCCTAAGCTTTTCTAAAGCTTTGAAGTCGCCCGCCGGAGCCCGTTTCCGGCGGGCTTTTTCGTGTTCGAAAGAACAGAGCGCGAAACCCTAGGACTTCCCGCGATTCGATGGTTGCCTTAACCAAGAAATGGCGGTTTTCCGCCCTTTTTTCGGAAAGGGCAGAAAACCGATGTCAACGAAAATATTTCACTTTTTTGTCGCTGTGGGCTCTTGATCGAAGGGCCGGACGCTTCCAAAAAGGCGGCTCCGAAGGGGCGAATCTCCCTCCGGACACACACAGCAAGAAGAGTTTTGCGAATCGGCGCCGCCCGGGGGGGCAGCCGTGCGCGAGAAAGTCTTGCCTAATCGGGCCCGCTTAAAGAGGCCAGAGGAGTAGGGGGATGCTTTCGTGTCTGTGAAGTTGACGGGAGGCGGAGTTTCGGAAAGCGCGATGGAACGCAGCGCGCTCCAATCGGCATGGGAGGCGATTCGCGCCGGCCTGAGGCGGGATTGCGGCGCCCGTACTTTCGACGGCTGGCTGCGCCCGATCGCGCTCGGAAGCTTCGATTCCGAATCGGGCGCGCTCCGACTTGAGCTTCCGTCGCAGTTCATGGCCGACTGGGTGCAGACCCATTTCTCCGAACGCCTCACCCTCGCCTGGCGGGCGGCCTGCCCGTCTATCCGCCACATCTCGGTCGGGGTGGGCGCGGCGGCGCCCAAGACCGCCGCGGTCGTCGAGATACCGGCGCCGCCGGCCTCGGAGGAGCCCGCCCAGGGCGACGGGCTCTACGCCGTCGCTCTCGAGCCCCGCTACCGCTTCGAGAATTTCGTCGTCGGCAAGGCCAACGAGGTCGCCTTCAGCGCCGCGACGACGCTTGCCGCGGCCGACAACGTCGCCTTCAACCCGCTCTTCCTCCACGGCGGCACCGGCCGCGGGAAGACCCACCTGCTCCATGCCATCGGCCACGAATTCCACCGCCTCCGCCCGCGGGCGAAGATCATCTACATGTCGGCCGAGAAGTTCATGGTCGAGTTCGTCGCCGCGCTCCGCGCCAACGACACGATCAAGTTCAAGCAGCATTTGCGCGCCGCCGACCTGCTGATGATCGACGACGTCCAGTTCATCGCGGGCAAGGAATCGACGCAGGAAGAATTCTTCCACACGATGAACGAGATCATCTCGGCCGGCCGCCGCCTCGTCATCAGCTCGGACCGGGCCCCGCAGGACCTCGACGGGATCGAGCCGCGCATCCTCTCGCGGCTCTCCTGGGGCCTTGTCGCCGACATCAACCAGGCCGATCTCGAGCTTCGTCTCAACATCATCCTGAAGAAGCTCGAGGCGCTTCCCGAAGTCGCCGTGCCCGAGGACGTCGTGATGTTCCTCGCCAAGAGGATCAGCTCGAACGTCCGCGAGCTCGAAGGCGCGCTCAACCGGATCGCCGCCTACGCGACGATGCAGAACCGGGTGATCGACCTCGACTTCGTCGGAGAGGTGCTCGCCAATACGCTTCGCGCCAACCAGCGCCGGATCTCGATCGACGAGATCCAGACCCGGGTCTCCGAACATTACCGGATCCGCAAGGCCGAGATGACCAGCGCCCGCCGCGCCCGCGAGGTCGCCCGGCCCAGGCAGGTGGCCATGTATCTTTCCAAGCAGCTCACGCCGCGCTCGCTGCCCGAGATCGGCCGCCGCTTCGGAGGACGCGATCACACCACCGTGATCCACGCCGTCCGCCAGATCGAGAAGCTCCGCGCCCAGGACAGCGAGCTCGACGCCGACATCCGCCTGCTGACCCGCCAGCTCGAAGGCTGAGGCGTCGCAGCCGCATCGCGTAAGGCCGTGAACCCGGTATTTCTCTTCGCGCTCGCCGCCGCCTTCGTCGCCGGGGGCCTGATCGCCCTCCAGGCGCCGACCAACGCTCTGCTGGCGCGGGGCGTCGGCTCTCCGGTCAACGCGGCGCTCGTCTCGTTCGTCATCGGCACGATGGCGCTGCTCGCCGTCGCTGCCGCGCTCGGCGCCCGGCCCGGCGCCGGCGAGGCGAGGGCGCTGCCCTGGTATGCGTGGACGGGGGGCTTCTACGGCGCCTTCTTCGTCGTCGCCGCGGCGTTCGCCGCGCCGCGCATGGGCGTGACCTTTTTCCTGATGGTGGCGATCGCCGGGCAGCTCGCCATGGCCCTGCTCCTCGACCGGCTCGGCGCCTTCGGCCTCGTCCGGGTCGAGATCAGCCCCACCCGGATCGCGGGGATCCTGCTCGTCCTCGCCGGAGCCTTCCTGGTCAGGCGTTGAACGTCGCCCCAGCCAAGGCTGGGCCCCGGGGGGAAGAAGGGCTCACGCGCCTTTCACCCACCGGGGTCCCAGCCTGCGCTGGGACGACGGTTCTATTTCCAGGCCGGCCCCTGGATGTCGAAGCCCGCCGCTTCGAGTCCGTCCAGCAGCCCCCCCCGTTCCGCCAGCGTCCGGAGGCTGAGCACCGCCATCGTCACCTGCGGCTCGGCGAGCAATTGCTTCATCTGGTCGAGCAGCCCCGTCTCGCGCTCCGCGAAGACTCCGCTCGGCCAGCACCGCTCGTAGACCGGGTCGGCCGGCGAGTTGAGAACGTCGCGGACCCGCCGCGCCGCCCAGGCGTCCGAGCGCGCCTGAACCGCTGCGGGCCCGGCCTCGGCCATGGTCAAAGCGGCCTCGAGGCAGGGCAGATGGTCCTCGGGGGTCGAGGCGAACAGGTCCTTGACCACCGGCTTGGCCTTCGAACGCTGGATCGGGACGACCTCGGCCAGCTTGTGCTTCTTGGCGGCGTTGCGGGCATATTCGGCGACGTCCCGGCCATAGTCGATGTCGCCCCTGCCGCGGTCCCTCAGGTCCATCGAAAGATGCAGCGGGTGGCGCCGGTCGTAATCCGCGCGGACCATGTTCCGGGTCCTGAGGGCCGCGAGTCGGCGCATCGCCTGCGGCCCGGCGATGGCCGACAAGCTCTGACCCTTGGGCAGGCTCCCCATCTTGTTCCACTTGGCGATCCAGCCGATCGCCCGAAAAGGGGAGGCGGTGAGGGCGTAGGATTGCGGGAACATCACGCGGTCCGCCTTGCGCAGGGCCTCGGTCAGCGCGGCCGGATCCCAATGCGTTGTCTTGGAGACTCCGTTGATCCCGCCGACCAGGACCAGCGTGGTGGTGTCGCTGCGCACCGTCCACATCGGCGCTCCGCTTCGCCGTCCGGTGACGACGATGTCCTCGGCCTGGGCCCTGTCGGCCGCAGCCTTCTGCGCCGGCGCCGCCGACGCGACGCTGGTTGCGGCCAAAGCGGCCGCTCCGATCAATTTCAGCATTCACCCTCCCCGGGATTTTTCGTTCCCCTGTCGAGGCGCGAAATTCGGGTCCGCTGATGAACGCCCGTTGAATGCGGGCAAAGAAAAGGGAGAGCCGTCGCCGGCCCTCCCCGTCAGCGCGAGCGCAGCGAAGCAATCCAGTGGCGCCCCGGCAGGCCCCTTGGATTGCTTCGCCGCAATGACGGAGCGCGCGTCCGCTTTAGCGCTTGCGCTCCGGCGCCACCGTGATCTTCACGGTCTCGCCGCTGTTTCCGGGAAATCCGGTGAACATCGCCTCGATCAGGTTCGGCACGAGAACGCTCAGCTCGTCCGTGCGCGAACGGGCCCGCGCCGTGCCCTCGAAGACGGACTGGCCGTCGGGACGTCGGATGTCCATGTCGAGGAAGCTGGTATAGACGGTGTAGACGTCGAGCTCGTCGCCGAAGCCGCGGTACCAGAAGGGATCGTCCCAGCCGTAATAGAAGGGCGAGCGAAGCCGGCCGTAGCCGCCGAAGCGCGACCAATAGGGCCGGTAGCCGAAGCCGCCATAGCCGAAGCGGCTGTAGCCGAGCGCCGGGCGGCTCACCACCTGCTGGCGGCCGTCGTCCACGCCATAGTCGAGCGAGACGATCAGCGACGCCTGCTGCGGCGAGCTCGCCTCGCTATAGCCCTGGGCGATCATGTGCCGCCGGACGAGCTCGGCATAGCGCGAGAATTCAAGCCCGCCGCGGACCTCGGGATCGGCGGCCTGGATGGCGAAGGTCTGTCCGGCCGGGGCGGGCATCGCCTGGTAGCGGGAGACCTGGGTCGGAAGACCGGTCGCGCAGCCGCCCAGCGCGAGCAGGGCCGCGGGCGCGGCGAGGGTGAGCAATTTTTTGGCGAGAGACATGGGACGCATCCTCTTGGGAACGGAGCCGTAGCTGTAACTATATAGGAAACCGCGCCTTTCTACAAAAGGGCGGCTGAATGGCGGGTGAAGGAGAGGGCACCGTCGTGGCGAGCCAAGCGAAGCAATCGACGACCGCCCAGCTCCAAATCGGATGCCCCGCCGCTCCGCTCCTCCCAGTGAGGGGCTAGTGTCCCGATTCTGAAGTTGACGGCCTCAAGTTCGACTCAGTTTTGACAGACAGCCCTGCTTCGAGGAGGGCTGGGTCATGGGTCGAGAGCTACCGGCATTGGAGTTGGACGAGGCTGAGCGGTTGGAGCTGGGTTCG
>DASVPM010000170.1:0-4292 GCA_036382815.1 Allosphingosinicella sp.
CGCCGCGGCAAGAAGGTGACCTCGGACCGCAAGTTCTTCCCCGGCTACGTGCTCGCCAAGCTGGCGATGAACGACGACGTCTACCACCTCGTCAAGAACACGCCCAAGGTCACCGGTTTCCTCGGCTCCTCCGGCAAGCCCCAGCCGATCACCGACGCCGAGGCCGCCCGGATCCTCAACACCAAGGACGAGGCCGCCGCCGCCGCGCCCAAGACCAAGATCAACGTCGACTATGAGATCGGCGACCAGGTCAAGGTGCTCGACGGCCCGTTCGCGAGCTTCAACGGCGTGGTCGAGGAACTCGATTTCGACCGCGGCCGGGTCAAGGTCGGGGTCTCCATCTTCGGGCGCGCCACGCCGGTGGAGCTGGAGTTCGAGCAGGTCGAGCTGGTCAAGTAGGGCCTGAACCCTCGTCCGGACCCGATCCGGGCTTCCTTTCATTCAAAGCGGGTCTCGGCGAGGCGGCGACAGCCACCTCGCCGGACACTTGCGAAAGCTTCGGGAGCCGCAGGGCTATTGCGCCCCCGGCCGTTCTAGCCCTGGCCTGAGCCGCCCTGGCCTGAGCCGCCCTGGCCTTGGCCGCCCTGGCCTGAGCCGCCCTGACCCTGGCCCTGGCCCTGGCCTGAGCCGCCCTGACCCTGGCCCTGGCCTGAGCCGCCCTGACCCTGGCCCCCCTGACCCTGGCCGCCCTGGCCACCTTGGCCTGAGCCGCCCTGACCCTGACCGCCCTGACCCTGACCGTCACCCGCGTCGCCGGCGGCGTCGTGCTCCATGTCCGGAGGGCAGGGCGGGAAGACGGCCGTTATGGTACTGGTGCCTTGGCCGTCGGGGGCGCTCGTCACGCTCGTCGGCGGCGGCACGTTCGCCTGGAACATCGCGATCGTATCCGCGACCTCCGCGTCGGGCACCTTCTTCAGCTTGAACGTTCCACAGACCATGCAAGGCCTCCTCTTACTGCGGGATGGCGAGCGCCGGATCGTCGACGGCCCGCTGGCGGATGGGATCGAGCTGGGAATCGGGCAGATCGCCGCGGATGAAGGTCGCGACGGGTATCTCGTGCAGGAAGGTCTCGGGCTGCTGATTCAGCCACGCCTGGAGCTGCGCCATGCGCGCGGCGTTCACGCGACCGTTCTGCATTACCCACGCCTTCAGCCGCGCCCCGGCGGGCGTGTTGACGAAGACGGCATTGCGCGCCATCTCCACCATCTGCTCCGAATTCCGCTTGTCCTGGGTCGCCTTCTCGGTGATTTCGCCGACGCTCGAGGGGATGCTCCCCGCCCGCACCAGCCGGCGCAGGTCGAGCTGGGCCGCACCGAGGGGATATTCGGAATCCGGCTTGGCGAGGCCGGTGAAAATCGTGGCGATCACCTTGTCGCGGTTCGCCTCCATCTGGGAAAGCAGGGCGGGCAGAGTCCGCTGATAATAGAGATCCTTGTTGATCGCCCCCTGCGCTCCGACGATGCCCCCCGAAAGGGCGTTCAGGGCGGCCTTGGTCTGCTCGCCGCCGGTGGTGGCGCCGATGCCGTTGGCCACCAGCACGGCCAGGTCGCCGCCGATCGAGACGCCGTTCCCGGTGCCGTTCAAAGCCCGCTGGAGATTGTCGAAATCGAATTCGATCAGGTCCATCCGCGCATAGACGATCTCGTCGCGCAAACGGCGTCTCGCGACCTGGTCGCTCGTCCCGTTATACTCCGCTTCCTTCGAATTCGCCGCCATGTCGAAATAGGCCGCGCGCTTGCCGGCGATGTAGGGACGCGTGTCGGGAGGGCGCGCATAGCCTTCCATCGCCGCGCAGCCGCCCAGCGCCGCGAGCAGCGAGATTGCCGCCAGAATACGTCCGGCAACGCCGAATCTCATTGTCGTCATAGGGAGCCCCCTCCTTGCGGCGAGTGTACAAGATTATCGTGACAGCGTCCATCCGCTCCGGGCCGCGCGGCAGCCGATTCGCGCTGTAGGATTCGCACCCCCCGAATCGCGCCGGAAAACGGCCTCCGAAAATAAAGTTTTTTTGATAAAGGGTCGAAAAAATAGGATTTGCGCGCAAAAGTAGCGCGCTCGAAAAATCGCAGTTTCGTGAAAGCGGGAAGCGCAAAAAAATAGGATTTGACCGGAGCGGTACAAATAGTTTGACAGCGTCACGCTCAAGGGGTACTATTTAGTCACGCTGCAGAATTGTAGCTGGAGGAGATCGAACGGCCGGCGCGGGCAACCGCGGCGGCCTTTTTCTTTGCGCGCCGCGCGGGGCGCCGGCGGGGCCGGGCCCGGTTTTCCGAGAGCGGGCGCGCGAGCCGGCCGTCATGTTTTTCGTTTCAATTCCTCCCCGCGAGATCGCCGGGAGGATTTCGCGGCGGAAGCATGGCGGCCGTTTCATTTCAAAGGAGGGCGGAATGAAAGGGAAAGGGAATGGGAATGTTCCCCGCGACCGGCGCGACCGGCGGGGGCGGTTCGTGGGGGCGCGCGGCGCCGAGACCGAGCTCAAGCGGGCACTGGGGCGGCCGCAGGTGCGCGCCAGGCACAAGAGGGCGCTGACCCGCAAGGAGATCGGCCTCTTCCTCTCGATCCTCGGCGAGACCTGCAACGTCTCGCTCGCGGCGCGTGAGCTGAAGCGGTCGACCCGGGTCTTCTACGACCTGAAGAAGCGGGATCCCGACTTCCGGGCGGCCTGGATGGAGGCCTTGCGGGAGGGCTACGACCATCTCGAGATGGAGCTCGTCCGGCGCGCCCGCTTCGGCACGCCCAAGGACGTCTACTACCAGGGCAAGAAGACCGGGACGACCCGGGTATTCAACGACGCGGCGGCGCTTCGCCTGCTGCACTTCCACCGCAAGAGCGTCGGGCAGCAGCGCTCCGCGGATTCGGGCCGGCGGGACGGAGCCGCGATTTTCGACGAGCTCGCGGCGCGCCTGGCGGAGATCCGGGCCGAGAAGGACGCGAAGGGCCGGGAGGCGGACGATGGCGAGGCCTGAGCTCCACTCGGTCGCCGAGCAGATCGCCAGCCTGGAGCCCGAAGAGCGGCTCCGGGTCTTTGCGCGGCTGAGCTTCGACGAGCGCGAATATCTGAGCCATTTGTGGCCGGTCTGGGAGCTGCGGAAGCAGCGCGAGCCCGATCTGCCCTGGCGGGTCTGGCTGGTGCTCGCCGGGCGCGGCTTCGGAAAGACCCGGATGGGCGCCGAATGGATCCGGCGGATGGCGGCGACCGACGGCCGGGTGCGGATCGCCCTGGTCGCGGCGACGATGGCGGAGGCCCGGTCGGTGATGGTCGAGGGGGCGAGCGGAATCCTCGCCGTCTGCCCGCCGGAGGAGCGGCCGGTCTGGGAGCCTTCGCTCGGGCGGCTTCGCTTTCCGGGGGGCGCCCGGGCGCAGGTCTATTCGGCGGCGGAGCCGGACAGCCTGCGCGGGCCCCAGCATCATTTCGCCTGGTGCGACGAGATCGCCAAATGGCCGTTCGGGCCAGCGGCGTGGGACAATCTGATGCTCGGCCTCAGGTGCGGGGCGCTGCCGCGGGCGATGGCGACGACGACCCCGCGGCCGGTGGCCCTGGTTCGAAAGCTGGCCGCCCAGGAGGGGGTAGCCAAGACGAGGGGGCGGACGATGGACAACAAGGCGCACCTGGCGGGCGCGTTCCTCGCCGACGTGGAGCGCGATTATGGCGGGACGAGGCTCGGTCGGCAGGAGCTGGACGGCGAGCTGATCGAGGACGTCGAGGGAACCCTGTGGCCGAGGGACCTGATCGAGGGGTGCCGGGTTTCGCCTCCCCTCCCGTCTCCCTGCAGGGGAGAGGGGCAGATCGCCGAAGGCGAGCGGGGTGAGGGCTCGAGGTCAGAGCGAGACCGGGAGGAGGCCCTCACCCTCCCACCCGGCGTTGCCGGGCGGGCCCCTTCCTCTCCCCTACAGGGAGAGGGACAGTACAGGCGGATCGTGGTCGGGGTGGATCCGCCGGTTTCGGCGGAGGGCGACGCCTGCGGGATCGTCGTCTGCGCGCTCCGCGCCGACGGTGTCGCCCATGTCGTCGAGGACGCCAGCGTCTCCGGGCGGAGCCCGGAGGGCTGGGCCAAAGCGGTGGCGGGGGCGGCGCACAAGTGGGGCGCGGACCGGGTCGTCGCCGAGGGCAATCAGGGCGGGGCGATGGTGGCGAGCGTGCTGAGGGCCGCCGACGTCGACCTGCCTTTGAGGATCGTCCACGCGAGCACCGGCAAGTCGGCCCGGGCCGAGCCGGTCGCCGCCCTGTTCGAGCGCGGCGCGGCGAAGTTCGCGGGGGCCTTTCCGGCGCTCGAGGACGAGCTCGCCGGGAT
>DASVPM010000171.1:0-3639 GCA_036382815.1 Allosphingosinicella sp.
GGAGTCCCTGCCCCAGGCGATCGCGCTGAGCTCGATGTCGTGGCAGTCGGGGGCGATCGCCGGTCCGGCGGTGGGGGGCTATCTCTATGCCTGGGCCCCGCACATGCCCTATGCGGTGAGCGCGGGACTGTTCGCGGTGTCGCTCCTGTGCCTGTTCATGATCCGCCCGATCGCCCGAAGCGCCATCGAGGGCTCACGCAATCCCTGGCGGCAGATGGTCGACGGACTCCACTACGTCCGCCGCAACCGACTCGTGCTCGGCGCCATCTCGCTGGACCTGTTCGCGGTCCTGCTGGGCGGCGCGACGGCGATGCTTCCCGTCTTCGCGCGCGACATCCTGCACTCGGATGCGACCGCGCTCGGCCATCTGCGCGCGGCCCCCGCGGTCGGAGCGACCCTGACCGCGCTCTATTTCTCCTGGCGGCCGATGAAGCGCGACGTCGGCACCAAGATGCTCGCGGCGGTCGCCGTCTTCGGCGCGGCCACGATCGCCTTCGGCCTTTCGCGCAACATGATGCTGTCGATCGCCTGCCTCGCCCTTCTGGGCTCGGCCGACATGGTCTCGGTCTACGTCCGCCAGTCCCTGATCCAGCTCTACACGCCCGACGCGATGCGCGGCCGGGTCGGCGCCGCATCGACGCTGTTCATTTCCGCATCGAACGAGCTGGGCGAGGCGGAATCGGGGTTCCTTGCCGCCTTGATCGGCCCGGTCGTCGCGGTGGTCGCCGGCGGAATTGGAGCGATCGCGGTGACCCTGCTCTGGGCACGCTGGTTCCCGGAGCTGAGGCGCGCGCGCACCTTCGATCCGCCCGACGATCTGCCCAGGGAAGGTGCGACCGCCTAGCGTCGCCCAGCGTAGGCTGGGACCCCGGCGGGCGAAGAACTCGGCGCCTTTCAGGCCTGGGGTCCCACCCTTGGCTGGGACGCCGGGCACCTCGCGCTGGCGCGGAGGAAAGAGAATCGGTAGCGGGAGTTGAAGCAAGTCGCGGATGACTTAATTTAAGTAACCGGTACCAGGGAGATCAATAATGAGAGCGGGCAGCATCCTCGAGACGATCGGCCGGACCCCCCATATCCGGATCAACCGGCTGTTCGGCGACGCCGAGGTCTGGGTGAAATCGGAGCGGGCCAATCCCGGCGGGTCGATCAAGGACCGGATCGCCCTGGCCATGATCGAGGACGCCGAGCGCTCGGGCGCCCTGAAGCCGAACGGGACGATCGTCGAGCCGACGTCGGGCAATACAGGGATTGGCCTCGCCATGGTGGCCGCGGTCAAGGGCTACAAGCTCATCCTCGTCATGCCCGAGAGCATGAGCCTCGAGCGCAGGCGGCTGATGCTCGCCTACGGGGCGAGCTTCGACCTCACGCCGCGCGAGAAGGGCATGAAGGGCGCGATCGCCCGAGCCCAGGAGCTGCTCGGCGAGATCGAGGACAGCTGGATGCCGCAGCAGTTCGAGAATCCCGCCAATGTCGAGGTCCATCTGCGCACGACCGCCCAGGAGATCCTCGAGGATTTCCGCGATTCGCCGATCGACGTCCTGATCACCGGAGTCGGTACCGGCGGCCACATCACCGCCTGCGCCCAGGTACTGAAGAAGGCGTGGCCGCAGCTCCAGGTCTTCGCAGTCGAGCCGACCCTGTCCCCCGTCATCTCCGGCGGCCAGCCGGGCCCCCACCCGATCCAGGGCATCGGCGCCGGCTTCATCCCCGCGAACATGCATGTCGACGTCATCGACGGGGTGATCCTGGTCGATCCGGCCGACGCCAAGGAAATGGCCCGGCGCGCGGCTCGGGAGGAAGGCGTGTTCGTCGGCATCAGCTCCGGAGCGAGCCTCGCCGCCGTTCGCCAGAAGCTGGACGAGATCGGTCCCGGCAAACGGGTGCTCACCTTCAATTACGACACCGGCGAGCGCTACCTCTCGGTCCCCGATTTCCTTCCGGAGGCCTGACGCTCACCCGTCATTGCGCGGTGCGAAGCGACGAAGCCACCCAGTCTCCCGCCTCGGCGCAGCTGGATTGCTTCGCTTCGCTCGCAATGACGGAGCGGCGGCGGGATATCTCTGCG
The DNA here is from genome assembly GCA_036382815.1 of Allosphingosinicella sp. Lineage (GTDB taxonomy): Bacteria > Pseudomonadota > Alphaproteobacteria > Sphingomonadales > Sphingomonadaceae > Allosphingosinicella. The sequence continues at coordinate 2,066 of DASVPM010000171.1, forward strand.
GCCAGCGCCTCCGCCGCTTCGCCGGGCAGGTCGACGATCCGGGGGGCGTTGACCATCGACGCGCCGGCGGTGTCGATCGCCAGGGTGGCGAGGCCGAGGCGGCGCTGGATCGGGCCGCGGCTGAGGCTCAGCGACTGGACGTTGCGCAGCGGCACCAGCCAGAGCCGCCGGCGCCAGACGCCGCGGCTGACGAACAGCAGGTCGTCGCCGAGCGCGTAGCGATGAAAGCGCCGCTTCACCGCCGCTCCGGCGGCCAGGACCGGGAGCAGCGCCAGCAGCGCCGGAGCGAGCGGCCACCAGTAGGACAAGGCGGCGATGGCGGCGAGCGCCGGCAGCAGCGTCCCCGCGAGGCTCCGGACGACATGGCGCCTCGATACCCGGATCAGCTCCGGCGGCGGCGGCAGGCGCAACGGCGCCACCTCGGCTAGCACCGCTTCGATCTCGGTCCGCGTCGCGAACGGCGCCGCGCTCTGGTGGCCGCCGCGGTCGGTTCCGGCCCCCAGGGTCTGGAAGGACAGGCCCGACCAGCCGAACAGCGCCCGCAGCGGGCCGCCGCTGACCTGCGCCAGCTGTACCCGTCGCCGCGAGATCACCGCCTCCTTGCGGGTGAACAGGCCCTGCTCGCGGCGCAGCCGGCCGCCTTCGAGCGAAAGCCGGAAGCCGTAATCGCGCGCGACGGTGCGGGCCACGCCCGCCACCGCTCCAAGCGCGGCGGCGACCAGCAGCACCGCGCCGATCGCCGTCAACGTCCAGCGCGCGGGCAGATATTCGTCGACCAGTCCCACCCAGCGGGCGGGATCGTAAATGTCGAACGGCAGGAAGCGGTCGAAGGTCTGGAGAAGCGCGAACAGGCCCGCAATGTAGACCAGCGAGAAGTTGAACAGCCCGAACAGGAGCAGCCGGGGCGGATCCATGGCGAACAGGATTTGCGCGGACGGCGCTTGCGCCGCCTGCGCGCTCGAGGCGGGACCCGCGCCGGCGCGGCTGGCGCGCACGACTTCGCGGAGTCGGCCAGCCTCGGCCAGCGACACGCTGTCGAGCAGCCCCTCGTCCTTGCCGCCGGCCCCGGTCTCGATCCGGACCTTGGCGAGGCCGAGCAGCCGGGCGAGGAAGGTCCGTTCGATGTCGACGTCCTGGACGCGGTCGAACGGAATGCTTCGCCGGTTCCGATGCAGGATGCCGCTCTCGATCACGATCTCGGCCGGACCCACGCCGTAGCGGAAGCGCCGCCATGCGAGCCATTTCACGGCGAGCAGGCCAAGGCCCAGCGCCGCGGCTCCGTACAGGGCGCCGGTGAGGCCGGTCTTCGACGAGAAGGCCAAGGCGGCCGGAAGCGCGACCATCGTCTGCGGCGCCTCCTTGATGAAGCGGAGCGCGATCGTGCCCGGATGGAGATGCCGATCGGCGCCGCCGCTCACTCCGGCTCCTCGCGCATCCGGCCCCTTATCTCGTCCCGCATCCGCTCGGCGATGCCTCGGGCAAGGCCGGGGAGGACGATCTGGCTGTGAAGGGTGCCGACGGTGTGGAGGACCAGGCTGCTGATGCCGAACAGGCGCTCGAGCGGGCCCTGGCTG
>DASVPM010000172.1:0-4871 GCA_036382815.1 Allosphingosinicella sp.
ATCCCGGCGAAAGCCGGGACCTCGGGGAGCCCCGCCGAGACTTTCCGTTCCAAGGTCCCGGCTTTCGCCGGGATGACGGATTTGCTCACGCGCCTGCGCCTTGCGGCGCCGCAGATTCTCCCGGAGCGCCTCGGCCAGCCGTTTCTCCCGTTCCTCGTCGCGCTTCGCCATGACTTACCTTGACATTCCATCGCCGTCCCCGCCATAGCGCCCGCTCTCCCGAGGGTCCCCACCAAAGTACTACTTTGATGGGCAGCCCACTGGCGAGTAAGCTGCCGTAGCTCAGTGGTAGAGCGCATCCTTGGTAAGGCTGAGGTCGTGAGTTCAATCCTCACCGGCAGCACCACTCGTCCGGGCCCGACCCCTCGGCCTTCTAACACACGCTTGAAGCACGTTCGGCCGGCAGCCTGACTACCGAGCCGGGTTCCCACGTCGATACCGGGTTTGTAGAAGGCGGGATGGCTCTTGCAAATGTCTCCCTGCGCGATGGGAAACGGTGGGCACGCGCGCCGCGCGGTGCCCTGCAGCGAATCGGGGATTCCTTAGGCCGCCTTCGCTACATACGATTCGACCTTCATGCGCCGACGCTACCCGGATTGGCGCGTGGCTTGAGCCGAATAACTGTATGGGCGGGTTTGGCCACGGCACCTTTCTGGATTGATTTTTTTGACAAGAAGGACGTCCCGAAGGATCATCTCGTCCTCTACAGCGCAATAATGTTCGCCCTTCTGGTTGCGAATTGGATTTTGGATACATTCATAAAAAGCGGTGCGCGGAGACGGCGCCTTCAGGACCATCGAGAAACGGCTGCAATCGAGCATCGAAACTTGGTCAACGAGATGCTGAAGGTCGTCGCCGTGCCCGCCGCCAATTTGGGCGATGCCGTTTTCATGGGGGTCGTAGCGCGAACGCTGAGGGTTATCCTTCAGCGCATCCGGGAAGAGCTCGACACCTTGGACGCGAGTTATCTCGAGGCCTCGCTTCTGCTCTTTCAACCCAACAATCAGATTGAAATAGTGGAACGCGCGGTTCGCAATCGCGCGATCGGGAGCAGCGTCGAACGCACGAGGACCATGGCGTATTTCGTAGCTCAGGCCCGCCGCGACTGGAAGCACGTGCCGGATCTCAAGCGCGAGGAACTCTTCAATTTCGAGGGCATCTCGGACCCGAGCTGTCCTTACCGGAGCATCCTCTTCATTCCGATCATTTATGCAGAGCCGAGGGGCTCAACGGCCGTCGGCGTCGTCACAATTGACAGCGCTAGACCGTACGAGTTTTGGAACGAAGCGGTGACCGACCGTTTGTATAAACAGGTGATGCCTTTCGTGCGTTTGCTAGCTATATTGTTTCAGAGCCATTCGGAGAAGGTGCAATGCGCGTGAGGTCAGCGAAGCATAAGATCCGGTCCCGGCGTACGCTGAATGTGATCCTCGGACGGCTCGACCGCGGAGAAATCACGGTCAAACAGGCACATGACGAGATGCAGGAGTATGATAAGAAGCACGCGTCGGTGCTAGACCGCTTTCTCGAGGCCATTGCGGGGTAACAAATTCCCGAAACCTTCCCTGTTCGCGAAACTCGAGCCGACAGGGAACTTGCCAGTCGTCAGAGCGCTCGCTCGGGCGGGATGACGCCCCCGCTCAGCGCGGCGCGTTCCTCACGATCATGTCGAGGACGGCGGGGTGGAGCGGGCGGACGAACTCGCAGCCGAGCAGATGGCCCCTCATCCAGACCACCCGGGAATGCAGGGATTCGAGGCCGGGGAGCTTCAGCCAGATGTCGGTGCCGTTCATCAACTCGAGATGGGTCGCGGCCCGGAAGCCGGTAATCGAAAGATCGAGCACCTGCACGGTCACGGCGTGGGCGCCGCGCTGCCGAAGGCCGGCGCCGAGCACGACTTCGGCCCTGGCGGCCCTGCGGCCGTCATCGTCCGGAGCGGTCGAAAGCTCGGCGGTGAAGTTCATCTTGCCGGCTCACTCCCCCGGAATGGCGATGCCGACCGAGGCGCCCCAGAGGCGGGCGATCTGCTTTTCATGGTGGCTCATTTGCTCGCCGAACAGGCGTGGGCGGCGGAAGCGCGGCTGGTTCTGGTCGCCCGAGGTGCGCTTGAGCTGAACGAGGACTTCATGCTCGTCGATCATATAGGCGAATTCGAGTCCGACCCGGTCGGGCCCCGTCCAGGCGACCCGGGCGGGGATGCTGGTCGAGCCGCGGCTGAACATCAGCTCGGTGCCGACGGGAGGCACGGTCTGGCACTCGACCAGGGCGCCCTTGCGCGAAAGATCGCGCAACCGCGCGTCGATCTCGCCGTTCGCCGTCTGCAGCTTCGCGGCGAGCAGGACGCGCGCGCGCTTGGCCTGCCGCTTGCCGGCCACCGGACCGTCAACAAAATTCTCTACGCCCATGCCCTCATTTCCTCAGTGTCTCTCGGCAGGGGATAGGCCCAAGGCACCTAAATTGTAGTAAACGCGGCCGGCATTTTCGACTGCCACCGTTGTCAGTATGGAGCGCCAGCCCTAAGTGGCCGCGATGCGCTTTTTCTCAGACAATGCCGCCGCAGCCTGCCCCGAGGCGCTGGCCGCGATCGCTGCCGCCAACACCCTGGACACGGCCTATGACGGCGATGCCTGGAGCGCCCGGCTCGACGGCGTTTTCTCGGAGTTGTTCGAGACCCGGGTGACGTCGCTTTGGGTGGCGACCGGAACGGCGGCCAACGCGCTCGCCCTCGCTGCGCTCTGCCCGCCTTATGGAAGCATCATCTGCCACCGCGACGCCCATATCCAGAACGACGAATGCGGCGCTCCGGAATTCTACACCCACGGCGCCAAATTGCTGCTCGGCGACGGCGAAGGGGCGAAGCTGTCGCCCGCCGGCGTGACGGCTCTCCTCGAGACGGTTCGGGACGACGTCCACCAGACCCAGCCGGCCGCCCTCTCGATCACCAATGCGACCGAATACGGGCTCGTCTACAGCGCCGGGGAAACCGCGGCGCTCGGCGAGCTCGCCCGGGCGCGGGGCCTCGGCTTCCATGTCGACGGCGCCCGCTTCGCCAATGCCGTCGTCGGCACCGGCGCCTCGCCGGCCGACCTGACCTGGCGAGCGGGAGTCGACGCCTTGAGCTTCGGCTTCGTCAAGAATGGCGGCATTTCGGCGGAAGCGCTGATCTTCTTCGGCGAGCAGCACCGCCAGGCGACCTTGTACCGGAGGAAGCGGGCCGGCCATCTCCTGTCGAAGGGCCGTTATCTGGCCGCTCAGCTTCTCGCCATGATCGAGGACGGAGTGTGGCTGCGCAACGCGCGTGCCGCCAATGAATCCGCGGCCCGGCTGGCCGAGGCGGCCGGAGGCCGGCTGGTGCTTCCGGTCGAGGCCAACGAGCTGTTCCTCAAGGTGACGCCCGACGAGGCGCAAAGGCTCCGCGACCAGGGCTTCGACTTTTACGACTGGGGGCCGGGCGAGGCCCGGCTGGTGACCGCCTGGGATTCGGACCCGGCGCACGTCGACGCGCTCGCCGCGGCGATCAGGGCGCTGTGACGGATGACCGTCGCCCCGGCGAAGGCTGGGACCCCAGCGAGATGCGGGCGCCCAGCACTTCACCCCCCGGGGCCCCAGCCTTCGCCGGGGCGACCAGCCCGTCCCCTCCCTCCATGCTTCAGCCGCGAATCCTGCTCCCGTTCCTGCTCATCACGCTGATCTGGAGCTCGACCTGGATCGTCATCAAGGATCAGCTCGGGACGGTTCCGCCGGCCTGGTCGGTGACCTACCGATTCATCGTCGCCGCCGCGGCGATGTTCGCGTGGGCCGCTGCCAGCGGGGCGGCCTTGCGGATCGGCCGGCGCGGCCATCTGCTCGCCGCCCTGTTCGGGGTCCCGCAATTCTGCCTGAACTTCAACTTCGTCTATGCGGCCGAGCATCACGTCACCAGCGGCCTGGTCGCGACGGTGTTCGCGCTGCTGATGGTGCCGAACAGCGCCCTGGCCTGGCTGTTCCTCAAGCAGAAGGCGACCTGGGGCTTCGTCGCCGGCTCGGCGATCGCGTGCCTGGGAGTCTCGCTGCTCTTCGTTCAGGAGATGCGGGCAAGCCCCACCTCCGCCGGGGAGGTGCTGCTCGGCATCGGCCTTACCGTGCTCGGCGTGCTCTCCGCTTCGGTGGCCAACATCCTGCAGTCGAGCCGGGGCGCCTCGGCCTGGCCGCTTGCCAGCCTCCTCGCCTGGGGGATGGTCTACGGAGTGATCGCCAACGGCCTCTTCGCTCTCGCGGTCGCGGGCGCTCCTGTCGTCGAGGCCCGGCCGGCTTACTGGATCGGCCTCGTCTATCTGGGGCTGTTCGCCTCGGCGCTGGCCTTCCCGCTCTATTTCGCGGTGATGCGGCAGGTCGGCCCCGGCAAGGCGGCTTATTCGAGCGTCCTCGTTCCTCTCCTGGCCATGCTGTTTTCGACGATCTTCGAAGGTTATCACTGGTCGACCCTCGCCGTCGCCGGCGGACTGACCGCGCTGGCCGGCCTGGTCATTGCCCTGAGGTCGAGGGCGCACGCGGGCTAAAATCCTCCCCTGCTTTTGGCAGGGGAGGGGGACCAGGCGAAGCCTGGTGGAGGGGCCTTGCCGAGCTCGAAAGAACCCCTCCACCGCGCTTCGCGCGGTCCCCCTCCCCCGGAAATCCGGGGGAGGAATGGAGGGCGCGATTCTCTGAATGTCGATTCAAATCCTCCCCTGCATTTTTGCAGGGGAGGGGGACCATGCGGAGCATGGCGGAGGGGTTCTCGGGCGCTGGGAGAACCCCTCCACCGCGCTTCGCGCGGTCCCCCTCCCCCGGAAATCCGGGGGAGGAATGGAGGGCGCGATTCTCTGAATGTCGATTCAAATCCTCCCCTGCAT
>DASVPM010000173.1:0-1554 GCA_036382815.1 Allosphingosinicella sp.
GCCTTGAAACGCCGGAAGCGCAATCCTCGCTCGGCCGATCCGCTTTCCGATGCGCCTCCGCGGAGCCTGGTCTTCAGCCGCTGGCGAGGAACCTCTTCACCGCCCTCGCCGCCTGCCGGATCCTCTGCTCGTTCTCGACGAGCGCGATTCGGACGAACCCCTCGCCTTCCTCGCCGAAGCCCACCCCGGGGGCGACCGCGACATGCGCCTCCGCGAGCAGGCGCTTGGCGAACTCCATCGAGCCGAGCGAGCGAAACGGCTCGGGGATCGGCGCCCAGGCGAACATGCTGGCATCCGGGGGCGGGATTTGCCAGCCGGCCCGGCCGAAGCACTCGACCAGGCAGTCGCGCCTTGCCTTGTAGAGCCGGCGGTTGGCCTCGACGATGTCCTGCGGCCCGTTCAGCGCCGCCGTCGCCGCCGCCTGGATCGGCGTGAAGGCGCCATAGTCGAGATAGGATTTCACCCGCCCGAGCGCCCCGATGAGATCTTCGTTGCCGACCGCGAAGCCCATCCGCCACCCCGCCATCGAATAGGTCTTGGACATGGAGGTGAACTCGACCGCGACGTCCCTCGCGCCCGGCACCTGGAGGATCGAGGGCGTGGGCACGTCGCCGAAGTAGATCTCCGCATAAGCGAGATCGCTGATCACCCACAGATCGTGCTCTCGGGCGAAGGCGACGACGTCTTCGTAGAAGGACAGGTCGGCCGTGTAGGCGGTAGGGTTGGACGGATAGCCGATCACCAGCACCTTCGGCTTGGGCACGGTGAAGCGCACCGCGCGCTTCAGGCTGTCGAAGAAAGCCGGGCCGGGCGCCGCCGGAATCGACCGGATCGAGGCTCCGGCGATGATGAAGCCGAACTGGTGGATGGGATAGGAGGGGTTCGGCGCCAGGACGACGTCTCCGGGAGCGGTGATCGCCTGGGCGAGGTTGGCCAGCCCCTCCTTCGAGCCCAGGGTGACGATCACCTCCCGTTCCGGATCGACCTCGACCCCGAAGCGCCGCGCATAATAAGCCGCCTGAGCCTTCCTCAGCCCGGCGATTCCACGGGAGGCCGAATAGCGATGCGCCCTGGGGTTGCGTGCCACCTCGGCGAGCTTCTCGATCACATGCGCCGGCGGAGCCCCGTCCGGATTGCCCATGCCGAGATCGACCACATCCTCCCCCCGCGCCCGGGCCGCGGCCTTCATCGCATTGACCTCGGCGAAGACGTAGGGCGGAAGTCGGCGGATTCGATAGAAGTCGGTCATGGGGCCTTCTTAAAGCATTTCCTTGCTTGACCCGTCATTGCGAGGAGCGAAGCGACGCGGCAACCCAGCGGGGCTCGGAAGGCGGGTCCGGACTGCTTCGCTTCGCCCGCAATGACGGGTAAATCAACTTGGACTGACTGGGGACAGGTACCGGTACCTGTCCCCATTCAGCAGACGGGGACAGGTACCGGTACCTGTCCCTATTCCGGGTCGCGGCGCCGCGGGAGAGGCCGGCCGAGCGGACGCCCCGATCGCTCTGCGCTCCGGATCAGGCCGCGGTCGGACTCGGCGAGGCCGGAGTCGAG
>DASVPM010000174.1:0-5045 GCA_036382815.1 Allosphingosinicella sp.
GCGATGATCGCCGGCCTCAATGCCGTTGCCGGCCAGACCATCTCGATGTGGACCGACGTGTCCAACAACGTCACCGAGGCCACCAACTGACCTACGCAAAACCCGCAAGTCGATAACCTTTTGGAAACTTCCTTCGAATAATCAGAGAGTGGCCGCCCAAATGGACAGGGGGGGCAGGAAGTGTGGACTTCCAAAGCTTTGGAACAGGAGACCGGAAATGAAATTCATTCGCAAGATGTTCACGAACGAAGACGGCGCCACCGCTATCGAGTACGGCCTGATCGCCGCTCTGATCGCCGTCGCCGCCATTGCCGCCATGCAGAACATCGGCAGCAACCTCGGAACGACCTTCAACGCCGTCGCGGACAACATGGCCGTCGGTGCGGTCGCCTAACAGGCGGCTTTGTAAAGGAGGCGGCGGGACCCAGGTCCCGCCGCCTCTTTTTTTTGCGCTTCAGACGCGTGCGCCGTAGACGATGATCTTCACCTTCTGCCCCGGCGCGAGGGTCTCTCCGGAGGCGAGGCCGTTGAGGACCCGGAAGCGTTCCTCCCTATAGTCGGCATAGGCCATCCGGGCCGCCAGGCTCGCGACCGAGTCGCGCGGGCCGACGGTCACCACGTCGATAACCCGAGGCCTGATCGCCGCGGCCTCCGCGGCGCTGATCCGGCCCAGCGACTGCACCATCGCCGCGAATGGACCCAGGCCGCTGCCGGCCGGGGTGATCATCGCGAAATGATAAGCGGTGTTTGAATCCCAGCGATAGGCGACGACCGTGAGATCGAGCGGACCCGATCGGGTATTGACGCGGGCGGTCGAATAAGCCGCCGGGATTCCGTTGATCGTCGCCGCGCGCGTCGGGACGTTGCCGAAATCTGCCTGCTGACCGACGATCGACTGGAAGACCTGGGCGATATAGTCGCCGAGGTCGCCGGTGAAGCGTCCTCCGGCGAAAAGGGCCTGGCCGCTCTGCCCGGCGATGCTGACCGACTTCGTTCCGTTCTGCATCCCGTAACCGTCGGGCACCGCGAAGCGCAGCCTGAGATCGGGATGGGTATAGGTGCGGCCGTCGATCACGCCCTGCTTCGGATCGTCGTCGACCATCATCCCGTCGATGCGGGCGAGGAATGCGTCGCGATTCCTGAGGCCGGATCCGGCCCGGCCGGTCGCCTGCGCCGTCCGCAGCGCGCGCGTGACCCGATCGGCGCTGAGCGGGTGGGTTCGAGCCCAGCTCGGGGTCGAGCGCTCGTCGTTGCGGCCGGACGCGCGGGCCTCGAGCGCCGTCGCGGCGCCGAGCGACGCGAGAAAGCTGGCGGAGGCCGACGGATCGTAGCCGGCCGCGGCAAGATAGCGGACGCCGAGATCGTCGGCTTCGAGCTCCTGCTTGCGCGAATAGCCAAGGACGACGCTTTGAGTGACCTGACCGGCGAGATTGCCAAGCTCGCTCGAGCCGGTAACCGCGCCGAGGCCGACGGCGAGGATCTGGCTGAGAATGCCGGCGCGCTTGCGCTCCGAGCTGTGGCGGGCGGCGATATGCCCCGCTTCGTGGCCCAGCACGAACGCCAACTCCGCTTCGTCGTTGGCGAGGGTGACCAGCTGGCGGGTCACGTAGAGATAGCCGCCGGGGACCGCGAAAGCGTTCATCACCGGCGAATTCAGAGTCGTGATCCGGAAAGCGTTGCCGCCGCCCGCGATGTTGCTCTGCGCCGTGACCCGAGCGCCGATCTGCCGGACGTAGGCGCTTCGGGCACTGTCCTCCTCCCCGCCGAATTCCTCGACGATCTGCGGGTGCTGCCGGGCGGCGGTGGCGGCGGTGCTCTGGGAAATGCTTCGGGTCTTGCCCTGGGCTCCGGCGGGCGAGATGCTCGCGACGGAAGCCAAGGCCGCGAGCGAGACCGACAGCGCGGTCAGCGCCTTCATCTTCATGCGGGATACTCCTCACACAGGACGATTCGTCGCCGAAAGGAACGGGTGGAGGCAGGTCGGGTTCCTGCAAGTTCGAGGGCGGTCATTGCGAGGAGCGAAGGACGAACGTCCAGCCGGCCTCGGAGAGCCGAACCGGACCGCTTCGCCAGTCTCGCAATTACGCCGTGTGCGTCACCCTATCGCCAGATACTTCTTGCGCCGGTCGGAGCGGACCTCGCTCGTCGACAGCTTCGCCAGCCCATCCAGCTCCTCTCCCACCGCTTCGCCAAGAGCCGCCATGGCTTCGGCAGGATTGCGGTGTGCGCCTCCGGCGGGCTCCGCGACGATGCGGTCGATGACTCCGAGCGCCTTCAGATCCTGGGCTGTCACCCGCATCGCCTCCGCGGCGTCCGCCGCCTTTTCGGCGGTCCGCCACAGGATCGACGCGCAGCCTTCGGGCGAGATGACCGCGTAGACGCTATGCTCGAGCATGAGCACCCGGTTCGCGGTGGCGATGGCGATGGCGCCGCCCGATCCCCCTTCCCCGACGATCGCGGCGACCATCGGCACTCCAAGCGCCAGGCAGGCCTCCGTCGAGCGGGCAATCGCCTCCGCCTGGCCGCGCTCCTCGGCCTGGACTCCGGGAAAGGCGCCCGGCGTGTCGACAAGGGTGACGACCGGGAGTCCGAAACGGTCGGCAAGCTCCATGAGGCGGATCGCCTTGCGATAGCCTTCGGGCTTGGCCATTCCGAAATTGTGGGTGAGTCGGCTGGCCGTGTCATCGCCCTTCTCATGGCCGATCAGGACGACCTTGCGGCCGCCCAGCCGGCCGAGCCCCCCGACTATGGCCGAATCCTCGCCGAAATTGCGGTCGCCGGCGAGCGGGATGAAATCCTCGATCAAAGCGTCGACGTAATCCTTGAAATGCGGCCGGTCGGGATGGCGCGCCACCTGGGTCTTCTGCCAGGGGCTGAGCCGGGCGTAGGTGTCGCGAAGCATGCGCTCGGATTTGGCCTCGAGCCGGCCGATCTCGGCGTCGATGTTGAGGTCGGAATCCTCGGCGGTCTCGCGCAGCTCCTCGATGCGGTTGTCGAGCTCGGCGATCGCTTTTTCGAAATCGAGGAAGGTGGGCATGGTCGGCCGCGGGGTTAGGCGCGGAGGCGCCGTGCGTCAACGCGCTCCCCCGTCATCCCGCGTAAGCCGGGACGACGGTTTTCCTCACCTCAGCCGCCCAGCGTCCGCGAGCGGGTGGCGGCTGTTGACCAAGTCGATCAGCCGGCGGCTGTCGACATGCGTGTAGATCTGCGTGGTGGCGATGTCGGCGTGGCCGAGCAGCATCTGGAGCGCCCGAAGGTCGGCGCCGCCTTCGAGCAGATGGGTGGCGAAGGCGTGGCGAAGGACGTGCGGGCTGACCCGATCGGGGGGAACCCCGGCGGCGGCGGCAAGCTCCTTGAGCAGCTGGTGGAGGCGGACCCGGCTGAGGTGGCTCTTGCCCGACGGGAAGAGCCAGAGGCTTTCACGGGGAACGAGGGCCGCCCATTCCGCGACCGCGGCCCGGGCGCGATCGGAGATCGGCACCAGCCGCTCCTTCGCCCCTTTGCCTCGAAGGATGAGGAACGGCCGGTCGGGATGGACGGCGTGGCGGGGAAGCGAGACCAGCTCGGTCGCGCGCATGCCGGAGCCGTAGAGCAGCTCGACGAGCGCGGACAGCCGAAGCACCGCGGCGCCCGGCGCCTCGCGGCGGCGGCGGTCGAGCTGGGCGAACAGGGCTCCGACCGCGCCATGGTCGAGTATCTTGGGCAGCGGCCGGCCGCCGGCCGGGCGCGGCAAGGCGGCAGAGGGGTCGTCGCCGCGAAGGCCTTCGTCGTGAAGGAATCCGTAGAAGCGGCGAAGCGCGGCCGACTTGCGCGCCACGGTGGTCCGCTTGAGCGGAAGCCAGGCTTCGGAAAGACGCTTCAAATTTTCGGGCGCGGCGCTGGAGAGCCTTCCGCCGAGCAACTCGGACGCGCCGCGAAGATCGCGTTCATAGGCAAGACGGGTGTTCAAGGCGGCTCCCGCCTCCGCCGCGAGCATCTCGAGGAAGGCGGCGATCAGCTGTCCGTCCTCGCGAACCTCGCTCACAGCCGGGTCATCGCCTCGGCGGCGATCATCCGCGCCTCATATTCGAGCCCGACTTCCTTCAGGGCCCTGACGATCTGGTACAGATGCTCGGGCGGAACCCCGCGCCAGCTCGGGGTCTGCATCCCGACCCCGGCAAGGAGGGCCACGGTACCCGGCTGATGGGCCCGGGCCGCGGCGGCGATGATATTGGCCCAGCGGCTTCGCGGCGCCGGGCTGACTCCATAAGGAAGCGGGTCATCCAGCCGGCCGAGCCCGGCGAGAGCGGCCACGAGCATCCTGCCCCGATGGCTTCCGGCACTGTCGGTGAAGGCCTCGATCCGGCTGGCGCTGAGATCGACGACGGGACGCGGCGCTCCGACGGCGAGGATCGACCAGGCGCGGTCGCCGTCGTCGCCGTCGAGGCCGTCGGCGACCCCGCCCCAGCGCGCGGCGAATCGGTCATAGCCCGCCGACATCATCGACCCGAGCAGGTCGTCCGTGCGGTTCTCGCGTTCCGCCGACGGCGGGATCCGAGCGGCGGCGGAGGCGGTGAGGATGAACCGGCCGTAGCGGTCGTCCCCTTCGCCCCACAGGGCGCGCATGGCGTCGATCCGGTCGTCGATCGAACCTCCGACATAGGCTTTGCGAAGTCGTCCGCCGATGCTGGCCTCGGTCTCGGACGGATCGGTGCGGTCGAGCAGGAGGCTGTGCATTTCGACCAGGGAAGCGTTGGAGAAGACTCCGAGCGTCGCGGCCCGCTGGGCGGCTTCGATGCGCTGCTCGAGCGGGATCATCGGAGCGCGCGCCTGCCAGGCCCAGACGGCCGGGCCCGCGCGGTTGAGAAGCTGGCCCGGAATCTCGAGTCCGGTGGCGCTGGCGAGTCCGAAGCGCCAGCTGTTGAGCTCGTCCACGTTTTGCCATTCGATGGTGACGGCGCGGCGGGTGTTGGTGCCGGCCCCGATCACCTTCTCCGCAAGCAAGGTGTCGATGCCGCCGCCGCTTCGGCGCCGGGCCTGGTCGATCAGCTGGCTGGCGCGGGCGG
>DASVPM010000175.1:0-1691 GCA_036382815.1 Allosphingosinicella sp.
AGACGAAAGTGCGGCTGATCCCTGGCTGCCGGCTCGACCTGATGGACGGGACCGGCCTTCTCGTCTGGCCCGAGGACCGGGCCGGCTGGTCGCGCCTCACCCGGATGCTCACCGCCGGCAAGGGCCGGGCCGACCGCGACAAGGGCGAGAAGGGGCAATGCTTCCTTCACTGGGAGGACGTCGCGGCCTGGAACCAGGGCCTGGTCGCGGCCCTGGTGCCCGGCGAAGCCGACTCGGCGACCGAAACCGCGCTCGCCCAGATGCGGGACGTGTTCGGCGACCGCGCCCATCTCGCGCTCACCCACCGCCGCCGGCCCGGCGATTCGGCCCGGCTCCACGCCCTCGACCTGATGGCGAAGCGCCACAAGGTCCGGGCCCTCGCCACCGGCGACGTCCTCTACGATTCGCCCGACAAAAGAATGCTCCAGGACGTGGTCACCGCGATCCGCAACAAATGCACGATCGACGATCTCGGCTTCCGCCGCGAACGCTATGCCGACCGTCACCTCAAGAGCCCGGAGGAGATGGAACGGCGCTTCCGCGACCATCCCGAGGCGGTCCGGGCCTCGGCCGACATCGCCGAACGCTGCACCTTCTCGCTTCGCGAGTTGAGCTACCAATATCCCGACGAGATCGTGATGTCGGGCCGGACCCCGCAGGAAGCGCTCGAGCGCCTGACGCGCGCCGCGCTCGATTCCAAATTCCCCGAAGGCCCGCCCAGGAGCCATGTCGACCTGCTCGAAAAGGAGCTGAAGCTCGTCGAGAAGCTCAAATATGCGCCCTACTTCCTGACGGTGAACTCCGTGGTCCAGTTCGCCCGCAGCCAGGAGATCCTCTGCCAGGGCCGGGGCTCGGCGGCCAATTCGATGATCTGCTTCGTGCTCGGCATCACCTCGATCGATCCGGTCAAGCACACCCTGCTGTTCGAGCGCTTCATCTCCGAGAGCCGCAACGAGCCGCCCGACATCGACGTCGATTTCGAGCATGAGCGGCGCGAGGAGGTGATCCAGTGGATCTACGAGCATTACGGCCATAGCCACGCCGCCTTGACCGCGGTGGTCAGCCGCTACCGGACCCGAGGCGCGGTCCGCGAGGTCGGCAAGGCGCTCGGCCTTCCGGAGGATCTGACCGCCATGCTTTCGAGCCAGGTCTGGGGGTGGTCCGAGGCGGGCGTTCCCGAGCGCCATGTCGAGGAGCTCGGCCTCGACCTCAGCGATCCGCGCCTCGCTTTGACTCTCGAGCTCACCCGCCAGCTGATCGGCACTCCGCGCCACCTCTCGCAGCATCCCGGCGGCTTCGTCCTCACCCGCGACCGCCTCGACGATCTCGTGCCCATCGAGCCGGCGGCGATGGTCGACCGGCGCGTGATCGAATGGGAGAAGGACGATCTCGAAGAGCTGAAGATCATGAAGCTCGACGTGCTCGGCCTAGGAATGCTCGGCTGCATGCGCCGCGCCTTCGACCTTCTGCGCGATCACAAGGGCCTCGACATGAACCTGTGGTCGGACGTCCTCCAGGAGGACGATCCCGAGGTCTTCTCGATGATCCAGAAGGCCGACACGATCGGCACCTTCCAGATCGAGAGCCGGGCCCAGATGTCGATGCTTCCGCGGATGAAGCCGAAGGAATTCTACGACATCGTCATCCAGGTCGCGATCGTCCGGCCCGGCCCGATCCAGGGCGACATGGTC
>DASVPM010000176.1:0-3375 GCA_036382815.1 Allosphingosinicella sp.
CACCGGTGCGAACCGGGCCACGGCCGCCGAATCGTAGAGGCAGATGCGGCCGTCCGCGGCCACCCACCACCAGGGCTCGCCGATCTGGAACCTCATCCTCAGTCCCGCCGCCGCCGCGATCGCGGCAAAGGCCTGCGCCGTCAGCCGCAGGTAATACATCGCCCCCTCGTGCGCCGGCGACAGCAGGGTCGAAGGCGGCGACCAGCCGGTGAGAGCGGGCGAGCCGTCCTGCGCCCTTTGCTTCCAGTCGCCCCAGACATGCTGGTCGAGCAGCTCGTAGGAAAGCGACCAGATGAGCTCGAAGCCGAGCGCCTTCGCCCGCGCGGCGAAATCCGAATGCCAGGCCGCGCAGGGCACGTTGAGCACCCCGCCGGCAAGGCTGATATAATAACCGCCGCTATTCGCCTCGAGCCGGAAATAATGGCTCATCCCGACATAATGGTTGATCGGCCCGCGATAGCCGAGCTGCAGCATGTTCCTCAGCACCCGCGCCGGGGTCAAATGATAGAGGTCGTCATATCCGGTCGCGATCCGCAGCCGGTGCTCCGGCACCAGCACGTCCCCCGTCGCCAGAACCGATCCGGCGCCCACGCAGGCGATTTCGCTCAGCTCGGCCCAGCCTTCCGCCCGGGCCGCGAGCGGCGCATCCTCGCGGGTGAAGCCGGGCGCCACCATCGACACGAACATCCGGTCGATGTCGCCGGCCCAGACCGGATCCTCAGCCGCCCAGCCGCCCGCGAGCGCTGCGAAGTCGAGCGCAATCAGTGCGTCCTCCTCCGTCCCCTCCGCATAATTCCAGAGCCGCACGAACCAGCTCCGAGGCGCCCCGGCCGGGTCGCGCCCTTCGATCGTCAGGGTCGGCCCGTCGACCGAGTCCAGCGCCCTCAAGCCCGCGCTCCGCCACCGGAAGGAAAGCCGGCAGCCGCGAAAGTCGCGGCTCGTCTCGTAGGCGAGCAGATTATGGTCGAACCGGTCCTCGGCCTCCCATATCAGGCCGGCGAGATCGTCGGCCTTGTAGAAAACGCAGTCCACCCGGAGCGCGCCGGGCCCGGTCGTCACCACCGACGCCATCATCGGCCGCGGAAAATTGACGGTCCACAAGCGCGGATCGAACCGCTTCACGAACCCGACCTGCTTGGCCGCCCCACGCGGCGCCAGCCAGTGCCCCATATGCTCCTCCTTCAAAAATCCTCCCCGGCATTTGCCGGGGAGGGGGACCAGGCGAAGCCTGGTGGAGGGGTTCTTTGCAGGAGACTTCGAAGGTCCCCTCCACGGCGCTTCGCGCGGTCCCCCCTCCCCCGCAAATGCGGGGGAGGAATTAGCGAGCAATCAATCCTCGACCCGCATCAGCGCCTGCTTCACCGCCCGGGCCACCTGCCGGCCCGACCGCGCCAGCGCCTGCGGCGCCTCGCCCGCCGGGGCGCTGACGGTGATGCTCATCCTTATGTCGCGCGCTCCGGCGCGCCCGGTCTCCACGCGCCCGCCGGCGGTGGGAACGAACAGCTCCGGCCCGCGCTCGCCGACCAGATAGGGCCGGCCCGGAGCCACTGGCCCGCCCGTCGCCCGGCCCGGCGCTCCGAGCAGGGCGCCGAGGATCTGCGTTGCGGCGGAGAGCAGCCCTCCGCCTCCGCCTCCCCCGCTCCCGCGCCCCCCGCCCGTCGCCGCCTGGATCCCCGCCCGGATCGCCGCCGACGCGATCTCCGCCATCGCCGCGAGGGCGACGCTCTTCAGGTCGTCGAAGCCGATCTTGCCGGTCCTGACGACGCGCAGAAGCGCATTCTCGAGCACCCGCCCCGCCCGCTCCAGCCCGTCGGCCAACGGCCCTTCCAGCTGCGCCCTCATCTCCCCGATGTCCCGCGCGAAGGCTCCGGTATCGGCCCTGACGCTCACCACCAGCCGCTCGATCTCTTCGTCCATGACTTGCCTCCCCCCAACGGTCATTGCGAGCGAAGCGAAGCCATCCGGTACGGCGTGCGTCGCGAGCGCCGCATCTGGATTGTTTCGTCGCTTCGCTCCTCGCAATGACGAGCCTAATCCGGAAACCGTTTCATCAGCCGTTCCAGATCGACGCGCCCGGCGGCCTCCTCCGGGCTCCCCGCCAGCGCCGCCAGCACCGCCGCGAGTTCCGCCGGAGTGGCCCGCCAGAACTCGCCCGGCCGCCACCCCAGCAATGCTCCCGCAAGTCCCGCGAGCCGCCCCGCCGCGTCGCTAAACCGCTCCACGGCCCTGCAATATCTGTCCGAGCAGGATCTTCAGGACCGGGGTGACCCCGGCGAGTCCGCGCTCGGCGATCGCCCTTCCCACCGCCGCCCGGCTCAACCCCTCCGGCCGCCCGTCGACGCAATGCCAGAACAAGGCGGCGATCTCCGCCACCTTGAGCCCGCCCGCCGCCGCTCGCTCGACCAGGGCGAAGAGCGGCCCCAGTTCCTCCTCGGCGGCGACCAGGGCCTCGAAGCTCGGCCGAAGCTTCAACGTCTCGCCGCCCACGGTCAGCGCCGCCTCCCCCCGCGCCGGGTTCGCCGCCGCGACTTTTTGGGTACCCGTCAAAGTACCGCTTTGACGGGGATTCACAGCGTCGCCACGGCGCCCGAGCTCTCAAGGCTCAGGGCGTAGTTGCGCTCGCCATTATAGTCCCCCGAATAATCGAGCCGGGTGACGAGGAAGCGGGCGCGCAGCCGCTCGCCGCTCTCGAAGCTCAGCTCATAATCGTCGATCTGTCCGGCCAGGGCATTGGTCTTGACCCGCACCTCGGCCGCCGAACCGGTGAAGATGCCGCTCGCCGAAACCGAAACCGAGCGGACGCCCGCCCCCGACAGGAGCTCGCGCCAGCCGCCCGAATCCTTGCTCGTGACGTTCACCGCTTCGCCGTTCACCGACATCTGGGTCGTCCGCATGCCCGCTACGGTGGCGAAAACCGGCGGCGACGCGCCATTTCCGACCTTCAGCAAGAAAGCGCTTCCCTTTTCCGCTCCCATCGATATTCTCCCTTCGTCTCAACTTGTTGCACTGGAATTCGGGATGATTTCACAAGTGCTGCTCATCGCCGTCATGGCGTCGGCCCCGGGCAACCTCGCTTCAGCGCGGACCAGCTATTCGAAATGCCTCGGCACGTTCGCCCGCGAACAGGTGAAAGCGGGCCTGGACGAGGCGGCGTTCACCGCGAAGCTCGCCACCGCCTGCAAGGCCGAGGAGGCCGCCTTCCGCGCCGCTTCCGTCGCGACCGACGTCTCGGCCAAGATCGCCAGGGCGACGGCCGAGAGCAACGCGACCGAGGAGATCGGCTATATCCACGAAAATGCCGTGGAGACCTTCAAGGCCAGCCTCCCGACACCGAAATAACACGCTTAAATTCCTCCCCCGGATTTCCGGGGGAGG
>DASVPM010000177.1:0-10141 GCA_036382815.1 Allosphingosinicella sp.
CATATAGAGAGCGACAGCTCCAGCACCCCGGCTTCGCTGACCCTGGGGGCGGGCGCTACCCGGCGAAGCGTCAGCGGCTCATGGGGCTGCGCCTGCTGAGCCCTCGATGATCCAGTCCCTCCTCATCGCCAACCGGGGCGAAATCGCCTGCCGGATCATCCGCACCGCGCGCAGGCTCGGCGTTCGGACGGTGGCGGTCTTTTCCGACGCGGACCGCCGCGCGCTCCATGTCCGGGAAGCGGACGAGGCCGTGCATATCGGCGCCTCGGCGGCGCGGGAGAGCTATCTCGTCGGCGAGAAGATCATCGCCGCCGCCAGGGCGGCGGGCGCCGAGGCGATCCACCCCGGCTACGGCTTCCTTTCCGAGAATGCCGAATTCGCCGAAGCGGTCGAAGCCGCGGGCCTGATCTGGGTCGGGCCGAAAGCGGCGTCGATCCGGGCGATGGGCCTGAAGGACGCGGCGAAGAAGCTAATGGTCGCTGCCGGCGTTCCGGTCACGCCCGGCTATCAAGGCGAGGACCAGGCGCCGGAGCGGCTTCAGGGGGAGGCGGATTCGATCGGCTACCCGGTGCTGATCAAGGCCGTCGCCGGCGGCGGCGGCAAGGGCATGCGCCGGGTGAACGCGTCCGCCGAATTCCAGGAGATGCTGGCGAGCTGCAAGCGCGAGGCGGCGGCGTCGTTCGGCGACGACCGGGTGCTGATCGAGAAATATGTCGAGCGGCCGCGCCATATCGAGGTGCAGGTGTTCGGCGATTCCCACGGCAACGTCGTCCACCTGTTCGAGCGCGACTGCTCGCTCCAGCGGCGCCATCAGAAGGTGATCGAGGAGGCGCCTGCGCCGGGCATGGACGAGGCGACCCGGGCCGCCGTCTGCGAGGCGGCGGTCAAGGCGGCGCGGGCGGTCGACTATGTCGGAGCGGGCACGATCGAGTTCATCGCGGACGCTTCGGAGGGGCTGAGGGCCGACCGGATCTGGTTCATGGAGATGAACACAAGGCTCCAGGTCGAGCATCCGGTGACCGAGGAGATTACCGGCCAGGATCTGGTCGAATGGCAGCTCAGGGTCGCCGCCGGCGATCCGCTTCCGCGCCGCCAGGACGAGCTGTCGATCAAAGGCTGGGCGATGGAGACCCGCCTCTACGCGGAGGACCCCGCCCACGAATTCCTGCCCTCGACCGGCCGGCTGGACCATTTCCAGCTCGGCCGGGGAGTCCGGGTGGACACCGGGGTCGAGGAAGGGGACCGGATCAGCCCTTATTACGACCCGATGATCGCCAAGCTCATCGCCCGCGGCGCGACCCGCGACGAGGCGATCGACCGGCTGGTCGACGCTCTGGAGCAGGTCGAGGTCTGGCCGGTCAGGACCAACGCCGGCTTCCTGGCACGCGCGGCGGATCATCCGGACTTCCGCGACGGCGACGTCGACACCGCCTTCATCCCCTCGAGGATCGACCGGCTCGTGCCCGACCCGGCTCCGCCGGAGGGCGTCTGGAACCTCGCCGCGACCGCTCTGCTCGCCTCCAGCTTCGGCAATGGCGGAGAGGGCGATCCCTGGGATTCGCTGCGCGGCTTCCGGGCGAATGGCGCCGACGACCTGCGGGTGGCACTCAGCTCGGGAGGCGAAACCCGGCGGGTCGACGCCGGCGGCGACCCGCCGCTCGAAGGCGTCGCGACGGCGGCGGGGGACGCCGTTCTCGTCTTCTCGGCCGGCCAGGCCTTCGCCTTCACGCTTCCGGGAGCGGGCGGAGGCGCGGCGGGCGCCGCGGCCGCCGACGGAGCTCTGTTGTCGCCGATGCCGGGCCGGGTGATCGCGGTCGACGTTCGCCATGGAGACGAGGTCGCGAGGGGCCAGAAGCTGCTGACCCTCGAGGCGATGAAGATGGAGCACAGCCTGGTGGCGCCGTTCGCGGGGGTTGTGGCCGAGCTCGAGGCGGTCGAAGGTGCGCAGGTGAGCGAAGGCATGTTGCTGGTGCGGGTGGAGAAGAGCGATGGTTGAGGACCGTCGCCCCGGCGAAGGCTGGGGCCCCGGCGAGAAAGCGGCGCTGAGCTTTTCACCCCCCGGGACCCCAGCCTGCGCTGGGGCGACGGTGTAGCATGCCGGGCCGTTTCTACGATCAGTGGACGATCGGCGACCGGATCGTCCACCAGCCGAATCGAACCGTCACCGAGACCGACAATCTCCTCATCTCCGCCCTGACCCACAATCCGCAGCCGCTCCATCTCGATGCCGAATATGCCGCCGGGACCGAATTCGGGCGTATCGTCGTCAACGGCACCTTCACCTTCTCCCTCCTGGTCGGGCTGTCGGTGGGGGACACGACGCTCGGAACGCTCGTCGCCAATCTCGGCTACGACAAGGTACGGATGCCCAGGCCGGTCTTCATCGGCGACACACTCAGGGCGGAAACCGAAGTGATTTCATTGAAAGATTCGGCCTCCCGGCCGGAGGCCGGAATCGTCACTTTCGAGCACCGGATGCTCAACCAGAGAGGGGAAATCGTCTGCACGATGGAGCGCACGGCACTCCTGAAGAGGCGCGAGTGAAGAGAGCCCGCGAAGAAGGGGCGATACGATGAGGCTGCGCTCGCTCCTTTTCGTACCTGGCGACCGGCCCGACCGGATGGAGAAGGCGCTTCGCGCCGGCGCGGATGCCCTGATCCTCGACCTCGAGGATGCGGTGGTGCCCTCCGGTAAGCCTGAAGCGCGGCGCCACGTGGCGGAGTTTCTCAACATCCACAGCACGGCCAAATTGTGGGTGCGGATCAATCCGCTCGACGGCGAGGAGAGCGGCAAGGATCTCGCGGCGATCCTCTCCAGTCATCCGGACGGAATCGTTCTGCCCAAGGCGGAGGGCGGGGCCTCGGTCGCCGAGCTGACCCGGCGGCTGACGAGCCAGGGCAACGCCACCGCCCAGATTCTCGCGATCGCCACCGAGACTCCGGCGGCGATGTTCCAGCTCGGAACCTATGGCGGCTCGAAGCGGCTGGCCGGCCTGACCTGGGGCGCCGAGGATCTGCCCGCGGCCATCGGAGCGGCGTCGTCGCGCGAGCCGGACGGCCGCTTCACCCCGCCCTACGAGCTGGCGCGTTCGCTCTGCCTGTTCGGCGCCGCGACGGCCGCAGTGGCGCCGATCGAGACCGTCTATCCGGCCTTCCGCGACCTCGACGGGCTTGCCGCTTACGCGGCCCGGGCCCGGCGCGACGGCTTCACCGGAATGATGGCGATCCACCCGGACCAGGTGCCGGTCATCAACGCCGCCTTCACGCCCGGCGAGGCGGAGGTGGCGCACGCCCGGGCGGTTGTCGCCGCGTTCGAGGCGAATCCGGGCGCGGGGGCGCTGTCGCTCGACGGGCGGATGATCGACCGGCCGCATCTCGTCCAGGCGCAGCGCACGCTCGCCGCCGCCGCGGGTCCGTGACCGGACTTCCGGCATCGGCGGATGCCGCCTGGACGGCGCTCGCCCTCATTCTCGGCGCCGCCATCGGCAGCTTCCTCGCCACCATCCTGATCCGCTGGCCGCAAGGGCGAAGCGTCGTCGCGGGCCGCTCCGCCTGCGACAAATGCGGGCGGACGCTCGAGGCGCGGGACCTGGTGCCGATTCTCAGCTGGTCGCTGGCGAGAGGACGCTGCCGCGCGTGCGGAAGCCGGATCGACCGGCGGCATCTCGCGGCCGAAGCGGGGGCGGCGATGATCGGCATCACCGCCATCCTCGCCCATCCGATGCCGCTCGCGGCCGCCACCGCCATTTTCGGCTGGTGGCTGTTCCTGCTCGCCGCGCTCGACGTCGAGCATGAATGGCTTCCCGACCGGCTCACCTGGCCGTTGCTCGCCGCCGGCCTCGCGGCCGGCTGGGGGGGCTTCGGACCGCCGCTGGACAGCCGGGCGATCGGCGCCGCGGCGGGCTTCGCCTCGCTGTTTCTGGTCGCCCGGCTCTATCGCGCGCTTCGCGGCCGGGAAGGGCTGGGCGGCGGCGACCCGAAGCTGTTCGCGGCGATCGGCGCCTGGCTCGGCTGGACTCAGCTTCCCATGGTGCTGGTCGGAGCCGGGCTGATCGGCCTCGCGGCTCTGCTTCTGAAGCGGGTTCGGGGCGGATCGGTCGCCGCCGCCGACCGGCTTCCGCTGGGGGCCCTGATGGCGCTGGCGGCCTGGCCGATCTGGATCGTCGTCAACGGCTGATTCGCCATATCCACAAGCCGCTTGCGCGAGGGGCGAAAAGCTGGAAGTTTGCCCGGCTGGCGAATCCTGGGCTGGATGGTCGCCAAAACATTGTTACGACTGTGGAAATTTACCGCGGTGGGTGTCGCGGGGAAGGGTTCGGTTAGATGCGTTTAGCTTTTGACAGCCGGCGGCTGATCGGCCGCGCCCGGGGCGTCAACGGCTGGACCGTGCTCGAGGTCGCGCTCCTCGCGCTGATCGCGCTGCAATGCGCGCGCCTGATCTGGACGGCGGCGACTCCGGTCGGGCCGCTCGGCGCCTGGCAAGGCACCGCCCAACCCGGAAGCGACTCCGCGGCCGGTCTCCTCGGCGCCTTCGACCCTTTCTTCCGGCTCAGCGGGGCGGCCGGGCCGGTGACCGTCACTTCGCTCAACCTCAAGCTGTTCGGAATCCGCCAGGACCAGGCTTCGGGCCAGGGCTCGGCGATCATCGCCGGCTCCGACGGCCAGCAGCGCAGCGTCGCCGTCGGCGAGGAGATCGAGCCCGGCGTGCTCCTGAAGTCGGTCGACTTCGACAGCGTCACCATCTCGCGCGGCGGCGCGGACGAGCAATTGTTCATGGATCAGTCCCAGGCGCCGGCGACGGTGGCCGCGCCGGCCGGCGCTCCGGCCGGCCCGCCGCAGCCGCCGGTGGTCAATCCGACCAGCTCGGTCGAGCCTGGCAGTGGGCCTATCCCGCCCTCGAAGCTTTATCCCAACGGGGGCGGCACCACGCCGCAGGGACCGAACCGGTGAAGCGCGCGCTGCTCGCCTTCGCACTGATGCTGGCGGCGCCGCTGACGCCCGCTTCCGCGCAGCACGTCGTCAATTTCCGCGAGGCGGACATTCGCGCCTTCATCGAGGATGCCGCCCGGGTGACCGGGCGGACCTTCATCGTCGACCCGGCGGTGAGCGGCAAGGTCTCGGTGGTGACCCAGCGGCCGCTGTCGCGCTCCGAATATTTCGAGCTGTTCCTCTCCACCCTGCGCGCCAACGGGCTGATGGCCGTCCCGCTCCGCGGCGGCGGTTTCCGGATCCAGCCGATCGCGACCGGCGCCGCCGCGGGCGGGAGGGTGGGCGGCCGGGGCAGCGCGAACAATTTCGTGACGGAGATCTTCCGCACCCGAAGCATCGAAGGCGCCCAGGCGCTCGAGGCGCTCCGCCCCCTGGTCAGCCGCGAAGGCTCGATCACCGCAAGCCGCAACTCGATCGTCGTCGCCGATTTCGCCGACAACGTCGCCCGCATCCGCCAGGTGCTCCGCAGCATCGACCGGGATACCAACAACAGCCGGATCGTCGCCCTTCGCAACGCGGGAGCGCGCGAGATCGCCACGTCTCTCAACGCCCTGATGGAGGGGAGCAGCCCCGGCGGCCGGGCGGCGACCATCGTTCCGATCGACAGCTCCAACTCCATCGCGATCCGCGGCGACGCCGCCACGGTCGCCCGCATCGCCGCGATGGCCGAGGAGCTCGACCAGCGCGCCGCCACCGGCACCGAGATCCGCGTGATCTTCCTCGAACATGCGGACGCCGCCCAGCTGCTGCCGGTGCTTCAGCAATTGCTCGGCCAGCCGGTGACCCAGCCGCCGCCGACCCCCGGCCTGTCGTCGCGCAACGGCGAAGGGACGACGTCGTCCTCGACCACGCGCAGCGGGGGCGGGCGGCCGCCGGTGCGCACCACCACGACGACCGCCGAGCCTGCGGCGGCGGAGACGGCGGCGGCCACCGGAGTGAGCATCTTCGGGCCGCGCGGCGCGGTCGTGACCCGCTTCCAGGGGGCCAACGCGCTCGTCATTGCCGCCTCGACCGACGTCCAGCGCCAATTGGGCGAAGTCATCCGCCAGCTCGACACCCGCCGGGAGCAGGTGCTGGTCGAGGCGATCATCGTCGAGATTTCGGACAATGCCGCCAAGAAGCTCGGCGTGCAGCTGCTTCTCTCGGGCCTCGGCGGAAGCAACATTCCCTTCGCGGTGACCAACTATTCCAACGCCAACCCGAACCTGCTGACCGTTGCCGGCGCGGTCGCGGCGGAGCGGCTCCGCACGACGACGACCACGGTCAACGGCCAGGTCGTCACCACCACCCAGAACTCCCCGGTCGCCGACGCCCTCCAGGAGGCGGCCGTCAACTCCATTCTCGGGGCGACCGGAGGGATTGGCGGCCTCGCCTTCCGGACCGGCAACGCCATCTTCGGGGCGATCATCAACGCGGTGAAATCCGATAGCAAGTCGAATATCCTGTCCACACCGTCGATCATGACCCTCGACAACCAAGAGGCCCGGATCCTCGTGGGCCAGGAGATCCCGATCACCACCGGCGAGGCGCTTTCGCCCAATTTCGACAACCAGTTCCGCACCGTCGATCGCGAGAATGTCGGGATCACGCTCGAAGTGCTTCCGCAGATCAATGCCGGCGGCTCGATCAAGCTCAACCTCAGGCAGGAGGTGAGCTCGATCGCCGGCCCCGTCTCGGGCCGCTCGAGCGACCTCATCCTCAACAAGCGCGAGATCGAGACGGTGATCACCGTCGACGACGGAGAGATAGTCGGGATCGGCGGGCTTCTCGACGACAACGAGCGCCGGACGATCGAGAAGATCCCGTTCCTCGGCGACCTTCCCGCCATCGGCAATCTGTTCAAGTCGAAGAGCCGGAGCCGGGCCAAGACCAATTTGATGGTCTTCATTCGTCCGACCATCCTCCGCTCGCCGGCGGACGCCCGGGCGATGACCGAACGGCGTTATGGGTACATTCGCGGAATGCAGTATCTGCAGAATCCGAATGAGGAGCCGACCATCGACGAGCTGGTCCGCGAATATATGGGCATGGTCCCGCCCGATCCGGCGCCTGCGGCTCCGCCGCCGCTCGACCCCGCCGTCTATGCGCCGCAGGCCCGCCCCGGCGATACGGTGGTGACCCCGCCAGCGGAGGCCCCGAAGTGAGCCCCTCTCCCGCCCTTACGGGAGAGGAGGGGCCCGCCGCGAAGCGGTGGGAGGTGAGGGTCTGTAGCAACGAGTCAGCAAGACCCTCACTCCCCAAGCCTCCGGCTTGGGTCCCCCCACTCCCGCGGAAAGCGGGAGAGGCGTACAGCGCCGGCTAGGCCATGGAAACGAACCTTCCCTATCTCTTCGCCAAGCGCAACGGGGTAGCCCTCGTCGGCGAAGCGAACGGGCGGGCGCGGGTCGCGCTTCGGCAAGGCGCGGATCCGCAGGCGCTGATCGAGGCGCGCCGGGTGCTGGGCCGGCCGCTCGCGGTCGAGCCGGTCACGCCCGACGGCTTCGACAAGCTGCTGTCCGAGCGCTACGCGATGGACGACCAAGCCGCGGCGGACGCCGCCGGCTCGCTCGGCCTCGGCGACGAGCTGAGCCACCTCGCCACCGATCTGCCGACCGCCGAGGACCTGCTCGACAGCGCCGACGACGCGCCGGCGATCCGGCTGATCAACGGGATCATCGCCGACGCCGCGCGCCAGGGCGTCTCCGACATCCATATCGAACCCTACGAGACCGGGCTGGTGGTCCGGATGCGGATCGACGGAGTGCTTCGCGAGACCCTGCGCATGCCCGCCCACGTCGCCCCGGTGGTGGTCAGCCGGATCAAGGTGATGGCGCGCCTCGATATCGCCGAGCGGCGTGTGCCCCAGGACGGCCGCATCGGGCTGACGCTGGGCGGCAAGCTCCTCGACGTCCGGGTCTCCACCCTGCCGAGCCGGGCGGGCGAGCGGGTGGTCCTTCGCATTCTCGACAAGGAAAATGCCGGGATCGACCTCGATTCGCTCGGAATGCCCGCCTCGGTCCATGCCTTGTTCGCCGGAGCGCTCACGGAGCCGAACGGGATCGTGCTCGTCACCGGCCCGACCGGATCGGGAAAGACTACCAGCCTCTATGCGGGCCTGCGACTGCTCAACGACGGAAGCCGAAACATCCTCACCGTCGAGGATCCGGTCGAATATGCGGTCGACGGGGTCGGCCAGACCCAGGTCAACGCGAAGGTCGGCCTGAGCTTCGCCGCCGGGCTTCGGGCGATCCTTCGCCAGGATCCCGACGTCGTCATGGTCGGCGAGATCCGCGACCGCGAGACCGCCGAGATCGCCGTCCAGGCGTCGCTCACCGGCCATCTGGTCCTTTCCACGGTCCACACGAATGACGCGATCGGGGCGATCACCCGGATGCGCGACATGAAGGTCGAGCCGTTCCTGCTCGCTTCGACGCTCCGGGCGGTGATCGCCCAGCGCCTCGTCCGGCGGCTCTGCCCGGCCTGCCGCGCCCCGGTCGAGGCGGACCCGGCGACGGCCGCCCTGGTCGGGCTCGAACCGGGAAGCATCGTCCACGAGCCGCGCGGCTGCCCGGAGTGCGGCAATAGCGGCTACCGCGGCCGAACCGGGGTGTTCGAGGCGGTGCGCATCGACGAGACCGTTCGCCGCCTGATCAACGCCGGCGGGGACGAGGCCGAAATTTCCGCCCACGCCTTCCGCGGCAGTCCCAATCTCGCCGCGGCCGCCCGGCAACTCGTTCGCGAGGGTGTGACCAGCGTCGGGGAGGCCGTCCGGGTGTCGCGGCGCGAGAGCGAGGATGTCTGAGTTCGCCTATCTCGTGCTCGACCGCGCCGGCCGGGAGCGGCGCGGCTCGCTCCGGGCCGAGAGTGTCGACGAAGCCCGGGAGAAGCTGAGCGCCCGCGGCCTGTTCGTGGTCAGGATGGAGAGTTCGAGCGGAGAAGCGCCGCCGCCCTTGCTTTCTCGCCAGATCTTCGCTCGCAAGAAGCTCAACGGCCGCCAGCTCACCGTCTTCACCCGGCAATTGTCGACCCTGGTGATGGTCAGCCCCCTTGAGGAGGCGCTTCGCACGATCGCCCGACAGACCGAGAAGGACCAGGTCCGCGACGTGCTGATGTCGGTGCACGCCTCGGTGCTGGAAGGACGGCGGCTCTCCGAAGCCATGGCCCGGCAACCCGCGAGCTTTCCGCCGCTGTACCGGGGCATGGTCCAGGCGGGCGAGGGCTCGGGCACCCTTCCGTCGATCCTCGAGCGCCTGGCCGGCCTGCTCGAGCGGCAGGCCCAGGTCAGGAGCAAGGTGCTGAGCGCGCTCGCCTATCCTGCCGTGCTCGCGCTCGTCGCCGGGTTCGTCGTCTTCGCCCTGATGGTGTTCGTGGTCCCGCGGGTCGTCGAGCAGTTCGAGGATATCGGCCAGGCCCTGCCCTTCCTCACCCGGGCGGTGATCGCCGTCTCGCACCTGCTCGCCGGCTGGTGGTGGGCGATCCTGCTGGGCCTGGTCGCCATCGGCTTCCTGGTCTCGCGCGCACTTCGCGACGAGGGCTTCCGTCTGCGCTTCGATCGCGGTCTGCTTCGGATCCCGGTGATCGGCAGGCTGCTGCGCGACCTTCACGCGGCGCGGATGGCCCGGACGCTGTCGACCATGGTGGCGAGCCGGTTGCCGCTGCTCGAGGGCCTGAAGCTGACCACCGAGACCGTCCACAATCGCGCCCTGCGCGCCGCCACCGCCCAGATCGCCGAGGCGGTGCGCACCGGCGGAAGCCTGTCCGGCGCTCTGAAGCGCTCGGGCATCTTCCCGCCCTTGCTGGTCTATCTCGCCGCCAGCGGCGAGGCGAGCGGACGGCTCGATTTGATGCTGGAGCGCGCCGCCGACTATCTCGAGCGCGAGTTCGACAGCTTCACCACGACCGCGCTCGCCCTGCTCGAGCCGGCGATCATCGTCCTGATGGGCGCGCTGGTGGCGGTGATCGTGCTTTCGATCCTTCTGCCGATCCTGCAGCTCGACACACTTGCCGGAGGAATGGGATGAAAATGTACCGTGGTAAAATCCTCCCCGCGTTTTCGCGGGGAGGGGGACCGCGCGGAGCGCGGTGGAGGGGTTCTTCAGTGTCTGCAGAACCCCTCCACCATGCTTCGCATGGTCCCCCTCCCCCGCAAAAGCGGGGGAGGAATGAGAAAGGCT
>DASVPM010000178.1:0-6434 GCA_036382815.1 Allosphingosinicella sp.
AGGGCGAGACGGGGGTCGGCGAGGAAGGCGAGGAGGGGATGCTCCCCGTCCGGCCCAACCGGCCCCTCTCGGACCTGCCGCCGCAGTTCGACTATCGCACCTTCACCACCAAATATGACGAGGTGATCGAGGCGCCCGAGCTGTGCGACGAGGAGGAGCTCGGGCGCTTGCGCGCCTATCTCGACCAGCAGCTCGTCCATCTGCAGAGCGCCGTCACGAAGCTCGCCAACCGGCTCCAGCGGCGCCTGATGGCGCAGCAGAACCGGAGCTGGGATTTCGACCAGGAGGAAGGGCTGCTCGACGCCGCCCGGCTGGCGCGGGTGATCGTCAACCCGGCCCACTCGCTGAGCTACAAGGTCGAACGCGAGACCGAGTTCCGCGACACCGTCGTCTCGCTATTGATCGACAATTCGGGCTCGATGCGCGGCCGCCCGATCTCGATCGCGGCCATTTCGGCCGACATTCTCGCCCGGACGCTGGAGCGGTGCGGGGTCAAGGTCGAGATACTGGGCTTCACCACGCGCGCCTGGAAAGGCGGGCAGGCGCGCGAGACCTGGCTCGCGGCGGGGCGCCCGCCCAGCCCCGGCCGGCTCAACGACCTCAGGCACATCGTCTACAAGGCCGCCGACGAGCCGTGGCGGCGCGCGCGCAAGAATCTCGGACTGATGATGCGCGAGGGCCTGCTCAAGGAAAATATCGACGGCGAGGCGCTGATGTGGGCGCACAGCCGGCTGATCGCGCGCCCCGAGGAGCGGCGGGTCCTGATGGTCATCTCGGACGGCGCTCCGGTCGACGATTCGACCCTGTCGGTGAACAGCGGCACCTATCTGGAGCGCCACCTCAGGCAGGTGATCGGCTGGATCCAGGCCCGCTCGCCGGTCGAGCTGGTCGCGATCGGCATCGGCCACGACGTCACGCGTTATTACGACCGCGCAGTGACGATCATGGACGCCGAGCAACTGGGCGGGACGATGATCGAGCAATTGGCGGCATTGTTCGATTCGCCTTAAAATCCTCCCCGCGATTTCGCGGGGAGGGGAACCATGCGAAGCATGGTGGAGGGGTCCTTGCCGACTCCGTAGAACCCCTCCACCACGCTTCGCGCGGTCCCCCTCCCCCGGAAATCCGGGGAAGGATAAAGAAGGGCCGGCCTCTTCTCAGAGACCGGCCCCGCCCTCGATACACTACCGGAGGGATTTGAAAGCCTAGCGGCAGCTCGACTTCTGCACCGCCCGGCCGGCGAGCGCGCCGATGGCGCCGCCGAGAATCGTTCCGGTCGTGCCCGAACGGCCGCGATAGCGGTCGCGGGTGATGGTGCGGCCGAGCAGCGCTCCGCCCACTCCGCCGACGATCATTCCGGTCGTGCCCTTGCAGCGGCGGCCGTTGTAGCGGACGTTGCTGCGCCCGTAATAGCGGCTGTCGTAGCGGCCGTAGCGGTCGCCGCGATAGCTCTGCTGATAGCGGCCGCTGTCGTAATAGCCGCTGCGGTGGCTGGCCTGCGCGGCGGCCGGAACCACGGTGAGGGTGGCGGCCGCGGCGGCCGTGGCGAGGCTGAGCTTCCTGAACATTTCTAACTCCTTCCGCGGCGGCGAACTGACCACCGGCACGAGGAGGGTTATGCGGCGGCGCTATTGAGCGCGTCCTGAATGGGATCGTAAGCCGGCGTTCAGGGTCGGAGCGTCCTTCGACACGCCGCTTCGTATCGAAGGACGCTCTCGCTTCCCGGCTCAGTCGGCCAGAGCCGCCTGCTTCTCCGCCGAGATCCGGTCGAGCTCCGCCCGGCTCTTCTTCTCGGCGGCCGACTTCAGCTGACCGCAGGCGGCCATGATGTCCCGGCCGCGCGGGCGGCGGATCGGGGCGGAAATCCCGGCCTCGAAGATGATATCGGAAAAGCGCCGCACCCGCTCCTCGTCGGAGCATTCGTAGACGGCGCCCGGCCACGGGTTGAACGGGATCAGATTGACCTTGGCCGGAAGCTTGTACCTGCGGATCAGCCGGACCAGCTCGAGCGCGTCCTCGTCGCTGTCGTTCTTGTCCTTGAGCATGACATATTCGAACGTGATCCGCCGGGCATTGTTGGCTCCGGGATAGGCGGCGCAGGCTTCGAGCAGCTCCTCGATTCCGTATTTGCGATTCAACGGGACGATCTCGTCGCGCACTTCCTTGGTGACCGCGTGGAGCGAGACGGCGAGATTGACTCCGATCTCCTCCCCCGCTCGGGCCATCATCGGCACCACTCCGGACGTGGAAAGGGTGATCCGCCGCCGCGACAGGCCGAGCCCGTCGCCGTCCATCACGATCTTGAGGGCGTCCCGGACATTGTCGAAATTGTAGAGCGGCTCGCCCATCCCCATCATGACGATGTTGGAAAGCATCCGCCCTTCCGGCTGCGAGGGCCACTCCCCGAGGGAATCGCGGGCGAGCATCACCTGCCCGACGATCTCGCCGGCCGTGAGGTTCCTCACCAGCCGCATCGTCCCGGTGAAGCAGAAAGCGCAGTTAAGCGTGCAGCCGACCTGACTCGAGACGCAGAGCGTCCCGCGATCGGCATCGGGAATGAAGACCATCTCGAAATCGTGGCCGTCGGGCGTCTTCAGCAGCCACTTGCGGGTGCCGTCGGTCGAGACCTGCTCGACCACCACCTGCGGCCGGCCGACGACGAAGCGCTCGGCGAACCAGGCGCGCTGCGGCTTGGCGATGTCGCTCATCGTCTCGAACGAGGTGGCGCCGCGATTGTAGATCTGGTGCCAGATCTGCTTGGCCCGGAGCTTGGCCTGCTTGGGCTCGAGCCCGGCCTCCTCCAGCGCCGCCCGGATGGCGTCGCGAGGCAACCCGACCAGGTCGACGCGCTTATCCTCCGCCTCGAAAGCGGGGCGCGGCACGGAAACCGGGTCGATATGACCGGGGATTGTCATCGGCGCTGTCATGAGGCGGCCTATGTAGGGGATAACCGGCGCTTTTTCTAGGCCGTCCCGGAGGCGCCGAGATCGCCGCTGCCGAGGCCGACGACCGTCTCCACTCCGTCCTCCACGCAGACGACCGAGCCTTGCGGCAGCGCCGCGGCGACCGGAGCCCCGCAGCCCGCACGGTCCGGGGCCCCGGTCAGCAAGCCGCGCAATACCCGCGAGGAGATGCCGTGCATCAGGATCAGCCGGTCCCCTTCCTCTCCGGCAGTGTCCCGGATCCAGGCGCGGAGGCGACGCGCAATGTCGTCAAACCATTCTCCGCCCGGCGGCCTGCAGGTGAAGAGGCCGGCCTGCCGGTTGACGAATCCGCCATGCGCCCGGGCGATCTCGGCATAGGACCGTCCCCCCCACTCGCCCATATCCATCTCCGACAATCGCTCGTCGGTCCGCGCGGCGTGCCAGTCGAGCCGAAGATGCTCGGCCGCGATGGCGAGGGTCTGAAGAGCGCGGCCGGTCGGCGAGGCCCAGAGGGCGAGCTCCGGCGCCGGCCCGAGGACGGCGAGCAGCGCCTCGCCTATCTCCTCCGCATGGGCGAAGCCGGCCCGGGTCAGCGGCGTATGCGCGATCTCGCCCTGCATGCGGCGGGCCGCGTTGAACACGGTCTCGCCGTGCCGGGCGATGAACCAGCGCGGCACTCAGCGGCGCCGGGCGCAGGCGATGGCGGCGGCGTCGATGGCCGTCGCCGCGCCTCGAAGGCGGTAGGAATCCCGGACCAGGGCGCCGCTCGCCGAACGGGTCTCGACGCTCATCTCGATTCCGGTGCGCATCGCCGACACCAGCTCGGCATCGGCCGCGGGATCGGCCGCCCAGGCGTCGGCGCCGCCGCCGCTAAGCTGAAAGGTGCGGTCGTCGATCCGCAGCAGGACGGCCGATCCCGCGCGTTTGGCGCGGCTCAGCCTGAAGAAGGGCTGGCCGCCGACGGCGCGTGACGGCCAATAGCCGATCGAGGCGAAGCCGCGCCCCTCCCCGGGACGCGACGCCGACAAGGGCTCGGCGATGGCGTAGCAGCGCTCCGGCGCGCGGAACGCCCCCCAGGTCCCGAAAATCCCGAGCGACTGCGGCTGGGCCAAAGCGGGTGTCGTCAGCGCAATGAAAAACAATGGGAAAACCAGGCGCCGCATCATCGGGCCGAGAATGCCCCGCGACCGCCGCCATTGGCAACCGAAAAGCCCTTCGGCCGCCGCGGCGCCGGCAGTGCAACCGGGTTCGCCATCGAGCGTCAGGCCGCCGCGCGGATCGAGACGCGGACCCTGAAACAAGTTCAGGATGGCGGTCGCGCGCGCGGATGCCGAATTGAGGGCCATCGGATGACCAGTCACCAGTCATTTTTGATCCATATCGGGGATGATCTTTGAGATGCCGCATCTGGCCATATTCTCGCACCGTCAAATCTCGGAAAACAAATAGAAAAGTCTCGCCTGGTAGAAGTCGCCCCGATCTGTCTTCGTAGAATGCCCGATTTGCGCCACAATATGTTTATCCGAGGTTCATCGAATGCCACTCAACTTCAGGGCACCAGGGGATTTAGCTGAGGGGATCTCAGATGCTCAAATATTGTCTTGCCGCCGCCGTCGCCGCGGCCGGTCTCGCTACCCCCGTTTTCGCGCAGGATGCCGAGCCCGCACCGGCCGGGCCTTCCCAGTTCAACGGTTTCAAGGCCGAGGCCGTGGCCGGAATTACCGACGACGTCTTCGTCGGCGGCGCGCTCGGCTATGACTTCCAGAAAGGCAAGCTCGTGGTCGGGGTGGAGGGCGAGGCGACGACCTCGATCGGCCGGGAGTGCGAGGTGCTGATGAGCAGCATCCAGGACCGCCTGTGCGTCAAGCTCGGCCGCGATCTCTATGCGGGGGGCCGGGTCGGGATCGTCGTCGGAAGCGGGACCCTGCTCTACGCAAAGGCCGGCTATACGAACCTTCGCCTCAAGGACACTTACGATCCCGGCACGGCCGGCGGCAGCGGATTCGAGTTCACTCGCCATCTCGACGGGGTCCGCGTCGGCGCCGGAATCGAGCAGAAGCTCGGGAGCAACGCCTACGTCAAGGGCGAGTACCGCTACTCCAACTACGAATCGGACAGCTGGAAGCATGACGGCCTGATCGGCATCGGCTTCCGCTTCTGACACGGCGATTCCTCCCGGGCATTTGCCGGCGAGGGGGACCATGCGAAGCATGGTGGAGGGTCTTGCTGAATCCGAAGGACCCCTCCACCAGCCTTCGGCTGGTGCCCCTCCCCGGGAAATCGCGGGGAGGATTTGAGACAGGTGCCCCGCACTGCTGCGCCCCTTTTTTCGCGCCCGGCGACAATCCCCTAGCGGGGGGGCTCGGCGCGCTCTAATACTCCACCAAAGCACGACTTTCGGGGGTTTCAATGAAGGCGACGATCGAACGGGCTACGCTCCTCAAGAGCCTCGGCCACGTCCAGTCCGTGGTGGAGCGGAGGAACACGATCCCGATCCTCTCGAACGTCCTCATCGAGGCGACCGAGGGCGGGGGCCTGAGGCTGATGGCGACGGACCTCGACCTCCAGATCGTCGAGACGGTCGAGGCCAACGTCACCCAGCCCGGCGCGACTACGGTGTCCGCTCACACATTGTTCGACATCGCGCGCAAGCTCCCCGAGGGAAGCCAGGTCGAATTGAACGCGGCCGAGGGCAAGATGCAGGTCAATGCCGGCCGCGCCCGCTTCAACCTCTCCACCCTGCCCCGCGACGACTTCCCGGTCATCGCCGAAGGCGACCTTCCGACCCGCTTCGAGCTTCCCGCCGCGACCCTGCGCCAGATCATCGACAAGACCCGCTTCGCCATCTCGACCGAAGAGACCCGTTATTATCTCAACGGGATCTTCCTCCACGTCTCCGACGAGTCGCAGCCCGTCCTGAAGGCGGCGGCCACCGACGGCCACCGCCTCGCCCGGGTCACGGTTCCGCGGCCCGCCGGGGCCGAGGGCATGCCCGACGTGATCATCCCGCGCAAGTGCGTCGCCGAGCTTCGCAAGCTCCTCGACGAGCTCGAGGGCACCGTCCAGATCTCGCTCTCCGAGACCAAGGTCCGCTTCGGCCTCGGAAGCGCGATCCTCACCTCCAAGCTGATCGACGGCACCTTCCCCGATTACAGCCGGGTCATCCCGACCGCGAACGACAAGCTGCTGCGGATCGACCCGCGCAGCTTCGAGGAAGGCGTCGACCGCGTCGCCACGATCGCCAGCGAGAAGACCCGCGCCGTCAAGATGGCGCTCGACCGCGACCGGGTGACTCTCTCGGTCACAAGCCCCGAAAACGGCACTGCGGCGGAGGAGGTCCCGGGCGATTACGGCTCCGACAGCCTCGAGATCGGCTTCAACGCCCGCTACCTGCTCGACATATTGGGGCAGATCGAGGGCGATATCGTCGAAGTCCACCTCGCCGATGCCGCCGCCCCCACCTTGCTCCGTGAGAACGACAAGGCGGCCGCGCTCTACGTCCTGATGCCG
>DASVPM010000179.1:0-9044 GCA_036382815.1 Allosphingosinicella sp.
CTCCCCTGCAAATGCAGGGGAGGATTTAAGTTGTCATCCGCTCAGAAGCGTTTGCGCACCGTCAGGCCGAAAGTGCGCGGCTGGCCGACATGGAAGCCGAGACGGGCTCTCCCGCCCCGTTCGCGGTCGAAGGCCAGGATGGCGTTCTCGTCGAACAGATTGTTGACGTAGACGACCGCGCCGAAGCCGTCCCCAAGCTCGACCCCCGCGCTGACGTTGATCAGCTGATAATCGGGCAGCTTGAGGTCGAGGGTCGTCGCGGCGCCGGCCGGGGCGCCGCCGAACGGAAGCCCGTGGACGAAGGTGCGCGGGTTGTTCTCCTGGTCGCCCGGCTGGGTGTACCGGGTCCCGTTATGCTGGAAGGTGATTCCCATATAGGCCTCACCCCCGTCGTCGAGCGGAATGTTGTAGAAGGCGCTGGCCGCGATCTGGAAATTGGGGACCGACGGCAGCCTGTTGCCCTCCCTGATCCCTTCGAGCACCGCTCCGTTCTGCTTCAGCCTCGTCTCGTCGAACTCCGCCTGGACCCAGCTCCCGGCGATCGACAGATCGAGGCCCTTGGTCGGCCGGGCGGTGAGCTCGAACTCCACGCCCATGGTGTGGGCGTCCGCGTTGAACACCACCCGCGAGGAGCAGGAGCCCGCGTCGGCGGTCACCTGCAGATTGCTGATGTCGGTGTAGAAGGCCGCCGCGTTCACGGTGATCGGTCCGAATTTCGACTTCACGCCGGCTTCGTAATTCCACAAGGTCTCGTCGTCGTAGCGGTCGAAGCCGCCATAATCGATCCGGTCCTGGGCGCTGCACAATCCTTCGTTGAGCGGGTCGTTGACTCCGCCGAGCCTGAAGCCCTTCGAGGCCTGCAGGTTGATGACGACGTCGTCGGCCGCCTCGTAGCTGAGGAGCAGGCGGGGCGAGAAGCCGTCGGACTTGGTCTCGTCCGTCTGGTTGTCGCCGTTGGCGAAGAGACCCCCGGACTTGAAGCCGCGCTGCTCCTTGAAGTCGTAATAGCGCAGGCCGGCGGTCGCGGTCAGCGCCTCGGTGATGTCGTAGCTCGCTTCGCCGAACAGGGCCTTCTGCTTGATGTCGTAGGGCAGGTCGGCATTGTAGGGCGAATTGAGCGGGAAGCCGTTCGCGACGGCCGCGGAAGTGCCGGCGCCGAAGCGGGCGTCCGTGAAAACGTCGTAGCCCGGAGTCGGCAGGCGCTGCGCGTAGATACGGTCGACGTCCGAATAGAAGGCGCCGAGGAGCCACTGGAACGGCCCCTCCCCGCTCGAGGAGATCCGCAGTTCCTGGGTCCAGGTCTTGAGGTCGGTCGTATCGACGAGGTTCGAAGGCAACAGGATTCCGGCCGTCGGGAAGCCGAGGTCGACCGACACGCTGCCGGTCAGGGCGCTGGCGTCGCGGCTCACCAGGATGTCGCGGTTGATATAGGTCGTCACCGAGGTCAGCTCGACCCCGCCCAGGTCCGCGCTTGCGGTAAGGTCGGCGAGCAGGGTGTTGTCCTTGAAGTCCTCGCCCAGGAGCAGGAATTGCTCACGCTCGTTGAAGTTCACCGCCGGGCGGGTCGTCGTGAACGGATTGGCATAGAGGTTGTAGACTTCCTGCCGGTTGAAGCCGTTGGCGCGGACCTCCTGATAGACGACGCGCGGAGTGATCGAGATGTCGGCCGTGGGCTGGAACAGCACGGCGACCCGGCCGCCGGTGCGGCGACCGTTATTGACGTTCTCGTCCAGCACGTTGCCCGGCATCCGGGCGTCGATGAAGCCGGCATATTCGGTGTGGTAGCCGACCACCCGGATGGCCGCCGAGTCGCCCAGCGGCAGGTTGATCGCGCCTTTGAGGTGACCGCCGAAATTGTCGCGGACGATGTTGACATTGCCCTCGACGAGGCCCTCCATCTTGGCGACGTCGGGCTGATTGGTGATGTAGCGGATCGTGCCGCCCACCGACCCGGAGCCGAACAGGGTGCCCTGCGGGCCGCGCAGGGTCTCCACCCTGTTCAGGTCGAACAGGTCGAGGTCCGGCTGGAACAGCGAGAGCGATATCACCGATTCGTCGAGATAGACCCCGACCTGCTCCTTGACGCCGGGCTGGTCGCGGATGATCTGCCCGGCCGAGACGCCGCGGATCGAGACCTGGCTCTGCCCGGGGCCGAGATTCTGGACGTTGAGCCCGGCGACATTGCGCGACAGATCCTCGATCGTCCCGGCGCCGAGACGTTGTATGTCCTTCTCGGTCTGCGCGTTGATCGAGAAGGGTACCTCGAGAAGCGTCGTCTCGCGCTTGGTGGCGGTGACGTAGATGGTGGTGTCGTCGTCCGCCTCGTCGGCGGCCTCGTTCGCGGTCTGCGCCGCCTGCTCGGCCTCGGTCTGGGCGAAAGCCGGCGAGGCGGCGGCGATGCAGGCGGCGAACGATGCGCCGGCCAGGAAGGCGGCCTTGCCGAGGCCATTGCGGTTCCAGAGACGAGCCATCTTACGTTCCCCTCGTTGTGGCAGTGCAACAATCCTCTCCCCGCATGAAACGAAGATCAAGGCGAAGGACGCCCCCGCCCGGGAAAATCCGCCACACTGTTGCAGAAGCGTTACAGGGGCCCCGGCTCAACCCCCGCGTCGCGCTGAACCTGTTTCAGCTTGCAGGGTCCAGCCGCTCGCGACATTTTGACCTGAGCAGGTTCAGGGTGACGGCCGGCGCGGGACATGGGCTCCGCTTGACTAATGCCCGCCCAGCCCAAATGCTGGGGCCTCTCCGGAGGGGTGGATGGCGAGGATGACCAGGCGGGCTGCGATCAAGGCGGGAGCGGCGGCCGCGGCCGCGGCCGGTGCGCCCGCCCTCGCCCTTTCCCGGTCCGCGGACGTGGTCGTCGTCGGCGCCGGCGTTTTCGGGGCGTGTACGGCACGGGCGCTGCAGCGTTCCGGGCGGAAGGTGCTGCTTCTCGACGCCTGGGGACCGGCCCACGCCCGGGCCTCGTCCGGGGGCGAATCGCGGCTGACCCGGGGGAGCTATGGCGCCGACGAGGTCTATACCCGCATGGCCTGGGAGTCCCTCGCCGAATGGCGCGCGCTCTCGGCACGGGCGGGGCTGCCGCTGTTCCACAAGGCCGGCATTCTCTTCTTCTTCCCGACCGCCGAGGATTATGTCCACCGGACCGTCGAGGTCCATCGGCGCCTCAGGCTTCCGACGCAGCTGCTGGAGCGGCGGGAAATGCGCCGGCGGTTTCCGATGATCGACTTCCACGGCGTCGAGCTCGGCCTGTGGGAGCCCGAATTCGGCGTGCTGACGGCCCGGCGGGCGGTGCAGACCCTGGTCGCGGAATTCGTCGCTGCGGGCGGCGAATATCGCCGCGCCGCGGTGGAGGCCCCGGAGCACGGGTCCGGCCCGCTCGATCGCATAGCGTTGGGGAACGGCGAGAAATTGTCGGCCGACCGCTACGTCTTCGCCTGCGGCCCCTGGCTTGCCAAGCTGTTTCCGGAGCTGCTCGGACGCCGGATCTTCCCGACCCGTCAGGAAGTCTTCTTCTTCCGCCCGCCGGCGGGCGACGACGGCTTCGGACCCGGCGCGATCCCCGGCTGGGCGGACTTCAATGCCGGCGACATCTACTACGGCACGCCGGACCTCGAGGGCCGCGGCTTCAAGGTCGCGCACGACCTGCACGGCCCGCCGACCGATCCCGACCAGGGCGACCGGATCCCCTCCCCGGCGGCCCTGGCCGAGGCCCGCGCCTATATGGAACGGCGCTTCCCCCGGCTGCGCGGAGCGCCGCTGAGCGAGGCCCGGGTCTGCCAATATGAAAACAGCGCCAACGGCGACCTGCTGATCGACTGGCATCCGCACCGCCCCAACGTCGCCCTGGTCGGGGCCGGCTCGGGACACGGCTTCAAGCACGGCCCCGCCGTCGGCGCCTATGCCGCGAAGATGATCATGGGGACGCTCGCGACCCCCGAAGCCCGCTTCTCGCTCGCATCCAAGGGCGAGCGCCAGGACCGGGCCGTGCATTGAAGGAAAATCGGATGGAACAGCCGCTCGACTCGTTCCGCTCCTCGACCTGGGGATGGCTTCGCGGCACCCTGGCGGGCTGGGGGACGATCGCACTGGTCCCGATCGGGATCCTGCTCACGGCGCCCGGCGAGTGGGG
This sequence comes from Allosphingosinicella sp., assembly GCA_036382815.1. Classification (GTDB taxonomy): domain Bacteria; phylum Pseudomonadota; class Alphaproteobacteria; order Sphingomonadales; family Sphingomonadaceae; genus Allosphingosinicella. The sequence continues at coordinate 4,133 of DASVPM010000179.1, forward strand.
GCGCTCGCCGCTGCTGATCAGCGCGCTCGCCTTCGGCATCATGCTCTGGAAATGGTTCGAGAGCATGGCCGCCCGCTACGACATCTGCCAGGACAGGCTGATCGTCCGCCAAGGCATCTTCATCAAGAGCCTGGACGAGGTCGAGCTCTACCGGGTGAAGGACGTCCGCCTCGACTTCAGCCTGATCAACCAGCTGGCCGGGCTCGGGACCATCACCGTGACCTCGAGCGACGAGACCACCCGCGGCGGCGCGCTCGTCCTTCGCCACGTCGAACGCGCCGCCCAGCGCCGGGAGGAGCTTCGGCGCCTGGTCGAGGACGCCCGGCAGAAGCGCCGCGTCCGCGAGATCGACATGATGCACGAGGATTACTGAATCCTCGTCGCGCCAGCGAGCGCTGGCATCCCGGCGGGTGAAATGCGCCCGCGCCTTTCACCCCGCGGGGCCCCAGCCTTGGCCGGGGCGACGGGTCATCCCTTCCTCGCAACCCCGACCAGGGCCGGCCGCAGCAGCCGGTCCTTGATCATGTAACCGGCCTGCATCTCTTGGACGATGGTGCCGGGCTCGGCGTCGCTCGGGATCTCGACCATCGCCTGATGCTTGTGCGGATCGAGCGGCTGGCCCATCGCTTCGACGCGGCTGATGCCGTTGCGCTGGAAGACGGTGTCCAGCTCGCGGCCGGTCGCCTCGATGCCCGCGATCAGCGCCTTCATCCGGTCGTCCTGACGCAGATCGTCGGGGATCGCCGCCAGGGCCCGGTCGAGATTGTCCTTCACGGACAGGACGTCGCGGGCGAAGCCGGTCGCGGCATAGGCGGCCGCCGTCTGCTTCTCCTGCTCGAGCCGGCGGCGCACGTTCTGGGTCTCGGCCTGGGCGTAGAGGACATGCTGGCGGACCTGCTCGAGCTCCTTCACCAGCTCGGAGAAATCCTGCTCCGGCGCCTGCTCGCCGGCGGCGCCGTCTTCGTTCTCGTCGGTCTCTTCGTGCAGTTCCTGATCTTCGTTCATGCCATCAATCTCGATAGTGCCTGTGCCGTGAAATCCACCATGGGTACGACCCGCGCATAGTTCAACCGCGTCGGACCGATCACGCCCACCACTCCGACGACCTTGCCGTCGCGGCCGCGATAGGGCGCGGCGATGACCGAGGAGCCGGAAAGCGCGAACAATTTATTCTCGGAGCCGATGAATATCTTCATCCCCTGCCCGGCCCGGGCGCTCTCGAGCAGCCGGACGATATCCTCCTTGCCGTCAAGTTCCTCGAGCAGCTGCCGGACCCGTTCGAGGTCGTCGGCGGCGCCGGGCTCGAGCAGGTTGGCCTGGCCCCGCACGATCAGCACCGGGCGCTGCGCCCCGTCCTCGGACCAGAGAGCGAGACCGCGGTCGATCAGCTGGCGGGCGGCATCGTCGAGCGCCGCCTTGCCGGCCTGGATCTCGGCGGCGAGCCGCCGCTGCGCCTCGGGCAGAGTGAGGCCCGAGAGGCGCGCACTGACGTAATTTCCGACCTCGGCGAGAGCGGACGCGGTGACCCCGGGAGGCAGGTCGACGACCCGGTTCTCGACGCTTCCCTCGGCGCCGACCATCACCGCCAGCGCCTGCTCCGGCGAAAGCTGGACGAAGCCCAGTTGGCGGAGCACCGGGTCGCGTTTCGGAACCAGCACTATTCCGGCGCAGGCGGAGAGGCCGGACAAGGCGGCCGTGGCGGCGGACAGCGCTTCCTCGATCGGGCCGCCCCGCTCGAGCCGCGCCTCGATCGCCGCCCTCTCCTGGGCGCTCGGCTCCGCCGCCTGCATCATCCCGTCGACGAACATTCGCAGGCCGGTCTCGGTCGGCACCCGTCCCGCCGACGTGTGCGGATGGGCGAGCAAGCCGAGTTCCTCGAGGTCCTGCATGACGTTCCGGATCGACGCCGGGGACAGGTTGAGGCCGCCCAGCTTCGAGAGGGTCCGGGATCCGACGGGAGCGCCCGAGCCGAGATAATTCTCGACCACCATCCGGAACACTTCCCGGGCGCGTTCGGTGAGCTCGCTGACGGGGGTGGAGGCCATTGGCGGGCTATGTAGTCGGCCGAGCCGCCGCCGTCACCCTCCCCCTCCCTGCAAGGGAGGGGGAGGGGGGTGGGTAGGCGAGCGAAGCGAGACTTTACGGCATCGGAGTTTCGGCGCCTCCGGCGGACCCACCCCCGGCCCCTCCCTTGCAGGGAGGGGGGAGGCTGGACTTGCGGGTGGATTACGGCCTTCGCTCTGGCTAAGGCGCCGGCTTCGAAACGAAAGGACCGACATGCGGCCATCCGGACGCGCGCCCGACCAGATGCGGGAGATCGTGATGGAGGCGGGCTTCACCCGCCACGCCGAGGGCAGTTGCCTGATCAGCTTCGGCGATACTCGCGTGCTCTGCACAGCCTCGGTGGAGCAGAACCTTCCGCCCTGGCTCCGGGGCAAGGGCAAGGGCTGGGTGACCGCGGAATATGGGATGCTGCCGCGGGCCACCCACACGCGCGGACGGCGCGAGGCGGCCTCGGGCAAGCAGTCCGGCCGGACGCAGGAGATACAGAGGCTGATCGGGCGCTCGCTCCGGGCGGTGGTCGACCTCCAGGCCCTCGGCGAGCGTCAGATCACCGTCGATTGCGACGTCATCCAGGCCGACGGAGGGACGAGGACGGCGGCGATATCGGGCGGCTGGGTCGCTCTTCGCATCGCGGTCGACGGACTGCTCAGGCAGCAGCTCCTCGCCGTCGACCCGATACGCCAGAAGGTGGCGGCGGTCAGCTGCGGGATCCATAACGGCGGCGCCGTGCTCGACCTCGACTATGAGGAGGACTCGAACGCGGGCGCCGACGGGAATTTCGTCCTGACGGGCGAGGGCAACATCGTCGAGGCGCAGGTCACCGCGGAAGGCGAGACCTACGACGAGGAAGGGCTGCTTCGGCTGCTCCGGCTCGCGCGGATCGGCTGCGGCGAGATTTTCGCCGCCCAGGACCGGGCGACCGGGCGATGAGGAAGCTTCAGCCCGGCAAGCTGGTCATCGCCAGCCACAATGAAGGCAAGGTGCGCGAGATTCGCGATCTGCTTGGGCCTTATGGGGTCGAGCCGGTCTCGGCGGCCGAGCTCGATCTTCCCGAGCCCGACGAGATCGGAACGTCGTTCGTCGACAACGCCGATCTGAAAGCGCGCGAGGCCGCGGACCTTTCCGGCCTCCCCGCCCTCGCCGACGACAGTGGCCTTTGCGTCGAGGCGCTCGAAGGGCGTCCGGGCATCTTCTCGGCCCGCTGGGCATTGGCCGCCGATCCGCGGGTCGCGCCGGCCGCGGGACCGGGCGAGGTCGAGGGACCTCGCGATTTCGGGCTGGCGATGCGCCGGGTCCAGGAAGAATTGGAGGCGCTCGGACCCGAAGCGAGCCGGGTCGCGCATTTCGTCTGTGCCCTCGCCGTCTGCTGGCCGGACGGCCGCAGCGAGTGGTTCGAGGGGCGCGTCGACGGGACCCTCGTCTGGCCGCCGCGCGGAGACAGGGGCTTCGGCTACGACCCGGTCTTCGTTCCGGCCGGCCAAGACCTCACCTTCGGCGAGATGGACCCGGCGGAGAAGCATAAAATCAGCCATAGGGCCGATGCGTTCCGCAAGCTGGTGGCTGCGCTTTTCTAGGAATGGGCCATTTTCCCGTCATTGCGAGGAGCGGAGCGACGAAGCAATCCAGCACTGCGCCCGCATCTGCGCCGGAGCCTGGATTGCTTCGCTGCGCTCGCAATGACGGAGCTTCTTCCGGCCTCGCCCTCTACGTCCACTGGCCGTTCTGCGTCTCCAAATGCCCCTATTGCGATTTCAACAGCCATGTCCGCGAGTCGATCGACCAGACGTCCTGGCGCCAGGCGCTGCTCAAGGATCTCGCCTGGGAAGCGGAAGCCTGGCCGCGCGGTCCCCTCGCCTCGATCTTCTTCGGAGGCGGCACGCCCTCGCTGATGGCGCCGGCGACGGTCGCGGCCCTGATCGAGGCGGCGGACCGTTATTGGGGGCTTGCAGCCGACGTCGAAATCACGCTCGAGGCGAACCCCTCCTCGGTCGAGGCGGCGCGCTTCGCCGACCTCGCCTCGGCCGGCGTGAACCGGGTCTCGCTCGGCCTCCAGTCGCTCGACGATTCGGCGTTGCGCTTCCTCGGCCGCGCCCATGATTCCGCGGAGGGCCTGGCCGCGCTGGCCACGGCCCAACGATGCTTCGAGCGCGTCAGCTTCGACCTCATCTATGCCTTGCCCGGCCAGAGCGAGGCGGCCTGGGCGGCGGAGCTCGGCCGGGCGCTCGGCTTCGGCACCGGCCACCTCTCGCTTTACCAGCTGACGATCGAGCCCGGCACGCGCTTCGCCGCCATGGCCGGGCGCGGGGAGCTTGCCGCGCGCGATCCGGACGAGGCCGCTTCGCTCTACGAGCTGACTCAGGCGATGACGGAGGAAGCCAGGGTCCCCGCCTACGAGATCTCCAACCACGCCCGGCCCGGCGAGGAGAGCCGCCACAACCTCGCTTACTGGCGCTATCGGCCCTATCTCGGAGTCGGCCCGGGCGCCCACGGTCGGCGCGGGGGGCTTGCGACCCAGAGACATCGGAAGCCCGAGAACTGGCTCGGAGCGCTCGAGCGCAACGGCCACGGGATGGTGGAGGAGATCCCGCTGAGCCGGGAGGAGCAGGCGACCGAGGCGCTGCTGATGGGGCTTCGGCTGAGCGAGGGGGTGGAGCTGGAGGCGGTGCGGCCAGCGCTCGACTTCGCCTCGGTGCAGCGGTTGGAGCGTCAGGGGCTGCTCGGCCGCCAGGAGAACCGCCTGACCGTGCGGCCGTCGGGACGCCTCGTGCTCGACGCGATCCTCGCCGAGATCGCCCTCTAGAACGTCATTGCGAGGAGCGAAGCGACGCGGCAATCCAGCGGCCCCGGA